>JAIERG010000022.1 GCA_019747095.1 Caulobacteraceae bacterium | reverse complement strand
GATCGCTTCATTCTGTCCGTCCTTCGTTGGGCGGACTCTAGCTATTCCTGAAGGAGTTTCAGGGGGTCACGTCACGCAGCGTGAACTCATCGTCGTGGACTGTTCCCAGCACCACACCGGCGTTCCTTTTTATTTCGAGGAGCCAGGGCCCGAAGAGCGCGCCAACGCGGTCTGGCGGCATATCGACGACGCCTTCGCCGAGCCCATGACCCGATCGGATAATCAGGCGGACTACACAGCCACCCAGATCCTGGCCGAGCTGTTCAAGCACGCCGGTCTCGACGGGGTCGTCTATCGGAGCAACTGCGGCCCGGACGGCTTCAACATCGCGCTCTTCGATCCCGGCGTCGCGGAGCTCGTCAACTGCGGTCTCTACAAGACCAGAGCCATGCAGCCGGACTTCGTGGAGGCCGACCCGTTCTATACGGTCGCCGCCAAAGGCGGCGCCGGCTGACGAACCCTCTCAGGCTCGGGCGTCCGGCGTTCAGGCTCCGGCGGCTCACGCCTCCCCACGGTCCATCTCGATCTCGCCGAAATCGACGTCGGCCGAACCGTTAACGAGCTCGACGTCCTCGATCTGAAGCGTGTCCGGCTCATCGATGTCGCCGATCAGAGTGATCAGGGCGTCGAACGAAAACTCCGCCTCGCGCTCCTCGTGCTGGTTGCCGAGCGAGATGTATTCCCGGTCGATGGAGTCCCAGTGCAGCAGGTGGAAGCTGGCCTGGACCGTGGCCCGGATGAGAACCGGAGCGGTGACCGCGATCAACCCGTCTTCCATGCGAACCACGGTGACGTCGAAATCATCGGCGGGTTCGCCGGCGAGGGTGTAGCCGTTGAACGCCAGGCCCGTGAGCTCGAAGTCCAACTGGTGGTAGGAATCCGCGGAAATATCCGGATCCAGTTCCTCGGTGCGCGTCTCGAGACGATCGGTGAGTTCGGCGGCGAGATCCTGAAGCTCGCCCGCCCGGACCCTTCCCAGGACGGCGCCCACGGCCTTGGCGGCTTTCTCGGCGGCGGCCTGTTCCTGGAACACGGCCAGGGCGGCGCCCAGGCTCTCCACGACGTCCAAGTGAACGGTCTGCTCGGCGAATTCTCGCCAGCCCTTGTCCTTGGACACCGCAAGGACCTTGCCGTTTCGCCGCGCCCAGGCCTCGAGGGAGAGCAGGGCGATGGCGTCGGGGAACTCCGCCTTCTTGGCGCCGCTGGCCTCGAACGGGGCGACCGGATCGAAATACATCCGCACCAGATCGCTCATCGGCGCGAGGTCGACCGGGACAAGGGTGGCGCCGGTGGTCCGGAGGAAGGCGTCCAGATGGGCGCGTGCGGCGACCCTGGGCTCGACGAGGGCGGCCGTGAGCGCGTCGGCCGCCTGTTTGAACTCATCGCCAAGCAGCCGGCGGTCGAAGGCGTCCTGGGCCACGGAGACGAACTTGTCGCGGGTGGAGCTGGTCATCTCCCGCAGCCGCTTGAGGATCTCCGCCTCGACGATCGAAGAGAGGATGAACCTGCCGTCGGAGCCGTGGAACTGCTGCAACTGGCGCAACAGGCCATGTTCGAAGTCGAAGCCGCCGCCGTAAGCGACGTTCGTATCGATGGTGAGCGCACGGTAGGGCATCGGCTTGATCTAGCACGGATCGGAGGGCCAAGATCATGTCAGGCCGCTTGTTGGGGTGGGGCATGTCGGCCTTGGGCGGCCGGGTGGAGTCCCTTTCATACGGACAATGCAACGGGAAGAATGGCAGAGCTCCTGGACAACATGGACATTGCGTACGTTTAGGATTATCTAGGCGTGAGAGGTGTCCCATGACCGCCGCGCTTCGCGCCCCTACCGCCCAGGAAATCGTCCAGCTGTCAGTCCAACGCAATCCCGGTAAGGCCGGCGAGGCGCGCCAGGTGGGACGCGCCGCCGCCGCCGTGTGGAAGGCCCTGGCGCGACTGTCGGCCGACCAGCGACGACGTCTGTCAGAGGATTCCGAGGCGGTGTCCGATCTTGTGCTGGAGGTCGTCAACCGATCGGTCGCGGACGCCGGGCCGGAGGTTTCCACGCTGGTGGGCGAGGGCCTCGCCGAGCCCCTGTCGCGGGCCGAGGCCGACCGTCGCCTGAACGGGTACGCCCGGCCGAGCCCGATCGAGGCCTGGGCCGGGCCCGTGGCCGGCTCCACCGCCTTGGCGCAGGACCATGGCGTCCCGCGCTCGACCCTGCACCAGTGGCATCAGCAGGGGCAGGTGATCGGACTGCTGAAGGGCACTCGCCACCATCTCTACCCGCTCGCCCAGTTCGTGGACGGGCGGCCCGTGGAGGGGGTGGCCGAGGTGCTGAAGGCGGCCGGGTCCGCACGGACCGCCTGGCTCTGGCTCATAGAGCCGCACCCGGAGCTGAACGGCCGGACGCCGATCGCGCGGCTCAAGGCCGGCAAGTCGGCCGCCGTCGCCGACCTCGCGCGTCGGGACTTCGGGGTGTCGTGAGGCTCGACCCGGCCGCGATCAAAGCCTTCACCGTCGAACGGCCAGTGGGGAGCTTCGCGCGCGTCACGCCGCTCGCCCATGCGAAGACGCCGCTCGGCCTCGGCTTCGGCAAGACTCGGTTCGCGAGCCCGGACGACGCCTTCAAGGTGCTCTATCTGGGTCAGACCGTCGCGACCGGCATGGCCGAGACGATCGTCCGCGACCGCTTCGTCGGCCGCGCCAAGCGCCGCCTGCACCGCGACGAGATCGACCTTTGGGGCATGACGGTCGTCAGCTCGTCCGCGGACCTGACGCTGCTCGACCTGACCGGCGAGGGCCTGCTCGCCCTCGGCGTCCCGACCGACGCGGTGCGCGCCAAGAGCCACCGGGCAGGTCGCCGGTTCAGCGCAGACGTTTACGGCCAGGCGCCGGAGCTTGACGGCATCCTGTATCCCTCACGGCTCACCGGCGGGCTCTGCATCGCCGTCTATGATCGCGGAGTGACCAAGCTGCGGGCGACGCCGGTGCGGCCGCTCCTGCTGCAGCCGGAACTCGTACCCGCGCTGAAACGCCTGCACATCGACCTGATCCGCTGACCCCGCGCGGCTCCCAGGTTTTTGGTGACGTCGAAGTGGAAGCAGCCTGAGTTCGGGGCTGAGAGAGAAGCCGCGAGGGACCGGCCGCCACGCTGCCGCTTCTCGGCGCACCGGCTGACCCTGGCCACGGACATGAGCGACGCGACCATAGCCTGTGAAGCTGTTCGAACGACGCTGTTGTTTCGGGCCTAAGTTGCATCCATGATCACGGCAAAGGTCGGGGAGATGAACGTGAAGACCAGCTGTCAGGAAGCGTCGCGACGCGGCGCCCGGACAAGATGACTGAGGCCCGGCAGACGTTTTCCGCTGCGGAATCAGGGTTGGGGTTCATCTACCAGCCCCGGCTGGCGCTTCTCAGGCTTCTGTCCTTGCCTGAAAGCACCTCGCTTCTGATCGAGAAGAGCGACGACCTCGAGTTCGACACGACGGGCGGCCGCAAGACGCTGGCCTCGTTGAAGCACAAGGCCGCCGGCGACCGGCTGACGGACCTCGACGTCGATTTCTGGAAGTCCGTGAGAGTGTGGCTGGCCCATTACATCGGGGACGGCAGGATCAGCTCGAACGCCGACTTCGTCCTGTTCACCACCGCGACCGTCGCGCCCGGATCGGAGCTGGCCCGGTTCGCCCAGGAGGGCAGCGACCCGGCGGCTCGGGCGGAAGCCGCTGCAACGCTTTTGGGGCGCAGCACGTCCGCGACCATCGGCAAGACCGAGACCGAGTTGGCCAAACTGACCGAGGCCGAGCTTTCCGACTTCTATGGCCGCATCCTCATTCTGGACGGCAGCCCGCGCATCGACACGATCCCGCAGATCGTGCTCGACCAGCATCTCAGAACCGTCCGCCGGGAGGTCCGGGGTCCGCTGTTCGAGCGGCTGGAGGGCTGGTGGATGGATCTGATGATCAAGGTGCTCACGGGAGAGCGGACGGATCCGGTTCACGGTCACGAGGTGTCCGACAAGCTCTCATCCCTTGCGGAGGAGTATCGGGGCGACAGTCTGCCGATCACCTTCCGCGGTCGGATGCCCGACGGCGAGATCGACGTGGCCAACGACACGCGTCTGTTCGTCGAGCAGCTCCGCGATCTCGATGTTTCGCCGGCGCGCATCCAGCACGCGATCATCGACTATTACCGCGCCTTCGAGCAGCGTTCGAGCTGGGCGCGGGAGAACCTCCTGATCTCCGGGGAGATGGAGGAATACGAGGACCGGCTGATCGAGGAATGGAGCCGGTTCCGGGCCATCGTCTTCGAAACCCTGGACGACGCCAGCGGGGACGACGCGTTCAAGGCCGCCGGCCGAGAACTCTATAAATGGGCCGAAACGGAAACCGGGGAGCTGCGGATCAGGGAGCGCGTGACCGAGCCCTATGTCGTTCGCGGCGCCTTCCACATCCTCGCCAACGCCCGGCCCATGCCGCGCGTACACTGGAATCCCGCCTTCCTGAAGCGTCTCGGCGAGCTGCTCGGGGTGGCCGCATGAAGCGGTGGGACCTTCGCCCCGTCGAGATCAGGAACCTGTTCAACCCCGCCTTCTGCGGACTCGTCCTGTTCAGGGCGCTGGTCGCCTATGAGGACGAAGACGCGCGCGGCATGCCGTTTTCCTTGGCCCTGCTCATCCTGCCGCTTTGCCTGCAGCGGGACGCGCGAGAGACCCTGGCCAAAGCCATCGCCCTTCCTAGGCTGTCATCAAGTCGTTGATGGGTCAGGTGGACTGGAGAGCCCCAACCCCGGCCACGGTACTGCGGGCGGGCTGATCGCAGCACCCGTCACCTGCCAACCGGCCTCCTCGGCCTCGTCGCTCTTGACGAGCGGTTGGCTTGCGGGAACATCACGCGATGGGGAAATACGCACCGCTGGCCGCCTTTCTTTCGAGACAAAAGGCTCCCGAGATCGAGATGACGTTCCGCGACCTCGAGAGGGTTGTCGGCCGGCTTCTCCCCAAGGCGGCGACCCAGTCGAGCTGGTGGGACGAGGCCGAGACTGGGGCCGATGACTCGCCTCAGACGCGGGCCTGGCAGTCCGCCGGCTTCCGACCCGTCGTCGATCTGAAGTCGGAACACGTCCGGTTCGAGCGTATCGACTAATCGATCGGCAGCATCTGCCCTGTGTGGACAGGGCTTCACTAAAGCCCCCATCCATTTCCCGCTCTCGGCCGCGACATCGAGGCGCGTCGACGAGCGGGCACCTGTGTCGTCGACCGCCGATCAAGGACGGACAGGCAGTTTGGACACCCGTCGCGTTCGTTCGGCCAGGACTTGGCGACGCTTGTGATCGGTCATCGCCTGCCAGGTGCGGATTTCCTCGCGGGACCGCAGGCAACCGATGCACCAGCCCGTCTTTCGATCCATCCGACACACATCGATACAGGGCGATTTAACCGCCACGACGGGTGCCTCCGGCTAGACTGACATCGTCCGCAGATGCAATGGCGTTCTGGCCTGTGAGCCGGTCGGCGGCCGGCAGCAGGCGGGCGGAGTTCAGGATGAAGGTCATCTCGGACGCGACGTGGATGAAGGCGGCCATGAGCGGGTTCAGGATGCCGACGGCGGCCAGGCCGATGCCCACGATGTCGATGATGATCGTGCCGGCGAAATTCTGCCAGATGATCCGCCGCGTGCGACGCGCGACAGCGACGGTTTCAACGAACCGAACCAAGTCGTTGCCGAGCAGCACGATGTCCGCGCTCTCGCGCGCCACATCCGTGCCCGATCCCATCGCGACACCGACATCGGCCTCGGCGAGCGCCGGGGCATCGTTGATTCCGTCGCCCAACATCGCGACCCGGCGACCCTGAGCCTTCAGCGTCCTGACGAACGCCAGTTTCTCCTCCGGCAGGAGATCGGACCTCACCTCCATCAAGCCAAGGGACCGGGCCACCGCATCGGCGACGGCCTGGGTATCGCCGGTCAGAAGGATGGTCCGAAGCTTCATCCGGCCCAGGGTCTTGATCGCCTGCCGTGCTTCCGGTCGCACCGTGTCCGAGACGGCGACAGCCCCGAGCAGAAAGCCGTTCTGGGCGACGAAGATTTCCGACGCCGCTTCGAGGGTGGTTCCGAAACCGGCGGGCACATCGATGTCCGCATCCGACATCAGGATGCGGTTGCCCACATGGATCATCTCGCCGCCGACGATCGCGGCGATCCCGCGGCCGGGGGTATAGGTGAACCGATCGGGCTCGACGATCGTGCGTCCCTGGTCGCGGGCATGGGCCACGATGGCTTGGCCGAGAGGGTGCTCAGACCGCGCTTCGGCGGCGGCGGCGGCATCCAGGACCTGGTCGGACGTGATCCCGTCCATAGACGCGATGGCCTGCACCTCCGGCTTGCCGAAGGTCAGTGTGCCGGTCTTGTCGAGAACGATCGTATCCACGCGCCCGAGGGTCTCGAGGTAAAGCCCGCCCTTGATGATCGCGCCCAGGCGGGCCGCGCGGCCGATGCCGCCGAGGATGACATCGTCGGGCGGTTGCGACTAGGCTCGCAGGGAACTGTTCTGGAGCCCAATGATGTCCCGTCCTTTCTTGGCCGCCGCCTCTGCTGTGCTTCTGCTGTCAGCTTTTCCCAGCGGAGCGATGGGCCAGACCGGTCCAGATCGAGGGGTCGATGTGGCGTCGGAAGCCCAGGCTGCCGCGAGCATCGTCGATGCCTTTCATGCCGCGCTGGAGGCGGGCGAGACCGAAGCCGCGTTGTCCCTGATGGCCGAGGACGCGATGGTGTTCGAGGAAGGGGGGGCCGAGCGCTCGCGCGCCGAATACGCCTCGCATCATCTGCAAGCCGATGCGGCCTACGCAGCGGCTTCCGAGTCGACGATGGCGCGGCGCGTAGGCCGGACATCCGGCGATTTGGCCTGGATCATGAGCGAAGGGCGCACCGTCGGTCAGGCCGGGAACAGCGCCACCGCCCGCCTGACGGTCGAGACCATGGTGCTCGCGCGGGAACCAGACGGCTGGCGCATCAAGCACATCCACTGGTCGTCACGAGCGACACCCGCCGCCTGACAGCGTGCGGGGACCCGTCACGCAGAGGCCCCACGCCGAACGCGGGTTTCAATGCGGGGATCTTGGGGCCAGACCGACAGGTCTATGCAAGGGGTAGGCGGCTCGTCTTGGCTGGGCGTAAACCAGCATTAGCACGTCGTAGAGCCGTCACTGGCCGATACGGCATTGGATGCCGACGCCACCTTTAGGAAACTACTGCGTCGCAGTCGGATGCAGCCGCCGTGTCAGCGGAGCGAATGTGTAACGCGCCGAACGCGAAAGGCAACGGGAGCGCGCGGTCCGGAACGAAGGGGACGGATTTGGGAACGCCGCCCACTCAGGCAGAGTGTCGCACAGGCATAAACACTTGATGGCAGGCCGGACGATCCGCCGATGGCGTGGCGACCATGCGCCTTGGGCACACATTTGAAGCGCGGCCTCCCAAGACCCGCACATGGCTTTTGGGATTGTCCATCAGAAGGCATACTCCACACCGATCTGCACGATCCGGGGCTCGTTGGGCAGGATGCCGCGGGCGCGGTCGATGATATAGGTTCGGTCCGCCACATTGCGCACCCGGGCCAGCAGCCGCACCGAAGTGTTCGGCAAGGCCCAGGATCCCGCGAGATTGATGACCGTGGCGTCCGGTATCAGTCCGCGCTGGCCATTGGCCGTGGGAGCCACCGTATTCAGGTCGTCGGCGAACATCTCGCCCGTCTGAACGACCTCGACCTCGGCCTGCAGTCCGCTCGGCGCCCTCACGCCGAAGGCGGCCCGCCCGAACCACTCGGGCGCATAGGGCAGGCGATTGCCCGTGACGCTGACGGCGCCGAAGCCGGAGAGGCTGGAAAAGCGGCGACCGACATACTCGGCCTGCGCCACCCAGGTCAGGGTCGCATCGGCATACCAGTCCAGCTCGCTGCCGAAGGCCTCGGCCGACGAAAAGCGGCCGGCGAACTCAAGCCCCTGGTGCAGGGTCTCGCCCGCGCTGGTCAGGGTCGCGCCGACCCCGCCGGCGACCGAACTGGGCACGATCTGGTTGTCGAAATCCATGCGGAAGGCCGTGGCCTCCAAGGCCACGCCGGCCGCGGGCCGGGCGCGCAGGCCAGCTTCCCAGTTGGTGCTCTGCTCGGCGTCCAGTTCGACCGAACCCCCGGTGTTGGTGATGATGTCCTCGGCGCGGGGCGGGGAAAAGCCGCGATGGACGCCCGCGAAGGCCGTCAGCCGGTCGTCGCGGGACCAGGCGAATCCCAGGCCCGGGATGGCGACATCGATCCGTCTTTGCCCCCGGCCGCCGCCCGGCAGATTGCTGGCGCGCTCGAACTCGATCGATTCCAGCCGAAGCCCGGGCGTGATGGTCAGATCGCCGAGGACGAAGCTGTTCTGGACGAAGCCGGACATCGCGGTGGCGCGCCGGGTGTTGTCCTCGACGACCCCGGCGTTGCGCCCGACGCCCGGACGCCGCGCGGTCGGGGTGTCGCCGTTCCACTGCAGTCGCTCCTGGTTTTCGCGGTGCAGGCGCACGCCCGCTTCCAGCCGCCCCGCCAGACGGCCGGCGGTCGCCCAGTCCCAGGCCAGTCGGCTGTCGATGCCGAAACTGTAGTAGTCGCGCAAACGACCCTCATTGCCGCAGGTGGTGTTCAGATTGGCCATGCCGCCACAGGCCGGATCGGAGGCGTCGTTTGGCCGCTGGCCCGAGTTGGACGACTGTCGCCACCAATCACGCTGGAAGGTCGCTCCATAGAGAGCCGTCGTCAGCCGCAGCGTGTCCGTCAGACGCCAGGCGTGGACCGCTGAGGCCGCCATGTGTTCAGCCTCGAACCGGTCGTTGCCGAAGGGGTTCTGCCGAGGGTCGGCGGCATATTCAGCCTCGGTCAGGCCCGAATAGGTGACCTGGCTGTCCTCGCGCAGCCAACTCGCTTTCAGCGTCAGGTTCTGACTGGCGGAAATTGGGCGGGTCAGCTTCACGAACAGATCGTCGTAACTCAGGTCCTGATTGTCGCGATTGCCCTCGCTTTCACGGCGGGTGAACATCCCCAGGATGCCGGTCTCTCCGACTGTGTCGGACGCTTGCAGGGTGACCTCCCGATTGCCCCGATTACCGCCGCGCAGCACAAGGCGGCCTTCCAGATCCTCGCTGGGGTTCGGCGTCGTATAGTTGATGACGCCGCCGACCGTATGGGGGCCGAAGGCGATCTGGGCCGATCCCCTCAGCACCTGGACGCCCGAGAAACGCTCGATCGGCGGATGGTAGTAGCTGGCGTTGTCGCCGTATGGAGCATAGGCCAGCGGCACGCCGTCCTCCAGGAACAGGACCTCTGTCGAGCGGATGGGCGTCAGACCGCGGATTCCGACGTTTGGCCGCAGCGCGAGGCCTTCTTCCCCCCGGACATACAGTCCCGGCACCCGGCGCAGGATGTCGTCCAGCGCAAAAGGCTGGGACTGCCGGTAGTCCGCGGCGGACAGCAGCGTTACGGCACCCGCGATCTGTGCCAGACGGTCGGGTGCCACCACGACGATGTCGGCGAGGTGCACACTTTCGGTCTGCGGGGCCGCGACCGCAGGGGGGCGGACGTCCTGGGCTCTCGTCATAGCTGGGAGGCAGAGGGCCGAAACCGTGGAGAGGAGCAGAAGATTGCGCATGAGAACCATTCTGAATCGAGAGCGGTCGAGCTCTAGGGTTTATGCAAATCATTTGCAACGGTTTAGTTGGTCGTCTGGTGTGTGTGGGGATTATCGCGAGGTGGGGCCTGCGACACGGACGCTTCGAGCCGGTTGAACGACCCCGCGGCCGCGCCGCAGCGATTGACTCCGGACGGATGTGGAGGTCGTGCGTCCTCGCCTGGATCGCCGACCGGCATGCATCAGGGTCAGGTCGTCGGCCTTCGTCATTGCGTCCCCGCGTCGTGGGCAACACCGAGGGCCGAGGCTCGGCTGTCTCGCAGGGCCTGCACCGCAGCCTCGTCCCTTTTGGCTCGCAGGGAGCCGCCGGGGCATTGGAAGGATTGGCCCAGCAGAATGCCCGCAGGCGGCGAGCCAGCGCAGCACGCCGCCGATTGCTGCCGACAGGGTGTGCGGGCGATCTGGGCGCGATCCCCCAGACACCCGCTGTCTAGTATGTCGGTGACGACGGCATTTGCTCGGGTTGCCCCCTCAACCCACACAGACGACTTGGAATTCGAGGCGCGGCCGTAGGGGTGCCTTCCACCGAAGGCGCCCCTGATCGCTGAAGACTCTTGAAAGACGGGCAGCGTTCGACCGATGAACACGGGATGAATGGTCGGACTTCGCGGCGTTCAGGATGGGAGGCGCAACTTGGACGCTCGATCGGCTCTGAGCCGATGTCGTCCAACAAAGGGAACAGACCATGATGATCCTCAAGTCCTTGGCGGCAGGCAGCATGGCGCTGATCGTGCTGGCCGCCACCCCTGTCGCCGCGCAGGACGGCCATTACGGTCGCGACCGACACGACAATCGGAGGGATGTAGCTGTGGGCGTCGCGGTCGGGGCCTTGGCCGGTGCCGCCCTGGCATCAAACTACAACAGAGACAGGCGCTATGACACGCCAAACGGGTACTACGATAATCGTTACGGCTCGCCGAACCGATATTATGACTATCGCCAAGGCTATGGGTACTTCAGCGGCAACGGCTACTATGCCGAGGATCGCGAGCGTCACTATCGCCAGGATCGACGAGCGCACCGCCGTCATGATCGCGAGCATCGCCGGGAAGCGCGCCGACACGAGCGACAGCACGAGCGTCGCTGGTAGAGCGTCCTCCCGTGACAGGGCATCGGATGTCGCGATATGTCCCGCGGTTCGAACGACATAGCGCGGCGTCCGGTGCTGAAGTCATGTCATCTCCTCGCAACACAGAAGTGTCGTCGGAGTTGAGCCTTTCGCGAGACTTGCTGCGCGGCCAGAACGGCAGGTCATCCATCTCCCGTGAATTGGGCAAGGCGTGTCATCGGGGCTGTGGACGCGTTGATCGGCGTCGCCATGCCACCACCAATGGTGGTTCGGCCACCTGAAACAGCAGAGGCGCAAACGAAGGCTCATCACGCCGCAGTGCTCTTTCCTTGCTGGCAGGCGACGCCGACGCCCTACCTGTTTGCGGGACGAAGACCGGGCAGGGTGCTGAACACTCGCGGACGGGGGAACAACAGGGCGTGACGTTCACCGACACTGGCCCAGAGTTTCGCGGGCTTGGGGACGGTCAGGTCGAACTCTTCCTCGAGCGTCCACACGAACTCGTCCATGGATTCCAGGGTTTTGACGTCCGGCGTTTCAGAACACGCGCGAGACAGCACCCGGCCCAACAGGACGGTGACGCCAAAACGCGTGTGCCGTTGACAGACGAGGTTTTGCACATGCGGAGAATCCGGTGCCGACTGTAGTCGTCGCGAGTCGGCCGCGAGGCGGGCGGGGTCGGCAGGCGAAAGCGTGAAATCGAAGCTTTTGACGCTGCTTAGGCGATGATTGTTGTAGCGCCAGACGCTCGGCCTGGTTGCCTCGATGCCAAATTGCTTGTCACGCTGTCGGTAGACGCCCGCCTTGATCGGCAAAGGTTCGAGGAGCCCGTCACCGAAGCCGACGTCGACCAGGTAAGGGAGCTCAAGATCGATGACCAAGGCGAAGTGGGGCAGGGGTTCGCCCCCCAAGCGCGCAGAGGTCGTCGCCTGTACCCCGGTCACCTGAAAGCCCAAGGCCGCGACGATCGCGCCGAACAGACCGTTCATCTCGTAACACCAGCCGCCTCGGCGATCCGTGACCAGTTTGCGAAAGGCGACCGCCGGATCCGTGCTGACGAACCGCACCAATTGAATATCGATGTTCTCGTAAGGAAACGTCAGAAGATGAAGGCGGTGCAGTCTCCGCAATGTCTCCAAATCAACGTTGGGCCTTCCAGAGAAGCCGATCCGATCCAGATAGGCCAGAGGGTCCATATGATCTCCGTCGATCTGATCTCGGCGCTGCTCAGGCTATGGTGGAGCGCCCAAATTTGATGATGAGGCGGTGCGATCAGCGGTCAAGGTGAGCTTGATGGAACAGATCCAGCCGTCAGCAGGTCAATCGGAGTCGCAGGCTGAACGTGAGCTGACGGGACGACCCCTTGACCCTGGGCACGGCACAAGAGGCCTGGTCGGTCAGCTCGCCGCGACATTCAAGGAAAATACCCTCCGCATCGTCGGCGTTCACTCGGCGGTCACGACAGACTTCGTGACGCGACGCTCGAAGGCCTGGCGGATCCATGATCGCCCCGGCTTCTCCACCAGCAGGTGCAGCGCGACGGAAGCGGCCGCCGTGACAATGAACAGGCCTGCCAATTCCAAGGGTGTCATGACGAAGCCGCTGTCTATCCCGCGCATCTCGGCTGCGAGCCCCTTGTAGGCGACCAGAATGGGCATATGCGCCAGATAGAGGGCGAAGGAGACTTCGCCGGCGAAAACCAGGGGAGGCGAGGCCAGGAGGCCTTCGCTCTGCGTCTTGGCCAGCATGGACCAGCTGAAGACGACCGGCGCGGTCAGGGCGACGATGATCCTGTCGTCAAGAGACAGCTGCATGCCCGCCAGCAGCAGACCGGTGGAAACGACACAGGCGGCGATGGCGACGCCCGGACGCCACAGGGTGCCGCGACCGAGGCCGTAAAGGGCCGTGCCGATCAGGAAGGCTGGAGCGATCCGAAGGATACCCATGTCGTCTTCGGCGCGCGGCAGCACCTTGCCGAAGATCGCTCCATAGGCTCCATCGATGACAACATAGGCCACCATGCCCAGGCCCAGCAGCAGCCACGGACGTCGCCGCATCCGGACGGCCAGGAGCGCATAGGCCGGGAAAAGCAGATAGGCGAACCACTCCGCCGACAGGGACCAGGACGGGCCGCTCCAATTGTACCCCGTCTCGCTTGGAAACCAGGCCTGGATCAGGAACAGGGTCTTGAAGAACCCTTCGAGCGTATAGGTGGCGGAGTCGAACCGCACCCCGGCGACCATGGCGCCAAGAACCATGATCGTCGCGCCGCCCAGAACCGCGAGATGCAGCGGATAGAGACGCGCGAGGCGCGCGACGATGAAACGCCTGTAGCTGAACGTGCCGGCCGCGAAGGACGGCCCATATACATGCGCGAGGATGAAACCCGACAGGAAGAAGAACGCATCGACGGCCAGCCGGCTCCGCTCGATGATAGGGCTGAAGCCGAGAGCCGGGTCCCACTGGAGCTGGTAGTGGAACAGCACCACGCCCAGGGCGAGAAAGGCCCGCAGGCTCGTCAGAGCGCGCAGGTCGGAGGGATAGCCTTCGCTCACCGGCGAAATGGACGTCATGTGCAGCCCCGAATAAAAGGACGGCCGAAGCTGCCCTGCCCAATGGGTATACGCAGCAGCGCCGCTTATCCCTCGCCGCAGAGCCATGATCCGGGTTTGCCGATCCAATCGGTGGGACCGATGCGCCGAGCGAGGCGTACCGTGGCCGTCATCGGGCGTGACGGCCTTTTGTCCCAGAGCCGTGTGGCTGAGACGATGGTGCGGGAGGCTGACAGGTGGACGGCGATCTTCGTCTCGGCGTTCGAAGCGCGTTGCGCACCGCTCTTGGCTCCATGCCGGCATAGCGGATATGTTTCGCCCCATGCCGCCGTCGTCTTCCAGACATGAGTTCGCGTTCGGTGACGGCTGGGCCGCTTACGAGGGGCCTTCCGCGGATCATGACAGCCATGCCCATGTGGCGGTTCAGTTGGCGGTGGCGCGCTCCGGCTGCGTTCATGCGGTGCTGGACCACGGTCGTGAGATGTCGGGCAGGGCGCTCATCTTCGCGCCCCGCGTTCGCCACCGCGTGACGTGTGATCAAGGCGCGGTTTTCTTCATCTATCTCGAGACGCACACGCCGCTGGCCTCGAAACTGGTCGCGCTGATCGCTCCGGCCGAGTCCGGCGTGGCGCCGGCCTCGGTGTGTGATCGTTTCCTTCCCAATGTCCCGGCGGAGCAGATCATCGACAGACTCAGGGCCGACCTGGGCGCAAGGAAGGCGTCTCTGGATCCGCGTCTGGAATGGGCCCTGTTGATCGCGTCCAGAGACCCGGCTCCTGGAGCCATTGCCCGAGCGGCCTTCGCGATCAATCTGTCTCCGGCCAGGCTCCGCGCCCTTGCGCAGGCTCAGTTATCGGCGCCGTTGTCCCAATGGCTTCTGTGGCGGAAACTGGAGAGATCCGGTCGCGCCATGGCGAGCGGCGCGAGACTGGCCGAGGCGGCGCTGGCGGGCGGCTTCGCGGACCAGGCCCATCTCAGCAGAACGATGAAACGCATGTTCGGCGTGACGCCGCTTCAGGCCGCCCAGGTCGTCCAGACACCGGACAATCGTTTCGTTCAATAGGCCGCGTCCGAACGGCATCAGGATAGGATTGCAAGGGAGCGTCCGATGTCCGCGATCCGGTTCGTCATCCGCCTGGGTTATGCGCCCGTGTTCTTCGTCGGGTTTCTCTGGGCGGCCGTCGGCCTGACCGAGTGGAACGTCCAGCCCTGGGCCCTGTGGCTCCTGCTGGGTCTGGCGCTCGTCGTCTCGTTCACGGCAGAGCGACTGGCCCCCTATGAACCGGTCTGGAATCGCCCGCACGGAGACCGGGGACGGGATGTCGCCCATGCGATCGTCAACGAGGTCTCGATCGCTGTTTCGGTTCTGGCTCTGCCGCTGATATCGGGCCTCATTCCGGACTTCGGCGTCTGGCCGTCGGACTGGCCGCTGTGGGGACAGCTCGCCGTCGCCATCCTGGTGGCTGACCTCGGCATCACGCTCGCCCATTACGCAAGTCACCGCCTTCCCGCCCTGTGGCCGCTGCACGCCGTGCATCATTCCGTCGAGCGAATGTATGGGTTCAACGGCCTGCTGAAACATCCCCTGCATCAGGCGATAGAACTGACGGCCGGCACAGCGCCCCTGGTTTTGCTGGGCATGCCCCAGGACGTCGCCTGGCTGGTGGCCTTCGCGGTGGCGATTCAGCTGATCCTGCAGCACTCGAACGTGGACATGAGGATCGGACCGCTGGTTTACGTCTGGGCCGTAGCGCCCGCTCACCGCCATCATCACCTGGCCTCGCAGACCGAGGGCGACGTTAATTTCGGCCTGTTCACCAGCGTCTGGGATCACTGGCTCGGGACGTTCCGCAGCGGACGCGCGACGCCTCGCGCGGGAGAGATCGGTGTGTCCGATCAGCCGGATTACCCGCGACACTACCTCGGTCAGCTGGTGGAGCCGTTTCGTCGACGGGCCTGACGCTGCAACGCTACCAGCCTAGCGCGAGGCGCGTCCGAGCAGTTCGATCAACTCGCTAGCCTTGGTCTTGCGGTCCGCCCGATCGTCGCCGGTCATGGCGCCCATCACGCAGTGGTCGAGATGGTCCTTGAGCACCTCGCTCTCCACCCGGGCCAGAGCGGCGCGGACCGCCTGGATCTGGGCCAGGACATCGACACAGTAGCGGTCATCCTCAACCATTCGGACGATGCCGCGCACCTGACCTTCGATGCGGTTCAGGCGGTTGATGATCTTCGGTTTGGCTTCGGCTCGCATGGATCAACTCCGGTTCAGAGTGGTTATACCCCACGAAGGTATCTTTCAATATACCCTGTATGGGTATATGGGAGAGGCATTCCGCTCAGGAGGAGCCGCCATGTCCGAAGCTTCCGCCAACCCTGCCGCAAACTCTCACAAGCACGCCTGCTGTGCGCACGGTGCCAACGACGACGCCGACGGCAAGGCACTCGATCCGGTCTGCGGCATGACCGTCGATCCGGCCGCGACGGCTCACAGGGCCATGCACGAGGACACCGAATATTTCTTCTGCTCGGCCGGATGCCGCACGAAATTCGTCGCCGATCCGGACAAGTATCTGGGCGACAGACCCGAACCCGCGCCCGTGATCCCCGGCGCCGTCTATACTTGCCCGATGCACCCGGAGGTGCGTCAGGAGGGTCCGGGGTCCTGTCCCATCTGCGGCATGGCCCTGGAGCCCGAGACCGTGACGGCCGAGGCCCCCGTCAATCACGAACTGGTCGATTTTACCCGGCGCTTCTGGGTCGGGCTGGTTCTGACCCTGCCGGTGTTCGCCTTAGAGATGGGGGGACATCTGACGGGCCTGGCGATGCGGATCCCCGGCCAGACGTCGAACTGGATCCAGCTGGCCCTGGCCACGCCCGTGGTGCTGTGGGCCGGGGCGCCCTTCTTCCAGCGCGGCTGGACGTCCTTGCGGACCCGCAAGCTCAACATGTTCACCCTGATCGCCATCGGCGTTGGCGCGGCCTGGCTCTATAGCGTGGTGGCGGTGGTGGCGCCGGGTCTGTTTCCGGAGGCGATCCGCCGAACGGACGGCAGCGCGCCGGTCTATTTCGAAGCGGCGGCGGTCATCACCGTCCTGGTTCTCGTGGGTCAGATCCTCGAGCTGCGGGCGCGCGAACAGACGTCCGGAGCCATCCGGGCCCTGCTCGACCTGACGCCCAAGACCGCCCGTCGCGTGCGTGAAGACGGCACGGACGAGGACGTCACGCTCGACCGCGTCGTCCTCGGGGACCGGCTGCGCGTGCGGCCGGGCGAACAGGTGCCGGTCGACGGCGAGATCCTGGACGGCCGCGTGTCGATCGATGAATCCATGGTGACCGGCGAATCCATGCCCGTGACCAAGGAGCCGGGCTCAAGCGTGGTCGGCGGATCGCTGAACCGGACCGGTTCGTTCGTCATGCGGGCCGACAAGGTCGGGGCCGACACCCTGCTGTCCCGGATTGTGCAGATGGTGGCCCAGGCCCAGCGCAGCCGCGCGCCGATCCAGCGGCTGGCCGACACGGTCTCGGGCTGGTTCGTGCCGGCGGTGATCGTGATCGCCCTGGTGGCGGCGCTGGTCTGGGGGCTGGTGGGCCCCGAGCCACGCCTGTCCTATGCTCTGGTCGCGGCGGTGTCGGTGTTGATCATCGCCTGTCCCTGCGCGCTTGGCCTGGCGACGCCCATCTCGATCATGGTCGGGGTCGGCCGGGGCGCCCAGGCCGGCGTCTTGATCCGCAATGCCGAGGCGCTGGAACGGTTCGAGAAGGTCGACACCCTGGTGCTGGACAAGACCGGCACCCTGACCGAGGGGCGGCCCTCGGTGACCGCCATCCGGCCTGCGTCCGGTTTCGACGAGGCCGAACTGCTGCGCCTCGCCGCCAGTCTGGAGCGGGGCAGCGAACATCCGCTCGCGGACGCCATCGTCTCGGCCGCGACGGACCGCAAGCTCACCCTGTCCGAGGCGACCGAGTTCGACAGTCCGGTCGGGCGCGGCGTCTCCGGCGTGGTGGATGGCAAGCGGGTCGCCCTGGGCAATACGCGGTTCCTCACCGAGCTCGGCGTGGATGTCTCGGCGCTTGAAGCCGAAGCGGACGCGCTCAGGGGCGACGGGGCCACGGCCATCTTCGCCGCCGTGGACGGCCGGGCCGCAGGGGTTCTCGGCATCGCCGATCCCATCAAGACGACCACGGCCGATGCGATCAAGGCGCTGAAAGCCGCAGGCCTGCGTCTGGTGATGATGACCGGCGACAACCGCACGACCGCCGAGGCCGTCGCCCGCCGGCTGGGGATCGACGAGGTCCAGGCCGAGGTTCTGCCCCAGGACAAGGCCTCTGTGGTCGAACGGCTGCGCGCCGAGGGCCGTGTGGTCGCCATGGCGGGGGATGGGGTCAATGACGCGCCCGCGCTGGCCGCCGCCGACGTCGGCGTGGCCATGGGCGCGGGCTCGGACGTGGCGATCGAGAGCGCGGGCGTCACCCTGCTGGGTGGCGATCTGCAGGGGATCGTTCGCGCGCGTCACCTGTCGCAGGCGGTGATGAGCAACATCCGCCAGAACCTGGTGTTCGCTTTCGGCTATAACGCGCTGGGCATCCCCGTCGCGGCGGGACTGCTCTATCCGGTGTTCGGCTGGTTGCTGTCGCCGGCACTGGCGGCGCTGGCGATGGCCCTGTCGTCGGTCAGCGTGATCGCCAATGCGTTGCGGCTTCGGGCCGTCAGACTCTGAGGCGGTCGGCGTGACTGACGGGAAGGGAGGCGTCCCGGAGCTAATACGCAGTCCGGGCGTCCGTCCCTCGCGTGAACACGCAGGAAACGGGTTTATTTCATTGGGCGGAACCGCAGTCGAAAGCCTTGGATTATGTCGAACGACGGAACGATCCAGCGGGTCATGACACGCACCGGGCGGATTCGTCGGAGCTCAGGCCGCAGAAAACGGGAGAGGGAAAATGACACCCACGCATGACGTGCACAGCATGAAGGGCATGAAGGGCATGAAGGGCAGCTACCGCTCTTTGGCGATCGAACTGACGCTGGACTTCATCATCATGTATCTGGTGATGTACACGATGATCGCGACGCTCGATCATTTCTATCTGAATCTCAACAACGTCTATATGACGCTGATGATGGTGTCGCCGATGGCGTTGCTGATGCTGATCTTCATGCGCTCGATGTACCCGTCCAGACGAACCAATCTGCTGATCGGCGGCGCTGCGGTGCTGGTGTTCGCGCTGAGCTTCTATGGCATGCGGACCCAGGCTGCGGTGGGCGACACAGAGTTTTTGAAATCCATGATCCCGCACCATTCGGGTGCGATCCTGATGTGCCGCGAAGCGTCGCTGTCAGACCCGGAAATCGTCAGCTTGTGCGACGAGATCGTGGCCGCTCAGGAACGAGAGATCGCTCAGATGAAGGCTATTCTCGCGCGGCTATGAGCCTTGCGGAGACCTGAACCCGCTCGGACCCCGACTGCGGCACCCTGTCACGAGGGGCCGGGGTGGGGGATGCGTAAACCTTAGAGACGGGTCGCGCAGGCGATCCGCCAACGAACAACCAGGAGAACCGAATGACGCTCGATCGTCGAGCCCTTTTGCGCGGAGCGGCCGCTGGTGGCGGCGCGCTGGCTTTGTCGGGCCTGCTGCCAGCATGGGCTCAGACCGGCAGCCCGGGCCTGAGGTCGGATTTGCCGACCCTGACCGGACCGAACATTGATCTGACGATCGGCCACTCGCCCTTCACCGTCAATGGACGGACGGCGACCGCCACGACCATCAACGGCGTACTACCCGCGCCGGTGCTCAGGCTTCGGGAGGGTCAGAATGCCCGCCTGTCCGTGACCAACACGCTGGACGAAGACACCTCGATCCACTG
>JAIERG010000045.1 GCA_019747095.1 Caulobacteraceae bacterium | reverse complement strand
GAGGCCGTGTTCTTCATTTTCGACGACGTGCGCTGGAACACGGCTCCGCACGACACCTTCTACAGCTATGATTCCACCGAGCTGCCCGCCAACACCGGCGCGGAGTACACCGAGGGCAACATGGGCCACCGCCCGGGGCCCAAGGGCGGCTATTTCCCGGTCAATCCGGTCGACAGCGGTCAGGACCTGCGCGGCGAGATGCTGGGCGTCATGCGCGACCTGGGCCTGCAGCCCGAGAAGCACCACCACGAAGTGGCACCGGCGCAGCACGAGCTGGGGCTCAAGTTCTCGGACCTGCTGACCATGGCCGACCGGCTGCAGCTCTATAAGTACGTCATCCACAACGTGGCGGCGGCCTACGGCAAGACGGCGACCTTCATGGCCAAGCCGATGTTCGCCGACAACGGCTCAGGCATGCATGTGCACCAGTCGATCTGGCGCGACGGCAAGCCCCTGTTCGCGGGCGACAAGTACGCGGGTCTGTCGGACACCTGTCTGTGGTACATCGGCGGCATCATCAAGCACGCCAAGGCGATCAACGCCTTCGCCAACTCCACGACCAACTCCTACAAGCGGCTGGTCCCGGGCTATGAGGCGCCGGTCAAGCTGGCCTATTCGTCGCGCAACCGCTCGGCCTCGATCCGGATTCCGTGGGTGTCGTCGCCCAAGGCCAAGCGCATCGAGGCCCGCTTCCCCGACCCGATGGGCAACCCCTATCTGACGTTCGTCGCCCTGCTGATGGCGGGCCTGGACGGCATCGAAAACCGGATCGATCCGGGCGCTCCGGCCGACAAGAACCTGTACGACCTGCCGCCCGAAGAGCGCGGCAACATCCCCGAGGTCTGCGGCAGCCTGAAGGAGGCGCTGGAGGCGCTCGACAAGGATCGCGCCTTCCTGAAGAAGGGCGGCGTGATGGATGACGACTTCATCGACAGCTACATCGAGCTGAAGATGGAAGAGGTGATGCGGCTGCAACTGCACCCGCACCCGGTCGAGTTCGACATGTATTACAGCTGCTGATCGGTCGGATCGGCGGATAGGAAGAGCCCCGGATGGTCCGCCGTCCGGGGCTTTTTGTTGAGTTCGTGGGCGCACCACCAGCGAGTGAAATCTGTCTGGAGTGTCGCGCTAGGGATCTACAGGCTCGTTAATTTGGCCCGCAATACAAACTTGTCAGCTTCTCTGTCCGAACATCATAGGTCGCCAAGACGAGCATGTTGTTGGAACTATCCAGAGCCAACACGTCTTGATCCGCACGCAGCAGGTTTCGACCTGGAGGGTACACCCCCGGCACCGCTATCTCATGGAAACGAACACTGACCTTCGAGGTATCAGAGCCAAGCCAAGGACCGCTTAGAACCCAGATCAGGTGAGCGCCCTGGCTTCTAGCCCATTCGGGCTTTTCCCAAGCATAAAACCGAGATGGCCAATGATCGACAGAACGCACGTATGGGTCCTGCTCCAGCAACTGATCGATCTCCTTGGCGAGCGAAGCGCTCGGAGGGGGCACGATAGAGAGCCATAGGAATGCGCCGCCGGCAACGCCCAGGCCGCAGACGAGAAGTGCGGACCGGATACTGCGGCTATGCGTTCTATTCATGAATCGACCATAGGGCGGAACATGAGTTGAGCAACGGGTCGAAAGTCGGTGTCCGTCACCGATCAGGCGCTGGCCAGCCCCTCGGCCTCGTCCTCGCGCTTGCGACGCAGCTCGATCAGGCGGACGCACCAGATGGAGATCTCGTAGAGGATCACCAGGGGCACGGCGAGCATCAGCTGGCTGATGGGGTCGGGCGGGGTGACGATGGCGGCGAGCACCACGACGGCGACGATGGCGTAGCGGCGGCCTTCGCTCATCAGCTTGGACGAGATCAGGCCGGCGAGGCCCAGCAGGGTCATGACCACCGGCAGCTGGAAGCAGAGGCCAAAGGCGAGGACCAGGGCGGTCACCAGGTTCAGATACTCCGACACCTTGGGCAGGAGGGCGACGGCGACGCTCTCCGAGCTGATCTGCTGGCTGAGCGAGAAGAACATCACGAACGGCAGCATGACGTAGTAGACGAGCGCCGCGCCCAGACAGAACAGCAGGGGCGAGGCGATCAGGAAGGGCAGGAAGGCCCCTTTCTCGTTGCGATAGAGGCCAGGCGCCACGAAGCGCCAGAGCTGAAACGCAAGTACCGGGAAGGCGAGGAAGATGGCACCCAGACCGGCGAGCTTCATCTTGGTGAAGAGGATTTCCAGGGGCGCGGTGTAGATCAGCTGGGCTCCCTCCCCCGTCGGCGCCGGAATGGGGATCAGACCCGCAGTGGCCTGGATCAGCTGGATGGGCGAGACGTTGTGGCCATCGCCGGCGGCGTGCAGCGCGTTCGCCGCCACGAACGGCTTGACCAGGAAGACGTAGATCGGGCCGGCGAAGAAGAAGCAGACGATGAAGGCGACGCCGAACGCGGCCACGCACCAGATCAGCCGCCCGCGCAGCTCGATCAGGTGATCCATCAGGGGCGCGCGCGACGCCTCGATCTCGGCCTCGTCGCGGTCGAGGCTCACGACACGGCCTTGGGCTTACGTTGCGCGCGGGGACGCGGCGCGGCGACGGATTCAGACGAAGTCTTGGGCTTGCTCGGCGCGGGCGACTTGGCGGCAGCCTTGGCTGAGGTCTTCGCGGCTGGCGATGGCGATCCAGCCTTGGTCGCCCGGGTCTTCCGGGGCTTGGGCGCCGCTTCGACCGGCGGCCCCTCCGTGGCGGCCGCCGCAGGCGTCGCGGCCGCCGGCGGAGCATAGTCGGCAGGCAGGGGCGTCATGGCGGACTCGGGGAACTCGGGGCTGTTGAGCGTCACCGGCGGAGGCGGCGCGATCGCGGGCTTGTCGAGCTCGGACTTGATGTCCTTGAAGGCGGCGTCCGCCTCGGCGCCAAGGCGGACCAGTCCCTGACCCGCGACGGTCTGGCCGCTTCGCAGGGCCTCGACCTCTTTCCTCAGTTCATCGAGCTCGGACTGGCGAGCCATCTCGTCGAAGCTGGAGCGGAACTCATTGGCCATGCGCCGCATCGACGCCACCCACTTGCCCAGCTGGCGCAGCATCGCGGGCAGGCGTTCGGGGCCGACGACGATCAGGGCGACGACGGCGATGATGAGGTATTCAAGACCCCCGATCCCGGGGCCGAGGCCGCCCATGCGTCAGGCTCTTTCCGCCAAGGGGCTCAGCGCTTGACTTCGTCCTTCTCCGCCTCGGTGCGGGGCAGGCTGGACACGCCCTCGGCGGGGCCGTCCTTGCCGTCGTCCTTGAGGCCGTCGCGGAAGGCGCGGATGCCCTTGGCGGCGTCGCCCATCAGGCTGGACAGCTTGCCGCGCCCGCCGAACAGGACGGCCACCACGAGGATGACAAATGCCCAGTGCCAGATGCTCATTGCGCCCACGGCGAACTCTCCTTCTGCGAGGCCACGCGCCCCGCGTCGACACGGGTCCTATAGTCCACCGGATGGCGACGCGCCAAGGGAAGCTGTAAGCCCGCGCAAATGAGTCACGTCATCATCCACACCGACGGCGCCTGTCGCGGCAATCCGGGGCCCGGCGGCTGGGGGGCGATCCTGCAGTCGGGGGGCAAGGCCAAGGAGCTGCATGGCGGCGAGCGGCTGACGACGAACAACCGCATGGAGCTGACGGCGGCGATCATGGCGCTGGAGGCGCTGAACCGGCCGTGCCATGTCGATCTGCACACCGACAGCAAATATGTGATGGACGGCATCACCGGCTGGATCCACGGCTGGAAGGCGCGGGGCTGGAAGACGGCGGACAAGAAGCCGGTCAAGAACGACGACCTGTGGAAGCGTCTCGACGCCGCTCGCGCGCGCCATGAGGTCAAGTGGCACTGGGTCAAGGGCCACGCCGGCCATGAGCTGAACGAGCGGGCCGATGCGCTGGCCAACCTCGGCATCGACGAAATGCTGGCGACGAAAGCCTAGATCGCGCGGACCTTCAGACCAGAACCCAGGCTGGCCTCGACGATCACGCTGTCGCCGACGGGCGGGCCGTCGCCGTCGATCTCGGCGGCCCATTCGGCACCCGAGACGAAGACCCGACCGCGGCCATCGACGAAGGGTTCAACGACCCTCGCCTTCTGGCCGATCAGGCGGGCCTCGCGATCGTTGACGTCGGGCTTGTCGTCGGGGTTCACACGCTGGATCAGGCGGCGCGAGAACAGGGTCGAGACGACCGTCAGAACGGCGAACAATCCGACCTCGCCGACAAACCCGATGTCCAGACCCACCGCCGTCAGGACAGCGACGACACCCGCCGCCACCGCCGGCCAGAGCAGCCATTCGGTCGAAAGCGCCGCCTCAACGGCCAGCAACAGGACCCCTACGGCGAGCCAGATCCAGAAGGGCTGACTGGCATAGATATCAAGCACCGCGTCCATCTTGCTCTCCTCAGGTGGTCGGCACGCTGCCGCCGCGCGGACGGGTCGTCGGAGCCTGCGGGGTCGGTCGCGGCGGCGGCGACTGCTGGTCCTTTGCCAGGCCGACCAGCTCGCCGATGCCGGCGATGGTACCGACCAGACCGCTCATCTCGGCGGGCACGATCACGGTCTTCTGGGTCGGGTTGCGGGCCAGCTCGGCGAAGGCGTCCACATAGCGCTGCGCGACGAAGTAGTTGATGGCATTGACGTCGCCGCGCGCGATGGCTTCGGACACCATGGCCGTCGCCTTGGCTTCGGCCTCGGCCTCGCGCTCACGGGCCTCGGCGTCGCGGAAGGCAGCTTCCTTGCGACCCTCGGCCTCGAGGATGGCAGCCTGCTTGGCGCCCTCGGCCCGTGCGATGGCGGCCTGCTTCTCACCGTCGGCCTCGGTGATGACGGCGCGGCGTTCCCGCTCGGCCTTCATCTGGCGGGCCATGGCGTTGGTGATGTCAGCCGGCGGGGTCAGGTCCTTGATCTCGATCCGATTGACCTTGACGCCCCAGGGCTCGGTCGCCGCGTCGATGGTGTTCAGCAGCCGCGAGTTGATGGCGTCACGCTGGAACAGCACCTCGTCCAGATCCATCGAGCCGACCACGGTGCGCAGATTGGTCGAGCACAGCTGGGTGATGGCGTATTCAAGGTTCTCGACCCGGTAGGCGGCGTTGGCGGCGTCCATCACCTGGATGAAGACGATGGCGTCGACCTTCACCATGGCGTTGTCCTTGGTGATGACCTCTTGCTGAGGCACATCAAGGACTTGCTCCATCATGTTCATCCGGCGGCCGATGCGCTCGACGAAGGGCGTAAGCAGGCTGATGCCGGGCTTGAGCGTGCGGGTGTATCTGCCGAACCGTTCAACGGTCATCTCGCGGCCCTGGGGCACGATCTTGACCAGGCTGAACAAGAACACGATGGCGAAGATCACCAGCGCGAGAACGAAATAGATCATGGAAGGCCTCCTGCGCCCCGACGGTAGCGGGAGCATGGGCGCTGCGCCACAGAAACCGGACGAGACCAGCCGATCCCGGAAACGAAAACGGCCGTCTCGATCGAGACGGCCGCTGGGTCTGACGACCGGTTTAGTCCGTCGGAGACTACTCGCTGACGACCAGGTCCGAACCGTCGAGTTCGCAGAAGTCCACTTCGGCGATCTGGATGGAATCGCCATCCTCGAAATCGGCGCGGATGTCATAGACGCATTCGTCCAGACCGTCGTCGATCGAGATGTTGAACGTCTCGCCCGGGGCCAGAACGTCGGCACCGAAGATGTCCTCTTCCCACTCATCCGTGGACGGCAGGGAGATGTAGAGGTGCGTCAGGGTATACTCGGTGTCGTTCGTCAGCGTGAAGTTGATCGGGTCGGTCTGTGCGCCCGCCGACGACGCCAGCATGGCCATGCCGAGAACGGAAGCGGTAAGGAACTGTTTAATCACGGTCTTTCCCCCATGCCCGGAGCAGGATTGCTGTGGGCAGGGCGGGCTCGTTAGGCGGATTTGCCCGAAGCGCCAACCCTACCAAAACTGACCGCCTGCTCGATGATCCGACGGGTCTCCGACCACGTGACCCACTCAAGCGCCCGGTGAACCGGCACAAAGGCGGCGTCGGAGGCATCGTCGCCCGCGACGGGCTCGCCGCTAATCCACTCGGCCACGAAATCGATCAGCACATAGTGACGACCCGCATCGGGAAAGAATCCGTCGACCACGTCGATCAGGCCGATCAGGCGGGCCTCGACACCCGTCTCCTCGCGAAGTTCCCGAAGGGCAGCGGCCCGCACACCCTCGCCGGGCTCGATCCGACCGCCCGGCAAGCTCCATTCCCCGAGGCGAGGCGGAGCGCCCCGACGAATCAGCAGGACCTCCTCTCCCCGGAGGCAGACAACACCGACGGCAGGAACAGGCGGAGGCAGCGATTCGCGCATGATGACGAGCCTAGTCGCTTTGGACTGGCGCAGACGGCATCGCTTTGAGAGAAACGGGCATGGCCTCCCCTCCTCCCTCCGCCATCAACGAACTCAAGTCCGCGCTCGGTCCCTCGGGCTGGACGGACGATCCGACCGAGATCGCGCCCTGGCTGACCGAGTGGCGCAACAAGTGGAACGGTCACACGCCGCTGATGCTGAAACCGGGTAGCACGGCCGAAGTGGCCCGGGCCGTGGAAATCTGCGCCCGTCATGGCGTCGCCCTGGTGCCTCAGGGCGGCGACACGGGATTGGTCGGAGGGCAGATCCCCTATGGCGAGGTGCTGCTGTCCACGCGTCGTCTGCGCGCGGTTCGGGATGTGACGCCGCTGGATGACGCCATGACGGTCGAGGCCGGCGTGACGCTCCTGGAGGCGCAGCAGGCAGCGGCGGCGGCCGGTCGGTTCTTTCCGCTCAGTCTGGCAGCCGAAGGCACGGCGACGATCGGCGGGGTGATCTCGACCAACGCCGGGGGCACGGCGGTCCTGCGTTATGGCATGATGCGCGACCTGGTGCTGGGCATCGAGGCAGTCATGCCGAATGGCCAGCTGTTCAATGGCCTGAAGCGGCTGAGGAAGGACAACACCGGATACGACCTCAAGCAGCTGCTGATCGGTGCGGAAGGGACCCTGGGCATCGTGACGGCGGCGACGCTGAAGCTGTTTCCGGTGATGCGCAGTCGCGCGACGGCGGTCGTTGGGCTGGAGACCGCGCATGCCGCGATCCAGTTGCTGGCCACGGCCAAGGCCGAGACCGGCGGCGGCGTCGAGGCCTTCGAGCTGATGAAGCGGATCGGGGTGGAGTTCGCCCTCCGCCATGTGCCGGGCGTGCGCGAGCCGCTGGAGACCATCCAGCCCTGGTATGTCCTGATCGAGCTGACGTCGGGCGAGCCTGGCGCGGCCGAGGCGGGCATGGAGCGCATCCTGGCCTCGGCGTTCGAGGACGGCCTGATCGTCGACGCCGCCATTGCCCAGAACGAGACCCAGACACGGGACTTCTGGAAGCTGCGCGAGGAGCAGTCGGCGGCGCAGAAGCCCGAGGGCGGCGGCTGGAAGCACGACGTGTCGGTGCCCGTCAGCCGCATCGCCGACTTCCTGGACGAGGCCACGGCGGCGGTGGAGCGGTTCGAGCCGGGCGCGCGGGTCAGCGCCTTCGGACACGTCGGCGACGGCAATATGCACTACGACATCCTGTGCCCGCCGGGTGGGGATCTGAAGGCGTTCCTGGGGCGCTGGGAGGCCGGTTCACAGGTCGTGCACGACATCGTTGCGAAGTACGACGGGTCCATCTCGGCCGAGCACGGGCTGGGTCGGCTGAAGACCGAGGAGGCGCGGCGCTACAAGTCGGCGCTGGAGATCGAGACCATGCGCGCCATCCGCCAGGCGATCGATCCCAAGCGGATCATGAACCCGGCGGTGCTGTTCTAGATCGTCGCGCCCGGGTTCAAACCGTCGTCGAAGCGGACTACATGCCCCGGCGAACGCGAAGGAGCCCCCCGCCTTGCTGATCGTCCTGTCTCCGGCCAAGCGGCTGGATTTTTCCGAGCCGCCGGTCGCGGTCGAGCCCAGCCTGCCCCGCCTGACCGAGGATGTCGCCAGCCTTGCGAAGACGGCCAAGCGCCAGACCAAGGCCGATCTGCGCCGGCTGATGGGGATCTCGGACGATCTAGCACAGCTCAATCGTGAGCGCTTCCAGGCTTTCGATCCCGAGGCGACCGATGGAACGCCCGCCGCCTTCGCCTTCGCCGGCGATGTCTATCAGGGGCTGGACGCCCGGTCGCTGGATGCGGATGCGCTGGCTTTCGCGCAGGATCGGTTGCGCATCCTGTCGGGGCTGTATGGCGTGCTGCGGCCGCTGGATCGGATCCAGCCCTATCGGCTGGAGATGGGCACGCGGCTGAAGACGCGACGGGGCGCGAGCCTCTATGATTTCTGGGGCGACCGGCTGTCCAGGCAACTGAACGCGGACGCCGAGGGGCACGCTGATCCGACGCTGGTGAATCTGGCCAGCCAGGAATACTTCGGTGCCGTGGACGCCAAGGCGTTGAAGATTCCGGTCGTCACCTGCCACTTTCGCGAGGCGAAGGATGGCGAGAGCCGGATCGTTTCGTTTTTCGCCAAGAAGGCGCGGGGGACGATGGCGCGGTTCGCGATCGAGGAGCGCATCGACCGGGCGCAGGACCTGAAGGCGTTCGACCGCGATGGCTATGCCCATGACAAGGCCGCGTCGACGGAGACCGACTGGATATTCATCCGATCGGGAAATTCCTGAGCCCCTGTCGCCTTCGCAACAGCGAGACGCTAGGGTCGACTGAACCCAGAGCCCGGCGCGGTGTTTGACGCCGGGAAGAAACGAAGCGGACGAAACCACCATGTTCCAGTGGCCCGGCAAGAAAGACAACGCCGAGACCGAGCGTCCTGTCTATCGAGATCCCGACGACCTGAAGGGCCAGGTGGCGGTGATCTCAGGCTCTACGTCGGGCATCGGTCTGGCGCTTGCGCGGGCGGTGGCGGCGCGGGGCTGTGACGTCGTGCTGAACGGCCTGGGCGATCCGTCGGAGATCGAGCGGACGCGGGCAGAGATGGAAACCAGCTGCGGTGTCCGGGTTCGCTATCATGCCGCAAATATGCTGAAGGGCGACGAAGTGGCCGACATGGTCGCCTACGCCAAGCACCAGCTGGGGCGGCTGGACATCCTGGTGAACAACGCCGGCGTGCAGCACGTCGAGGCGGTCGAACGGTTCCCCTCGGAGAAGTGGGAACAGATCATCGCCATCAACCTGTCCTCGACCTTCTACGCCACGCGGGCGGCCATCCCGATCATGAAGGCGCAGGGACGCGGGCGGATCGTCAACATCGCGTCCGCTCATGGCCTGGTCGCCAGCCCGTTCAAGTCGGCCTATGTCGCGGCCAAGCACGGGGTGATCGGCTTCACCAAGACCGTGGCGCTGGAAGTCGCGCGCGACGGCATCACCTGCAACGCCATCTGCCCCGGCTATGTCGAGACGCCGCTGGTCCAGGCCCAGATCGCCGACCAGGCCAAGACGCGCGGCATCTCCAGGGAGAAGGTGATCACCGACGTGATGCTGGAAGCCCAGCCGACGAAGCAGTTCGTCACGACGGACCAGCTGGCGGGGATATTCCTCTATCTGGTGTCGGACCTCGGCGCTTCTGCGAACGGGGCCAGCTTCTCCATCGACGGCGGCTGGACCGCGCAGTAGGCGAACACGCCGGGGGGCGTCATGGCGCTGTTCCAGCGCAAGCCGAAGCCAGCGACCGAAAGGCCGGTCGAACCCGTGGCCGGGCGCCGACCCATCTGCCTGGCTTTGCAGGGCGGCGGCGCGCACGGGGCGTTTCAGTGGGGCGTGCTGGACCGGCTGCTGGAAGTCGATGTGCTGGATATTCGGGCCGTCACGGCCTCGTCGGCTGGGGCGATGAACGGGGCCGCGCTGGTGTCGGGGCTGGCGACCGGTGGGCCGCAAGGTGCGCGAGCCGCGCTGGACAAGCTGTGGCGCGAGACCAATCAGTCGGGCGGCAAGAACGTGTTCGGCGACAGCTCGATCTGGTCCAACGCCTTGACGCCCGGATGGTTGAAGGACTCGCCGCTCTGGCGCGCCGGAGAGACGCTCGCTTTGTCGATGTCTCCTTATGAATTCAACCCCTTCAACCTGAATCCTCTCGATCGAGTTCTGAAAGCCTCGATCGACTTCGAGGCGGTGCGGACCTCCAAGGTCAAGCTGTTCGTGGCGGCCACGGCCGTGCGCCACGCCAAATCCCGCGTGTTCCGGTCCGAGGAGATCACCGATCAGGTGCTGCTGGCCTCGGCCTGCCTGCCGCATCTGTTTCAGGCGGTGGAGATCGAGGGCGAGCCCTACTGGGACGGGGGCTATCTGGCCAATCCGCCGCTGTGGCCGCTGTTCTATGAAGACACGCCGGACGACATCCTGCTGATCACGCTGAACGCCTTCGAGCGGAGCGACCTGCCCCGGGCGGCGGGAGACATCATGGACCGGCTGAACGAGGTGGTCTTCAACGCGCCCCTGGTGGCCGAGCTGCGCGCCGTCGCCTTCGTGCAGGAGCTGATCCAGGAGGGCCGGCTGATGCCGTCCGAGCGCGACCGCTACCGCAACATCCTGATGCACGCCATCGAGGCCGACGGCTGGCTGGGCGACCTGTCGCTGGGCTCCAAGTTCAACACCGAATGGACCTTCCTGAACGACCTCAAGGCGCGCGGGCGGGCCGCAGCGGACGAGTGGCTGGGGAGTTGCGCAGACAGCGTGGGGCGGACGTCGAGCGTGGATTTGCAGGCGCGGTTTGGGTGAGTTCTTGTGGTCTCGACCGCTCGCGCTAACTCTTAGCGCAACTGACCGTCTTGCACCTTCTGCAATCTGGTATCACCGTGGACCCGGGAGACCGGCATGTTCAGACGTGATGCCTTCGTTCTGCTCGCCCTTGGTGTCTTTGGGATCGTTTTCACGATCTACATTGTGATTGGCTCGACTCCTTTCTTCCCCAAGTCTCTCCAAACCCAGGCTGGCGAGTGTCCAGCGAACCGGTACGCTCCCGCCGAGCCGAGACCGGTCCTGGAGGAGTTCGAAGCAGACTGGTACTCCAGCGCCTTACTGGGACTCCACGAAGAGCCGCTATTTCCGCAGCGAGAGCTGCGCCATCGAACTGTCCGCTTCACCCTTCTCCGCAGTTTTCATGCTCCGCTGACGATCAGCACGAGCGAGACAGAAAACGGCCAGCTTCGAATTTCTGGCACATGGTCATCGGGGGCAGACGGCTGTGAGACTGCGCCGGGGGGCTGTAGAATAAGCAGGGTTCTATCTGAGCAAGAGCGAGCTAGACTAACCAGCGTTCAATCACTCCTCCGCAAGCGGTCCTATGGATGTTGGAGCGGCGTCGACGGCTCGATGTGGATCGTCGAATCGAGCGGCCGCGGGAGCTACAGGTTCTGGAGTGAATGGTCACCTCAGAACGGTGAACTTAGGAACCTGGCAGTGGTCATGATCGAGCTATCGGGTTGGGACGTAAGGGAAATCTACTAGAGCTGGAAGTGCCTGGTATCCGCCACCGATTCGAAGGCCCTACCCCACATGCCCCGCCGCGCGCCTCAGCCGGTCGTTGATCGCCTCTCCCAGCCCCTCCGCCGGCACCGGCGCTACGGCGATCCCGGCGGGCTCCTCCCGGTCCGCCTCACGCAGCATGCGGAACAAGTTGGCGGCGGCTTCGCGCAGGTCGCCGGACGGGCTGAGGCTCCAGCGAGCGTCGCCGACGCCGGGGCCGAAACCCAGCAGGATCTCGCCATCGCCCGCCGCCTCGGCGTTCAGGCGCAAGGGGGCGCGAGGGGCGTAGTGGCGGGTCAGGCGGCCGGGGGAGCGGTGGCCCTCCGCGCTCTCGGTCAGGGGGCCGACGACGGCCTCGATCTCGGCGCGGGTGACCGAGCCGGGGCGCAGCAGCGAGACAATGCCGCCCAGCACCGAGACGACGGTACTCTCCACCCCCACGGCGCAGGGACCGCCGTCGAGGCCGGCGGAGGCGAAGGCGCCGGTCTCTTCCATCGCGTCGGCCCAGGTCGTCGGGCTGGGGCGGCCGGAGCGGTTGGCGGAGGGGGCGACGACCGGGCCGCCGAAGGCCGCCAGCACGGCGCGGGCGCGGGCGTGGCCGGGCACGCGCACGGCGACGCTGTCCAGACCGGCGCGGGCGAGGTCGGAGACGCCCGCCCGGTGCGGCGCGACGAGGGTCAGGGGGCCGGGCCAGAAGGCGTCTGCCAGGCGACGCGCCTTGTCGTCAAAGACGGCGATGCGCTCGGCGGCGACGGCATCCTCGACGTGGGAAATCAGGGGGTTGAAGCGAGGTCTGCCCTTGGCCTCGAAGATCTTCGCCACGGCCTGGGCGTTCGAGGCGTCCGCAGCGAGGCCATAGACGGTCTCGGTCGGGAGGATCAGCAGGTCGCCGGCGCGCAGGGCGGCGACGGCGGCGCTCAGCTCGCCGGACGGGTCGCCAGAACCACGTCCACCCTCACCTGCCGTCCGATCAGTCCGTTCCAAGGTCCACGCGTCCCGATGCCGAAGGCCGCCCGATCCAGCGAGAAGCCGCCCGTCATCTGCGCCGTCCGCCCGTCGGTGCGCAAGGTCACCGGGAAGCTGACGGGGCGGGTGACACCCTTGATGGTGATGTCGGCCTGGGCCTGAAACCGCTGGGCCCCCAGGGGTGCGAGCGTCCGCAGTTGAAACCGGATGCGGGGAAACTGGCCGGCATCCAGAAAGGCCGAGCCGATCGCCATGCGGGTCAGGGCACTGTCATCCATGTGCAGTGACCCGGCGTCGACGTCGATCGCGACCTGAGACCGCTCCGGGGCCGCGGGATCGAACCGGATGTCGCTGCTCCAGCGCTCGAACCGGCCGGACCGCTGGCCCAGCGGTGACCCGACGCGCATGGCGATGGAGGATTCCGACGCCACCACGGTCCAGGGGCGCACGTCCGCGCGCGCGCCGAGGGCCAGCATGAGACCGACGCCGATCAGAATGGCGGCGACGGCCCGGCGCATCACGGTCGGCGCGGGATGATCGGGATCATCCGGTGCAGAACGTTGTCCCGGTCAAGGAAATGATGCTTCAAGGCTGCCAGAACGTGGAGCGCCAGAAGGACATAGAGGACCTTCACCCCCGCCTCATGGGCATCCATGAACTGGCCGGCCAGCTCCCGGCTCTGTGGCAAGGGCAGAAGCGGCCAGTTGAACAGGCCAAAGAAATCAATGTCGCGCCCGGCCGCACTCGACGCGGCCCATCCGCCCATCGGCAGGCCGATCAGCAGCAGGTAGAAGCCGATGTGGGTCGCACGCCCCGCGATCCTCTGCCAGCCCGGCGTGCCCGGCGGCATAGGCAGCGGCGGGTTCATGAAGCGCCAGCCAATGCGTGCCAGGGTCAGGACCAGAATGGCCATTCCGAGCGCCTTGTGGGCTCCTATGAAAACACGCGTCCCCTCGTTGGCCTCATGCGCTGTGATCAGCAGGACCTGAGCCAGCACGGCCGCTGCGATGCCCCAATGGAACACCAGGGAGACCGTCGAGTAGCGATTGCGCGGTTCGGCCATGATCCACCTCGTGTCCTGTCGACCGCGACAGCTTGGCCCAGAACCGCCCTCCGGCCAAGTCTTGCCTGCCGCAAGGGCATGGCGGCAGAAAGGGGCTACGACACTCAAGGACCGTCCATGACCTTTCGCGCGCCCGTCCGTGACATCGCCTTCAGCCTGACCGCCATCGCCGGTATCGACGAACTGGCTGCCACCGGCGCCTTTCCAGACTACGACGCCGATGTGATGGGCGCGGTGCTGGAGGCAGCGGGACAGTTCTCGGAAGAGGTGCTGGCACCGCTGAATCGTCCGGGCGACCTGGCGGGTGCGACCTATTCCAACGGATCGGTGACGGCCGCGCCGGGCTTCGCCGACGCCTATCGCCAGTTCGCCGAGGGAGGCTGGACGGGGCTGGCCGTCCCGGTCCACTCCGGCGGGCAGGGCCTGCCCAAGGCACTGGAGCTGGCGGCCTTTGAGCCCGTGCATTCGGCCAACATGGCGTTTGGCCTGTGTCCCATGCTGTCGCTCGCGGCCATCGAGGCGCTGGAAGCGCACGGGACCGAGCATCAGAAGACCGCCTATCTGCCGCGACTGGTGTCGGGCGAATGGACAGGCGCCATGTGCCTGACCGAGCCGCAGGCGGGATCGGACCTGGGCGCGCTGACGGCCACGGCTGTGCCGAACGGCGACGGGACCTACAGCCTGACCGGCCAGAAAATCTACATCACCTGGGGCGATCACGACGCGACCGACAACATCGTCCACATGGTGCTGGCCCGCCTTCCCGACGCGCCCCCGGGGCCCAAGGGCATCAGCCTGTTCCTGGCCAACAAGTTCGAGGTGAAGGCGGACGGGACGCTCGGCGACCGCAACAGCTTCCGGCCGGTCGGCATCGAGCACAAGCTGGGAATCCACGCCTCGCCGACCTGCGTCATGGCTTATGAGGGCGCGCGCGCCGAGCTGGTCGGGCAGCCAAACGAGGGCCTGTCGCACATGTTCGTGATGATGAACGCCGCGCGCTTGGCCGTCGGCGTCGAAGGGGTGGGAATCGCCGAGCGGGCCTATCAGCATGCCCTGGCCTATGCTCTGGATCGCCGTCAGGGACGCTCGGTCTGGACCGGTGAAGCCTCGGCTCCGATCTTCGATCACCCGGACGTGCGCCGGACCCTGTCGGTCATGAAGGCCCGGATCGAGGCGGCACGAGCCATCTGTCTGTCCTGCGGCGTCGCAGCCGACATGGCGCGACATGCGGGCACCGAGGAGGCGCGTCGCCACTGGAAGGGTCGCGAGGACCTGCTGACGCCCATCGCCAAGGCCTGGTCGACAGATATCGGCGTCGATGTGGCGTCTCAGGGCGTTCAGATCCACGGCGGCATGGGCTTCGTCGAGGAGACCGGCGCGGCCCAGTTCTACCGCGACGCCCGCATCGCCCCGATCTATGAGGGCACAAACGGCATCCAGGCCATGGATCTGGTGGGCCGCAAGCTGTCGCAGGACGGCGGAGCCTCGGCTCGCGCCATCATCGCCGAGATGAAGGTGACGCTGAAGGAGCTGACGGCCCTGTATTCAGGCAAGCCGGTGGAGCGTTTCGCCGCTGCGATCGAGGCCACACAGGACGCCACCCTCTGGCTGCTGGACAAGAAGGCCGATGCGAATTCGGCCGCCGACGTGCTGGCGGCTGCGGATCCCTATCTGAAGCTCATGGGCGACGTGATCGGCGGCTGGATGCTGGCCAAGGGCGCGCTGGCCGCCAAGGCGCGCCTGGCGTCCGGTGACGGCGATCCTGCGTGGCTGGAGGGCAAGATCGCGCTGTATGAGGTCTATGCGGCCAATGTGCTGGGCCATGCCTCCAGCCGTCTGGCGGCCATAGGCCAGGGCGGTGCCCTGCTGCAGCGAATGACGAAGGAAGCGCTGGGGGCGGCCTGAGGCCTAATCCAGCTGCTCGATCGCCTCGCGGATGAACACCGCGTGGGTCACGACACCAATGTCCAGCTGATCCTGCCCGACCCGAACCTCCTGGCTCAGCAGACCCGCGATGAAAGCGTTCTCGGGTTCGGTAGAGCCGGGACGCTTGCGCGCACTGGGTGTCCAGAACACCGGGCCGCCCGAATTGCCGGGGAAGACGGTGAAGTCGAGCAAGAAGGTTGGAAACGCCTCGACCGGGGAAAGGGGATAGGACGCGATGCGACCGACCCTCAGGATCGGAAAGCCCGCCCGGTTGGCCGACAGGCCCCGCGGAAATCCCAGCGAAAGCAGTTCATCGCCGGGGCCCACCTGCCAGGCGTCGAATGCGTTGCGGTCGGCCAGCCACCCCACGGGAATGGCAGCGCGTGCGAAGGCCTCCGGAGCCCGAATCTCCATCACCGCAACGTCGCGATCAGGATGGCGGGTCCAAAGCGGCTGTCCGTCGTCGTCGCGGATGGTCAGGGGCTCCGGGTCAAATCGCCAGCCGCCGTCCGGCAAGGCGGTGCGCCAGCCGATCCGCGCCTCCGGCTCCTCCATCCGCTCCAGCACATGGGCGGCCGTGACCAGCACGATGCGTGGCGTGCCGTCCGCTCGCTCGGCCTGGATCAGGAAGCCCGTGCCGACCGTGCGTGTATCGGGCCCCGACGGCTGATCCAGCTGGACCGTCGCCTCGATCAGGCCAACCGTCAGGTCCCATGCCGGCGGCGCGACGGACGGGGCAACAGCATCGGCGGGCGGAACCTGAATCATGCGCTCTCAACAACACGAAGCGTTTGACGATGCCTATCCGGTCGCACACCTTTCCCATTCAGCCTAGAGGGATGCCTGCCATGAACCGCCGCGAGTTCGTCGCCTCGACCGCCGCCACGGCCCTCGCAGCGGCCGCCTCCCTCGCCCTCGCCCGTTCCGGAGCCCAGATGTCGCCAGTTCCCCCCGTCGCCAGGAAGATCCCTGTCACCATCACCCAGCTGGGCCGGACCCGGACCGATGACTATCAGTGGATGAAGGACGACAACTGGCAGGCGGTTCTGCGCGACCCGACCCTGATCAAGGCCGACGTCAAGGAGCACCTGGAGGCCGAGAACGCCTATCGCGAGGCCATGCTGGCCTCGACCTTGCCCCTGCAGGGACAGATGTTCGAGGAGATGCGCGGGCGCATCAAGGAAGACGACAGCTCCGTGCCCCGGCCCGATGGCCCGTGGGAGTACTACACCCGGTTCAACACGGGCGATCAGCATCCGCTCTATTGCCGTCGGCCCCGCGGCGGTGGGACCGAGACCGTTCTGCTGGACGCCAATGCACTGGCCGAAGGCAAGGCCTATTCCGACGTCTCCTACGTCGAACACAGCCCCGACCACACCCTGTTCGCCTACTCCGAGGACGCCCAGGGGTCCGAGGTCCACCAGATCTATGTGCGGGATCTGGTGACCGGAGACGTCCTGCCGGATCCGATCCAGTCGGCCTATGGGGGCTTTGCCTTCTCTCCCTGCAGTCGTTGGATCTTCTGGACCAATCGCAACGAGAACGGCCGTCCGGACAAGATCTTCCGTCGTCCGTCACGCGGTGGCGCCACGACTCTGGTCTATGAAGAGCCCGACGAGGGCATGTTCCTCGGTGTGGGTCGCAGCTCGGATGACGCCTTCATCCTGATCAGCGCCGAGAACCAGGAGACGTCCGAGGCTCGCTACATCGTGGGCGAAGACCCCACCATGGAACCCCGGATCATCGCCGAACGCATCATCGGCCAACGCTATGACATCGACCATTGGGGTGACCGCTGGGTCATCCGGACCAACGCCGACGACTCTATCGACTTCAAGATCGTTGAGGCTCCCACGGCATCGCCGGACCGCTCTGCCTGGACTGATCTGGTGGCGCACACCCCGGGGCGGTTCATCGAGGGCATGGCCCTGGTGAAGGACTTCATCGCCCGCCAGGAACGCGCCGATGCCAACACGAGGATCGTCATCCGCGACCGCGCCGGCGCCGAGCACGAGATCGCGGTGGACGAGCCGGCCTTTGCCCTGTCGTTGGCGGGCGCGTCGGAGTTCGAAACCACGACGATGCGCTATGGCTACAACTCACCGTCCACGCCGACCTCGACCTACGACTATGATCTGGCGACGCGCGAACGAACCCTCCGGAAGGTGCAGGAGGTGCCGTCGGGACACGACCCGGCCGACTATGTGGTGGAGCGGCTGAACGCCCCGGCTGAGGATGGACAACTGGTGCCGGTCACAGTGCTTCGGCGTCGCTCCACGCCGGTCGATGGCTCTGCGCCGTTGCTGCTGTACGGCTACGGCTCCTACGGCATCCCCATGCCGGCCAGTTTTTCGACCGGGAGACTGTCGCTGGTGGATCGCGGCTGGATCTATGCCATCGCCCATATCCGGGGTGGGTCGGACAAGGGCTGGGGCTGGTTCCTCGACGGGCGCAAGTTCAAGAAGAAGAACACCTTCACCGACTTCACCGCCGCCGCCGATCACCTGATCGCCCGCAACTATGCCCGCGCAGGCCATATCGTGGCCCAGGGCGGATCGGCCGGGGGTCTTCTGATGGGCGCGGTGGTCAACATGCGGCCCGAGCTCTGGGCCGGCATAATTGGCCAGGTGCCGTTCGTCGACGTGATCAACACCATGTCGGACACCAGTCTGCCGTTGACGCCGCCCGAGTGGCCCGAGTGGGGCAATCCGCTGGAAGACCCGGAGGCCTATGACTACATGATGAGCTACAGCCCCTATGATCAGGTGTCGGCCAAGGCCTATCCGGCGATCCTGGCGACGGGGGGCCTGTCCGATCCGCGCGTGACCTACTGGGAGCCGCAGAAGTGGGTCGCCAAGTTGCGGCCGGCGACGACCTCGGGCAATCCGGTCCTTCTGAAGATCAACATGGAGGCCGGGCACGGCGGAGCCTCAGGGCGGTTCGACTATCTGAAGGAAGTCGCCCACGACTATGCCTTCGCGATCTGGGCCGTGGAGCGGGGCTGGGAACGGGCATGATCCGTGACGCCGCCGAAGGCGACCTGCCGGCGATCACCGCGCTCTATGGACGCGAGGTCCTGGGAGGCACCGCGACCTTCGAGCTGGAGCCGCCGTCCATAAGCGAGATGACGGCCCGCCATGCGGCCGTGCGCGACAAGGGCCTGCCGTGGCTGGTCGCCGAGATCGAGGGGGGCTTCGCCGGCTATGCCTACGCCTCACCCTTTCGTCCCCGCCCCGCCTATCGATACGGTGTCGAGGTTTCGATCTATGTCGAGGAGTCCGCGCGTGGCCAGGGCGTCGCAAGGAGTCTGCTGTCGGTCTTGATCGACCGGGTGCGTGCCCTCGGTCTCCGTCACCTGATTGCTGCCATCAGCGACAGCGCGACCAGCCAAGCGTCAATCGCGCTGCACGAGCGGATGGGGTTCGTCCATGCGGGCCGTTACGCCCAGGTCGGCTGGAAGCATGATCGCTGGCTGGACGTGACCCTGATGCAGCGTGATCTGGATCCCACCGGGAAGCGGCCACAAGCAAGCGGACTAAGTCTGGGCGGCGGTCTCGCCTGACGGTCACAGCGAAGGGGCGGCGGTGGCTGGGGAACTAGGACTCGAACCTAGAATGACGGTACCAAAAACCGGAGTGTTACCATTACACCATTCCC
>JAIERG010000186.1 GCA_019747095.1 Caulobacteraceae bacterium | reverse complement strand
GAACGGCTTCGGCCAGATGCTGCAGGGCTACACCGAGGCCTCCAACGTCGACGCCGTCAGCGAGATCAGCGCCCTGATCATCGCCCAGCGCGCCTATGAGATGAACTCCAAGGTCATCACCACCGCCGACGAAATGATGAGCGTCTCGGCCCAGGTGAAGAGCTAAGCCATGAGAGCCCTGACCCTCGTCGCCGCCATCGCCCTGATCGCCGGACCCGCGCTGGCCGGCCCCGTGACCCTGCGCGCCAACCCCGTCGACGACGACGGGCGGGTCACGCTGGGCGACATCTTCGAGGGCGCGGGCGCGGCCGCAGGTGTGGTCGTGGCCAATCGCGCCGGGCCGTCGGTGGTGTTCGAGGCCGGTCAGCTTCAGGCGCTCGCGGCCCGCTCGGGCCTGCAATGGGCCAATCCCATGAACCTGCGCCGCGTGGTGGTCCGGAACGCCGCCCTGGCCCCCGGCGCCGTGGTCTCGACTGCGATGACGAGTACCGCCCCTCGCCCCGCCGCCACGGCCGGCGCCACCGTTTCGGTCCTGACCTATGCGCGGAACCTCGCCGCCGGGGATGTGGTCCAGCCCGAGGACGTGGTCTGGACCGACGTCCAGGCCCACCTGGCCCAATCCGGCGGTCCCAGCGACGCCGAGCAGGTCATCGGCCTGTCCGCCCGCCGCGCCCTTCGCGCCGGGGCCGTGGTCGGTGCCCGGGACCTCGTCGCGCCCCAGGTGATCGCCCGCAACGACACCGTGGAAGTCGCCTTTGTGGCCGGCGGCGTCACCCTGACCGTCACCGGTCGGGCCACACGCAATGCGGCGGTGGGCGAGCCCGTCACCATCACCAACCTGACGTCGGGCCGGACCATCGAGGCCGTCGCCACCGGACCCGGGCAGGCTGTCGCCGGACCACAGGCTCAGCTGGCCCGCGCCAACGCCGCCCAATACGCCCTTCGCTGAGGAATCCAGTCATGCGTAAACCCGCCCTCGCCGCCCTCGCCCTGACCGGTCTGACGCTCGGAGCCTGCTCCACAGCGGTGGAAGCGGTGCGCGGACCGGAACTGGCTCCCATCGGCTATCCGTCCCAACTGGTGCCCGTGTCCCAGGCCTATCAGGCTCCGCCCCAGCCGCGGTCAGCCAGTGCCAACTCGCTTTGGCGGACGGGGGCCCGCGCCTTCTTCGGCGACCAGCGCGCGCGCAACATCGGCGACATCCTGACCGTGTCTATCCGCATCGACGACCGCGCCCAGACGAACAACACCACCACACGCAGCCGCTCCAACGACATCACCGGCGGCGTGACGAACTTCTTCGGCCTGGAGAACAGCCTGGGCCGCGCCTTCCCGGGTGGTTTCGATCCACAGAGCCTGGTCGGTGTCGAAGGGTCGTCCAACGCCAATGGTACAGGATCCGTCAACCGGTCCGAGCGCGTCGACCTGACCATCGCGGCGGTGGTCACCGACATCCTGTCCAACGGAAATCTGGTGATCCAGGGTCGGCAGGAAGTGCGCACCAACCGCGAGGTGCGCGAGCTGACCGTCGCCGGCATCGTGCGGCCCGAGGATATCTCGTCGGCCAACACCATCGCCCATACCCAGATCGCCGAGGCCCGCATCAGCTATGGCGGCCGCGGCGACATCAGCCGGGTCCAGGCGACGCCTGCGGCGCAAAGCCTGGTGGAGCGGTTCAGTCCGTTTTAGTGGCGCTACCGTTCGCGACGCGGTCGCTCACTGCTTGAGCGCGGGTTCGTGTCGCTAGCGCTCGACGCGGGGCGTCTCGCTGCTTGAGCGCGGGCGGACCCAAGCGTCACCGTGAACCGTTAACGCGGAGCGACGTTTGACGACCAGATCGAAGGTTCTGGTATGTTCAAGGTTCTCGTCCCCGCCGCCGCCGCTCTCGGACTGGTCGCCTTCGCGGCCCAGTCGCAAGGCGCCGCGTCCGAACCCCGGATGACCCAGCCAGTCATGAGCTGGACGCTGCACCATGACGGCGAATTCGCCAAGCTGGCCTATGGCGTGCCCAACTCCGACCAGTTGGCGATCATGGTCGCCTGTCAGCCGGGCGACCGGACGGCGTCCGTCTATGGCGATGTGCGGCTGGAGACGGCTAGGGTCGTGCAGGCCAGCTATGGTGCTCAGCCACTCGACCCCCTGTCAGGTGGTCTTGCCGAGGACGTCCGCATCGCCGTCAACGATCCCAGCCTCGAACGACTGGCCGAGCGCGGACGGCTGACGGTGGAAGGCGACGCCGGACGGTTTACCCTGACGGCCGACCAGGAAGACCGTCGCCTCGTGCGCGATTTTCTAGCCTATTGCGGAGCGGAACGCGCCTGAGGCGCGCGGCAGCGGGCGACATCCATGAGCATCCTGGCAACGGCGTTCGCTCTGCTGGCGCTCCAGCCCGGCTGGACCTGGAGCCTTTACGAGGGCGAAGGCCCGCTGGTCCTGGCCCATGAAATCCCCGACACGCCGCAACTCCGCGCCGTGCTGGAGTGCGAGCCCGGCGCGGGCGTGGCGCGACTGGATTTGTATGGCGGCGGGGCTGTGGGCGGCATCGCCACTGTGGCCAGCGGCGGCACGACCGCACAGACCGAGAGCGTCGGCGTCGGCGATCATCGCAGCCTGGCGATGCGCGCCGACCACCCGGTCTTTGGCCAGTTCGTTCTGACCGGGCAACTCGCTGTCACCGTGGCCGGGAGGTCGCAAGGCGTCACGGTCGAAGCCGCCCACCTTGCCAAGCTGCGTCGCTTCGCAGAGCTTTGCGGCGGCTGATTTGGAGGGTGCGGGCATGGGCAGGGTTTGGGTGCTGGCTCTCGCGGGACTGACCGCCGCGTGCGCCAGCGTTGAGCCTGCTGTCGCGCCCGCGCCGATCACCGCCTCGGCCCCTGCGCCGACGCCCGGCCATGACTGGTTCCTGAGCGAGGATGAGGGCGCGGCACGCCTGGCTTATGGTGTCGAGGCCTCGGACGATCTGAAACTCGGCCTCGATTGCGAGGCGGGATCGGGCAAGGTCGATCTGGTCGCGCTCGGCAAGACAGGGGCGTCAGAAATCCATCTTGAATCCGGTGGCGACACCGAACGCTTCCCGGCCGAGGGCGAACCGTCGCAGCTGCATGATGGCGATCTGCTGACAGCCACCGCCGACCTTGATGCACCGGTTCTGCAGCGATTCCGCCAACTCGGCTGGATCGCCCAGTGGGTCGACGGCGAACGCGCCGTCTACGTTCCCCAGCCGGGCTCCGACGTCAGCGTCGAGCGCTTCTTCGCGTTCTGCGACTAGTCCAGACCGAGCTCAGTCCGGGCCTTCTTCGTCAGCTTGGCCGCGACGATGCCGTGCGCGATGATCAGGTGCTGGGCCAGCTCGTCATCAGGCCAGTCCGCGGGGTCGGTGAGGTGGACCCACCTCGCCCGCGCCAGATAGGGGGCCGGTGCCGCCTTGCCGCTCTCGGTCAGCACTGCGTAGGCAATGTCGGAAACCTTGAACGACAGGCCGCCGTGCCCGCCAACCATGGCGAACATCTTGCCCCCGACTCTGTAGGTGTCGTGATCCTGGCCGAACGGATGATCCAGCGTCGCGCCCGGCAGGGCCAGGCAGACCTTGCCCACCCCGGTGCGGTCCATCAGGCGTGGACGCCAACGCCGATCGGGCAGGTCACACCGGTGCCGCCGATGCCACAGTAGCCGTTCGGGTTCTTGGCCAGATAGCCCTGATGGTAGTCCTCGGCGAAATAGTAGGGTCCCGCCTGTGCGATCTCGGTCGTGATCTGGCCGCGCCCGGCCTTCGTCAGCGCCGCCTGATAGGCGTCCCGCGAGGCCTCGGCCTCCCGGCGCTGCTCTTCGGTCAAGTAGTAGATCGCGGAACGATAGGTGGTGCCCACGTCGTTGCCCTGGCGCATGCCCTGGGTCGGGTCATGGTTCTCCCAGAAGGCCTTGAGCAGTTCGCTGAAGGTGATCTCCTGGGGGTTGAAGACGACCTGAACGACCTCGGCATGGCCGGTCAGGCCGGTGCAGGTTTCCTCATAGGTCGGATTGGGTGTGATGCCGCCGGAATAGCCGACCGACGTCACCCACACACCGGGCAGTTGCCAGAAGACACGCTCCACGCCCCAGAAACAGCCCATCCCGAAGATCGCCGTCTCGAACCCCTCCGGATGCGGTCCCTTCAGAGGGCGACCCGTGACGAAATGGACCTCGTCCGTTTTCAGCGGCGCGGCGCGGCCCGGCAGGGCGGTGGCGGCGGTGGGCAGGGTAGTCTTTTGGCTCAGCATGGAGGCGATCCGGGACAATAGGGACATGGCCGCCATATGGGCGGTTCGGCTCATCTTCGCCAGCGCGGCGCTTGCCGTTACCGCCCGCCTGTTCTATCAGCCTGCCCTCCCCGGATCGACCGTCCGGGGCGGATCGCCGAAGCGGTGAAACGGACAGGTGGCGGAGTGGTCGATCGCGCACGCTTGGAAAGCGTGTGTAGGTGAAAGCCTACCGAGGGTTCGAATCCCTCTCTGTCCGCCACCGTCTTGGCCTAGCCTTCTCAGACAGCGGTGCTGTCAGGTTAACCCCGCCAAGTCGAAATCCGCCCTACCCGACTGAAATCAGGCAACCGCAGCCTCCCACGCGGTCTCGGCCTCGGCGCGGAAGCGCCGAAGGGTGGGCCTGCTGATCAGATGCCGTTGGATGTTGAAGGTGTTGTAGATCGCCGCGTAGGTGGTGAGGAATCTCTGGGCTGAGGCTTGGGATTTGAACCGCTGCTGCTGTCGCTCTCGTCGCCGGATCGGGAGATGGGAGTTCTCAACCCGGTTGTTCTCGCGAAGCCGGCCCGGCCGGTGCAGATGCCTGAGATCCAGCACCTCGAGGGCCACGCCATATGAGGCGAGGCCGTCGGTCTTGATCGTCTGCGGCTCCACCGGCTGATTATGTAGGAGCCGTTTCAAAAGTTTGAGTGCAGCCCCGGTGTCCCGCCGGCGCTGGACGAGGAGGTCCAGGACCTCGCCTTCGTCGTCAACCGCGCGCCACAGATAGATCCGGTTTCCGCCAATCCAGCACACCATCTCGTCCAGGTGCCAGCGCGGCGACGGGACCCCTCGCCGCTTCTTCAGCCGCCTGGCTATGAGAGGTCCAAATTTGATGGTCCAGCACCGGATCGTCTCGTAGCTGACCTCGATCCCCCGCTGCGCCAACAGCTCCTCGACGTCGCGAAAACTGAGACTGAACCGGAAGTACAGCCACACGGCGTGGCGGATCACATCAGCCGGAAATCGGTGGCGCTTGAACGAAATCGGCTTCACGAAACATCATCTCCGTCAGCGGCTTAGCCGCCCCAAGTGGAGACCTTTTAGCGTTAGCCTGACAGCACCTCGGCCGATAGGTACTGCCCTCGTTCATCTGCGGCAGGGAAAAGTGGCCACTGTCGCCATGCGGGCATAGCCCTCATCGTTTGGATGGAGCCGGTCGTCGCGATGTGTGCCCGATGCCATCCAGTCCGAACGCAGAGGATCACGAATGGCCGCGTCGAAGTCGATCACGCCGTCGAATAGTTCCCCATGTCGGATTCCTTGGTTGATCGTCTGGCGAGAGGCTTCCGAGCGATCATCGAAGCGCTCGGATCCGCCGAATGGCGTCAATGTTCCACCGAGCACCTCGATACCGCTCAGATGTAGTCGTGCTACGACCTGACGGTAGCCGGCGACGACTTCCTCTGGATCACGCCCCGGATTGGCGGGATTACCGTCGTGGCGAATATCATTGATGCCCTCTATCAGGATGACATGGGTCACGCCGGGCAGGCTGAGCACGTCACGGTCCAGCCGGGCACGGATGTTCGGGCTGCGCCCGTCACGCACGACCTGATTGCCGCTGATCCCGGCGTTCAGGACGAGGTAGTCCCCCGGGCAGGACGCCTCCAGCCTTCGATGCAGCACCGCAGGCCAGTCGGCTTCCGCTCCAAGAGTGGCCGTCGCGCCTTCGGTGATAGAGTCACCCAACGCCACGATCACGGCGGGCCGTTCTTCGGTCAGGGCATAGATGGCCGAAACGAAGCCCTGACGTCGCTCGATCGGCACGCCGTCGCCGACAGGCTGGTCACCGGTACCGAGGCGAACCGGCGTGCGACGCACGACGCCAGGGGCCTCGTCGGGCACATGAAGGCTGACGGTGACAAGCCCCCCGCGCTGGACCAACATTTCAACTGGATCACTGATCAGGGCGACGCCAGGTGGGATCGTCACCTCCGACTGGTCGGAGAAGGTGACATCTCGCGGATCATCGGCTTGTGCCTTCAACCGAACAGAACGAAGTCGGACCGGAGTCAGTCCAAGCTCATTGCTCAGCCGGATTCGGATCACGCGCGCAGACACTCCAAGACGCACGTCCTGCCGAATGGTCTGGTCGCGATAGGTCAGCATATTCCCATCGACGACGTCGAAACGCGGGGGGGCAGCAGACGCGATCCAGGCTGGCAGCCAATGCGCCCCATCAGCACGCGCGCCACCGTCGCCAGCAAGCACCCAAAGCAACGCGGCCGTCGCCAGCGCGCGCCAAACGCTCACGAGAAGAACAACCCGCCGTTGATGTCGACGTTTGCGCCGGTGATGAAGGCGGCATCTTCCGATGCAAGGAACGCGGTCGCAGCAGCGACCTCTGCGGCTCGGCCTTCGCGACGCAGCGGCGTCATACCCGCCACGGTCTTTCGCACTTCAACCTTGGAAAAGGTGTCGTGGAAGCTGGTGCTGATCATCCCGGGGCAGAGGGCGTTGACCCGGATTCCTTGGGGGCCGAGTTCCTTGGCCATTGCCCGGGTGAAGGTCATCAAGGCCCCCTTGGCCGTCGCATAGATTGACGCACCCGGTCCCCCGCCATCGCGACCCGCCTGGGAAGAGAAGTTCACAATGGCCGAACCGGCCGCCATGTGCGGAACGACCGCCCGGGTCATCAGATAGGCGGAACGCAGGTTCAGGCTCATCACGCTATCGAAGAAGCGTTCATCGATCTCCGCTAGCGGGCGCCGCTGGACCATACCGCCCGCAAGATTCACGAGCACGTCGATCCGCGCGCCAAACTGCGTGATCGCGGCCTCGACCAGGCCAGCAGATCCCTCTCCGGTCGCAACGTCTGCACGGTGCAAGATCGCCTTTCCACCGGCTGACTCGATGGATTTCAGGGTCTCGGTAGCGCTCGCTTCATCGTTGGCGAAGTTGACAACAACACGCGCGCCCTCTGCCGCAAGACGAAGCGACACTTCCCGCCCGATGTCCCGGCCTCCGCCGGTAACGATGGCGACCTTGTTGGTGAAACGCATTCAGGTGTCCTTTGTCTGGGCAGTGGGAGCGGCGACACGGGCGACCGGGCCGATAACGTACCAAACCGCCAGCAACGACAGCGGCACGAGGGCAGCGACGAGGATGAAGATCGGACCATAGCTGTCCTGCGTCATGACCGGGACAAGCCACGTCGTAATGAGGGTTCCCGCGACCGCCGCCATGCCACTGAAGCCAGCGAGACTACCGACAGCGCGACGGTCGAACAGGTCGCCAGGCAGGGTCTGTATGTTTCCAATGGCGATCTGGAAACCGAACAGAACGCCGGCGATCACGACGACGGCGAGGGTCGGGTCCGTCATCATCGGTGCAGCGATCAGGCAGGGAGCCATGATTAGGCCCCCCGCGGTCACGACGAGCTTGCGGGCTCGACCTATCGGCTGACCCGCTGCAATCAGCCGGCCCGAGAGCCAGCCGCCCAATAGGCTGCCGAGCATGGCCCCAACGAATGGCACCCAACCGAAGATGCCGATCTGCTTGATGTCGAAGCCAAAGGTTTCGGCCAGATAAATTGGCAGCCAGCTGACGAACAGCCACCAGATGGGATCGAGCAGGAACCGCGACAGCGCGATGCCCCAGGTCTGGCGGTGGCGCAGAAGCTGGCGAAGGTTCGGAACGTAGGCGTCCGCATCAGCAGCCGGGACCTCGGCTGAACGGTCGAGGATCAGCGCCCGTTCGGCCGCGTTGACCCATGGATGCTTGTCTGGGCCAGCACTGTGGACGATCCACCATGGCAGCAACCAAACAAAGCCCAGTGCGCCCACGAGAAGGAAGGTGCCTTTCCAATCCAACCAGAGATAAAGGAGCGCAATAAGGGGTGCCGAGACAATCGCTCCGATCGAAGCCCCCGCATTGAACACCCCTTGCGCAAGCGCCCTCTCCCGGGCCGGAAACCACTCTGCATTCGCCTTGACGGCACCCGGCCAGGCACCGGCTTCGCTGAAGCCAAGCAAGGCACGGACGACCGCGAACGACAGGATGGAGTTGGCCAGGGCATGCAGGGCGATGGAGATCGACCAGGCACCGATCGACACGGCAAAGCCCAGCCGGACACCGATGGCGTCGAATATCTTGCCGAACCCGAACTGGCCGGCCGCGTAGAAGACCATGAAGACGCTGACCAGCAGCGCATAGTCTTCCTTGGTCGCGCCTACCTCCGGCGCAATCTCGGGCCACATCACGGCAAGCGCATTGCGGTCGATGTAGTTGATCACCGTCGCGATGGCGATCAGGCCGACGATGAGCCAGCGGACGCGAGAAGTCATCGGGCAGTCTCCGGTCGATCAAAGCGAGCGTGCGGCCCGGTCCAGGTCAGGGTCTCTCCTGCAACCCTCAGGCTGTGTTCGGCTTCCGGCGTCGCATCATCCGCCACCGTCATGATGATCCGTGCGCCCGACGCCAGTTCCACGACGACAGCCACGGCTCCCTCGCTTTCCGTATGGGTCAGGGACCTTACACGGCTGGTCGAGCCTTCGACGGTTTCGGCTCGACTGTCGTAGGCTCCGTGTGGCTCCAGCACAGCATAGAAGACCGCATCGGCCTGCCCCTCCATTCGACGGATCAGGGCTTGTTCACGCCGCAGATTGAAGTCCGGATCGTTGGCGCCGCTCTCCACCAGCAGGGCCCGGGTGGGCGCACTGGCGGCAAAGCGATAGGTGTAGAAGCGATCGTTCTGAAGCCACGTCAGGCTTCGTGGCTCGCCTCCGGGGTCCGACTGGGCGTCGACCCAAAGGTGCTGATAGCCGGCGCGGTTGCCCAGCACGGGCCTCGCTTCCGGCGCGTGGCGGGCCTCGAAGCCCTGAGACAGGATGTGGCCAGCGAAATGGAGCGGCAGGTCATAGAGCCTTGGCCTATCGCCATCGGCACGAAGGACGTCGATAACGAGGGGCGCGCTCAAGGCGGGATGCTCGACCAGCGCAAGAGTGCGGGTCATCTCTACTCCCGGGTAGGCGTCGCCTGTTCGCCCCCGCGCAACCTGAAATCCCGGCGACAGGTCGAAGGCTTCCTGTGTCATCGGGAACTGCTCGGCATGCTCCCAATCGCCGCCGAACTGGCTGTTGCCGTCCACCGTCAAGGTATTGTGGGCAATCGTGGCCATGGCCCAGCTCTCGTTCTCATCGAGATAGCCACCTCCATCCTTGGCCTCGATGTTGAGGAAGCGGGCTGCACCGTAGTCGGTCACAACCGGCGCGCCCCGGTCATAGAACAGCCAGTTCAGCCGGTCGAAATGCCCATGTCCCTGGCCTTGCTGGGTGTTCTTCATCACCAGCAGTTGTCCGTCTTCGCCGCCGGCGCGGATCAGCGCCAGAGCGCCGCGGTCACCTTCGGGGCCGTCATTGAGCGACATCGAACGAAAAGCAAACGGGCGGGCAAGACCTTCGGAGAGGCCCCGCGCCACCGCCATCCCGTCCGGTGTCAGGATTGTTCGACCCTGCCCTGCTGCAATCGAAAGGAGCCGAGCGTCTCCGGTTTGCGAGAAGGCCACGGCGACACCGGTGACGATCTCCTCGCTGTCGATCCCCTTTTCGGGGATGGAGTCGTTAATGGGGATTATCCGCCCGCCATAGGAGGCTTGAATGACGCTCTCGACCGCCTTCAGCAGAACGCCGTCACGATAGGCGAAGATGCCCCGCTCCGGGTCGTTGGCCTCAATCGCTCGGGAAAAGATGATGAAGGGCGCCAGCGCATACCGCTGATAGTATGGGCCTTCGGCATAGTAGCCGTCCGGCGAGAACAGTTCGTCGATCTGGCGCAAGAAGCCCGCAGAGCCGTCAGCGCGCGACCCTCGAAGAGCCCGTTCAACCAGTCGGTCATCCCGCAGCACATAGCCAGTCATGCCGACGCCAGCGGCGGCCCAGGCGGCATGGTTATGGATGCGATCCAAATAGCCGGCGTTCTCCTCGACGAAGAAGCGGGCCATCCGCCGGAACACGTCGTCATCGATCCGGCTGCGGTCGGCGTCCGACAGTGTGTCACGGATCGCGTCGTAGCCTTGGCTTGCGTAGACCAGCCAGACGGAGTCGTTCAGGGCCTGCCAGAACAACCGACCCTTGACTGGCGCGCGTCCAGCTGGATGGCGATCCAATGTCGGGTAGAGATCCGCGTAGGCCAGCAGCATGTCACGGGCGAAATCGGCGTAGACGCGGTCACCAGTAAGCCGATAGAGCGCGCCGGCTCCGGCGATCAGCTTGTAGTTGGCCTTGTGCTGCTCGTGTGTTGGGCCACCCCCCAGGTCCCGCGGAACAGGCACGTTGATGCCAACTTCCATGGCGCGCCGTACTTCGGTCTCGATACGCTGACGCTCTGTCAGAAACATGGGGTACCAGTCGCCGGCTTCGGCAGCGGCCTGCCAATCGTCAGCCGCGAACAGCGTAGGGGCAGTGTCGCCTGACTGCGCTATCATCACGGCCGGTGGATGATCGGCGATGACGATGTGGGTCGGAGCCAAGGTCAGAGCGGCCGCGATCATGACCGTTCGCATCATTGCGCCTCCAAATTGGAAACGAGCGGCGGATCGACGTCCGCCTGGTTGTCGCGCCATATCAGCACGGGCGCACCGACACGGCGCTCAAACCGAACCGGGCCACTGGCAGTGAAGCGATTGCGCTCGATCTCGGCACGCTGGACGCCGACCAGGCGAAAAGCAGCCGGAGTGGCGCCTGCGTGGCCCACAGCCTCAAACACGCTGTCGCGTACGATCAGCCGGGGCCCAAAAGTACTCTCGTCGGTGCCACCGCGGTAGAGGTCGATGGCGGCCGAGGCAACTCGGCGAAACGTCGAATGCAACACCTCAACGACCTCTGCATTGTAAGTGCCCAGGTCCCGGGTCTCTGCACTGGCGCGCAGCACCGATCCGGACACATCTTCGGCCGTCACTGCGTTCAGCACAATGCGTGACGCCAAGGACCCCGGTTCCGCTGCGATGAGATCGAAAGCGCGGTTCACTGTCAGGCCTGAGACTCGCACGTCCGTGAGTTCTAGCCGATAGCCAAAGGCATCGGCCTGAGCACGCACGACCGCGTTTCCTGCAGCGTCCGGAGCCTCTGCTCCGCTGATGCTCAGGTTGGACAGTTTCAACGACCCATGCCGACCGATCTCGAACAAGGTAGGTCGAGCAAACAGAATGCGTGCCTCGCCATCAGAGGGGCCTTCGATCGTTAGGGGGCCTTCGACTGACACAACGGCGTTCACCACATGGTGACCGACCGCAAGAACCAGTCGGTCGCCCGGCTCAGCGATACGCGCGGCTTCGGTGAGGGCATCTTCCTCGGCGGGAACGGCTATGGTGCGGCCGCTATCCAGAGCGGCACGATCACCATCCTTGGGATACCAGCTAACGCCGACCGCATTTCTTGCGACGAAAGCCAGGTCACGTCGCGCACCCGCGCCGTCGGCCCCTTCTGGGATCATCAACCCGCCACGCCCGCGAGAAACCGACACCGCCCGTATCTCCGCGTTCGGCAGAACGCTGCCCGGGGGTGAAACAATGTTGCCTTCAAAGAGGATTCCGCTGAGGTCACCCATCATCCGGACCGGATCGCCTCGATCGCGGTTGACAATCAGGTTGCGCGCGAAGCGGCTGTCGATCGGCGGGGCCGATCGCTCCGCGTCCATGCCTTCGCCCAGCGCGATCTCGGCCACGTCGACCAGGGTGTTGTTCTCGACCACCGCGTTCTGAACCTGGACGTAGCGGTTGAGCGGCGAGTTGGGCACTCCGTAGAGGACCGTGAGCGCGCTGGCGAAGCCTTCGCCGCGCAGGCCCTCCATGTAGTTGTTGCGCACCGTGTTGTTGCGGTTGATCACCCGGATACCGCCGGTGTTGGGTCGGCCGTTGCCGATGAAGACATTGTCCTCGACCACCGCCCCGTCGCCGTGGCGCAGCGTCAGCGCGCCTTCTGCCTCGAAGAAGACGTTGCCGCGGTAGGTGTTCTCGCCCGACTTGTTGGAGATGATCTCCACCTCGCCGTTGGTCCGCTCGAACCAGTTAGCGGTCACGGTGGTGAACGAGCTGGATTCGGAATCGTGGCTGGTGCCGATGCGGATGGTCTCGCCACCGTTGGAGCCCAGCGGCGGGCGCGGGCCGAACCAGTTGTGATCGATCAGGTGGCGGTTTTCGAGCCCCTGCTCCTCGTCGCGCACCACCACCAGGGTGGTGCCCGCATTGGTCTTGCCGACCAGGTGGCTGTGATCGAAGCGGTTGCCGTAGCCATACATGGCCACCCAGTTGTCGGACTCAGCGCGGTCGGGCTTGGAGAAGCCGTCTATCACGACGCCGGTCACGCGGCTGTGGACCGCGCGATTCTGACGGTTCTGACGGAAGGACACGACCTCGCCGGTTGGGGACCAACCGTCCCGGAAGACCAGGTTCGACACGACCAGGTGCCGCCCGGCCATGCGCAGGTTCGACTGCCCGGTCAGGATCACGCCGCCGGGCGTCTGGGCCGTCAGAGTGATCGGTCGTTCGGCCTCGCCTTCGGCGTTGAACAGGATCTGGAAGTCGCGCCACTCGCCGTCGGCCAGGACAACGCGGTCTCCGGGCCTGGAGTGGTCCAGGGCCCGCTCATACTCCGCCGGCGTGCGCACCAGTCGATCCTCGCGGGCCTCGGCCGTGGACGCGACCGCGAGCAGGGCCAGCACCGCCAACACGCCAACCCGGCGAACCGTCTCGGCCGATCCCCACATGCGCATCCTCCCCGCGATCTTCGCCGCGCATTCCGACGGTAGTGACGATCCGCACAAGCCGTCAACCAGTTTGTCGCAAGTTTGGACAACCACCTGTTTGCCATATCCGCAGGCGATTGGTTGACAAATGTCCAACCATCTGGACAACCTCTTACAAAGTCCGCCGGGAAATGAGCGGGCCGGGAGGTTCTTCATGCGTATTCGGGGTGGGGCATCACGCCCTCGTGGCCGTACGGCCGGTCGTCTGCTCGTTTCCGCGGCCCTGTTGCCGCTGGCCGTCGCCTCGGCGGCCCAGGCCCAAGATGCCCCTCCGCCTGAGGAGGACGCGACCACGGTCGAAGAGGTCGTCGTCACCGGCATCCGCGCCGCTATCCAGAGCTCCATCGAACGCAAGCGCGACGAGACCGTCGTCGCCGACGTCCTTTCGGCCGAAGACATTGGTGACCTGCCCGCCTTGTCTATCGGCGAAGCCATCGAGACCATCACCGGTGCCTCAACCCATCGCGAGAAGGGTGGCGCCTCCGAAATCGCGATCCGGGGCCTCGGCCCTTTCCTGGGGGCTGCGACCTTCAACGGCCGCGAGGCCACCAACGGCAGCGGCGACCGCTCGGTGAACTTCAACCAGTTCCCGTCCGAACTCATCAACACCGTCGCCATCTATAAGACCCAGCGCGCCGACTTCGTGGAAGGCGGGGTCGCCGGCATCGTCAACATGGAGACCATCCAGCCCCTGGATTTCGGCCGACGCCGGTTCCAGATCGAAGGCCGGGCGCTGTACGCCGGCTATGACGACCGGCTGAACGACAACGCCGGCGTCGGCTGGCGTGGCACCGCCAGCTATATCGACCAGTTCGAGATCGAGGGCCTGGGCGAACTGGGCGTCTCGCTCGGCGTCCAGAGCCTGGAAGGCACCAACCCCGAAGAGCTGTTCACCTCCTCCTCCACATGGGTGGCCTGCAACGGCACCCAGGTCGTGGCGGTCACCTCGAACTGCACGAGCGTCACGCCGGCCCAGGTGGCGTCGGGCACGCCCTATTATCTGTCGGCCGGCAGCCGGACTTTTCGACAGTTCGTGGAGAACGATCAGCGCGACGCCATCTTCGCCGCCCTGCAATGGCGTCCGAACGATCAGCTGGAGATCGCCCTCGACTACCAGAACTCCCAGCGGACCTACACCGAGGAGCGCAACGACCTGAACTTCTCCGAGACGCTCCGGGGTGCCGGCAACCGGGTGGTCACCGGCGACGGGGTGCTCCTGGCCTACACCGGCAACTCCACGATTGAGTCGACGCCGACCTACCGCATCCGCGACGAGCAGTACGAGGGCGGGGGGCTGCGCCTGACCTGGATGCCGACCGATCGGCTGACGCTGGAGACCGACCTCTCCTACTCCAGCACCTTGCGGACTGAGATGGATCGCCAGGTCCGCCTTCGTTCCAGCGCCACGGACATCAACGGCGCGGTCGTGCCGGGCGTCATCAACGGCCAGCGGGTCGCCTACAGCTTCGACGTCCAGGGCCGAGACATCCCCGGCATCGTGGTCAACCCGGTCTACGACCTGACCGACCACGACAACTTCAGCGCCGCCGCACGCCTGCGCCGCGACGACTCCATCCGCGACAACGAGATATCCGCCGTCCGCTTCGATGGAACCTATGAGCTGGCGGACTACGGCTTTACGCGGCTCAAGGCGGGTCTTCGTCTCTCGGAGCTCTCCTATCGCGACAACGACGACCGGGTGGAGATCAACATCACCACAGTCGCGACCATCCGCAACGCCAACCTGGCCTGCCGCACCGCGTTTCCGCAGTCGGATTTCCTCCGGAACGCCAACGGCAACACGATCGATCGCTGGGCCACCTTCGACGCCCTGTGCCTGTTCGAGGCCTTCACCGGCCTGAACGACACCGGGCCCAATGCCGACCGCCGCGCCATCGGCGACCGCGATGTCACGGAGGAGACGCAGGCCGCCTATGTGCTAGGCGAGTTCGACAGCGAGCTGTTCGGCCTGCCCGTGACCGGCAACGTCGGCCTGCGCTATGTGCGCACCGAGGTCACCTCCATCGGCCTGCGCAGCGGCCTGAACGTGGTCAACAATCCCGACGGCACGATCCGGCTGGTCTCATCCGGCCAATTCGAGTCCCAGGCGATCAACGGTTCGTCCGAGGCCTGGCTCCCCAGCCTGAACGCCAACTTCGCCCTGAAGGACGACCTTCAGCTGCGACTCGGCCTGTTCCGGGCCATGTCCCGGCCGGACCCGTCCGCCCTGGGTGCCGGCCGCACCTTCAACCTGGAGAGCGGCAACGCCTTCACCAGCGTGGACGACGCCATCGCCAGCATCACGGCCAACGGCAATCCACGCACCGAGCCTCTCCTCTCCTGGAACGGCGACCTGTCGCTGGAGTGGTATCCGAACGAGGACTCGATCTTCAGCGCCGCCGTCTACATCAAGCAGTTCAACGGCGGCTTCATCCCGGCCCTGGTGAACGAGACCTACACGATCGGCGGTCAGACGGTGACCATCCCGGTGGTCCAGGACGTCACCACCGACGAGAACAGCATCCTGACCGGCTTCGAGCTGACGGCGGCGCACCGCTTCTCGAACCTGCCGGCACCCTTCGACGGCATCGGCTTCAAGGTCAGCTACAACTACGCCGACTCGGACTACGAGACTCAGGACCTGCGTCTCGGCGACCAGATCAATCCGGCGACGGGCATTGTCACGCCGGGCATCGTCGAACCGGCTGGAATCTTCGGCCTGTCCGAGCACGTTTTCTCCGGCTCGCTCTACTGGGAGATCGGACCGGTCGAGTTGCAGGGCATCTACAAGTACCGCACGGACTACTATCAGAAGTTCGTCGGTGCCCCGTCCCAGAACCGCTACATCCGCGACACCGGCGTCTTCGATTTCCGGGCCACCTACCGGGTCAACTCGAACCTGTCGTTCAGCTTCGAAGGCTCGAACCTGAACGACGAGCCGCGCATCCACGACATGCCGATCCTCGGTTCCATCCGGGAATACAACACCTACGGGCCACGCTACTATCTGGGAGCGCGATACCGGTTCTGAACCCCCTGGAGGTGAGACCGGTCGCGATGCCGGTCTCATCCAGAGGTCAAGGGAATTCGGAACATGCAGATGATGTCGGAGCGACTCTATCAGTCCATCGCGGGCGAGATCCGCAAGCTGATTGACTCGGGCGAGTTCCCGGTCGGCTCGCGCTTGCCCGGTGAACGGGACCTGGCGGAGCGCTTCGGCGTGAGCCGGGTGACCATCCGCGAGGCCGAGATCGCCCTTGAGGCGCTCGGACTCATCTCCATCCGCACGGGCTCAGGCGTCTATGTCACGTCGGCGGGCACGCCGTCGGCGGACCTGCCTCAGGTCTCCGCCTTCGACCTGACCGCCGCACGCGCTGTGATCGAGGCCGAAGCGGCGGCGCTCGCCAGCGCCAACATCACCGACCTCGAACTGGCCGAGCTCGAGGAGCTGATCGTCGTCATGTCGGACCCCAACGCCGACGGCGCGGCGTCGGCCGAGGCCGACCGGCAGTTCCACCTGACCATCGCCCGCATCGCCGGCAACCCGGTCATCGAGCACATGGTTCAGCTGATCTGGCGCATGAGGAACGAGCTTCCGGCCGTACGCGCCACCTACGCCCGCGTCTGCCACAACGACTGGTCGGACCGCACCGACGAGCACGCCGAGATCCTGGCGGCCCTGCGTCGTCGCGACCCTCAGGCGTCGCGCAACGCCATGCGCTCGCACTTCCACCGCCTGTTCGAGTCGATGCTGGCCGCGACCGAACGCGACGCGCTGGAAGAGCTGCGCCGCACCACCGAACTGAACCGGGAGCGCTTCCTCCAGACCACCCGGATCTAGCTGCGCCCAGGCTGTCTAAGCTGGCCTGGGCGCAGTCTTTTTGAGGCTTAGGACAGATAAACACAGCGGGGAGACGCATCGTGAGGGGTATTCAGAAGACAGGCGCGCCGACGCGCGACGCACGCAGGCTCGCATCCATCCTGATGGCGACCAGCGCCCTGGCGACAATCGCCGGAGCCGCCTTGGCCCAGGAAGCGCCGCCCCAGGGCGAGGCCGACCAGGTCGACGAGATCATCGTCACCGGCATCCGTAGCTCACTGCAGAGCGCCCTGACGCAGAAGCGCGAGGCCGACAATCTGGTTGAGGTCATCGAGGCCGAGGATATCGGTAAGCTGCCCGACCAGAACCTCGCCGAGGTGCTCGAGAACGTCACCGGCGTCCAGATCACACGCGAGGCTGGTGTGGGCCGGGGCGTGCAGATCCGCGGCACCGACGCCAACCGGGTCGAGATCAACGGGGTTTCGACGGTCGGCTCAGGCTCCGGCCGCTCGGGCATCAGCTTCGACGACCTTGCCGCCTCCATCGTCAGCTCCGTGGAAGTGACCAAGGTGCCGGACGCCAGCACGATCGAAGGGTCCGTCGGCGGCACTATCAATCTGCGGACCATTCGACCCCTGGAACTGCGCGATCCCCTTTTCGCGCTGCGGGTCCAGTCAGAGTACAGCGACCTGTCCGAGACCTCGACGCCGCGCGTGTCGGGCACAGTCGGCCGTCGCTGGGACACCAGCATAGGCGAGTTCGGCCTGGTCGGCAGCTTCAGCTACGCAGAGCAGGACGTCACCGCCTTCCGCCCGCGCGTCGACCGCGACGCCGTGGTCCTGCCGAACTCCGGTCGGGCCAGCGCAGAGGCCTTCCCCTTCCTACGGATCCAGTTCTTCAACCAGGACCTGGACAACTTCGAGTATGAGACGACCAACTTTTCCGGCACGGCGGAATGGAAGCCGACCGACAATCTGCGCTTCTACTTCGACGCTGTCCTGAATGATCAGCAGCGCGCAGAGCAAAGCTCCACAGTTCAGATCTCGACGGTTTCAGATAACGGCGTCGTGGACAACACCGACAATACGTCCTTCGAGACCGTAAACCTGGGCACCGCTCAAGGACCGAACGGCCCAATCAATCTCGGCACGGTTCAAGCCGCCCTGACGGGGATCATCCTGCCACGCACCACCGGCAATCTGGCACCCTATCTGCGCACCACCAGCGATACCGGTTCGCGCGTCACCGAGAGCCAGGTCTTCGCCGCCGGCAGCGAGTGGGAGGGCGAACGCCTCACCCTGAGCGCCCAGGTTTCGCTTTCGACCTCAGACTCGGTGCTACCGAGTTTCAACACCACGCTTGAGTTCGTGAACCCAAACTCGCCGCGACCGACAGCAGGCGTTACCTTGGCTAACGGCGTTCCCATCGAGTTCGACCTGCGTGGCGGTATCCTCCAGTTCGGGATCGCCCAGGGTCAGGCTTCAACACCGACAGACGCCATGTTGCTGGACCCGGCGAACTATCGACTGCATCAGGTCGCGCAGGCGCGAAGCCTTCGAGAGAATGAGGAAAAGGCCTTCCGTGTCGATGCCTCTTACGACACCTTCGACACATTGCCGTTTATCACGTCGATCGATGCTGGCTTGCGTTGGAACAAAACCAGCGTGCTGAACGATAACATCACGGGCACGACCAGCTTCACCAACATCACCAGTTCCTTCAACCGGCCGAGCGGAAACCGTTTCGCGGACTTGCTGATCCCGGGACCCGGCAACTTCAACGCGGCGGATGGGCGGCGGCTTTACTTCCCGAACTTCCTGATCATCGACGGCGCACGGGCCTTTGGCGATCCGGCTGGTACGCTTGCTGCGCTTGACGTGACCCCCTGAAACTCCTTCAGGAATAGCTAGAGTCCGCCCAACGAAGGACGGACAGAATGAAGCGATCGA
>JAIERG010000080.1 GCA_019747095.1 Caulobacteraceae bacterium | reverse complement strand
CGTAACGGGCCGCCGCGCGCCGGTCGATGTCGATGTCGACATAGCGCCCGCCGGTCAGGCGTTCGGCCAGGGCCGAGGTCACGCCCGGCACGGTCCTGGAGACCTCGGCCACCTGGGCCGCGATACGGTCCATCGCGGCCAGGTCGGCGCCGGAGACCTTGACGCCGACCGGGCTCTTTATCCCCGTCGCCAACATGTCGATGCGATTGCGGATGGGAGGGACCCAGACGTTGGACAGTCCGGGAACCTGAACCGCGCGGTCGAGCTCTTCGATCAGCTTCTCAGGGGTCATGCCGGGCCGCCAGTCATCGCGAGGCTTGAACTGGATGGTGGTTTCGAACATCTCCAGCGGAGCCGGATCCGTGGCGGTCTCGGCCCGGCCCGCCTTGCCGAAAACGGTCGCCACTTCGGGCACGGTGCGTATCATCCGGTCGGTCTGCTGCAGCAGTTCCGCGGCCTTGGCCGCAGAGAGGCCCGGCTGGGCCGAAGGCATATAGAGCAGGTCGCCCTCGTCCATCGCCGGCATGAATTCGCCGCCGAGCCGGCTGAGAGGCCAGGCCGTAGTGGCGAAGACCAGCAAGGCGACCAAGAGAGTTTTCCTTGGGTGACGCAGCACCCAGTCGAGCGGCCCCCGATAGATGTGGGTCAGCCAGCGGTTGATCGGGTTGCTCTGCTCGGCCGGTATCCGTCCCCGGATCAGATAGCCCATCAGAACCGGCACGAGGGTGATCGACAGGATCGCCGCGGCCGCCATGGCGTAGCTCTTGGTGAAGGCCAGCGGCGCGAACAGCCGACCCTCCTGGGCCTGGAGGCTGAACACCGGAATGAACGACAGGGTGATGATCAGCAGACTGAGGAACAGCGCCGGTCCGACCTCCACGGCCGCCTCAGTGATGACCTTCCACCGTTCCTCGCCCGCCAGCTTCTTGTCGGGGTGATCGTGCTCCCATCGCTCGATGTGTTTGTGGGCATTCTCGATCATGACCACTGCCGCGTCGACCATGGCCCCGATGGCGATGGCGATGCCGCCCAGCGACATGATGTTGGCGTTCACGCCCTGAAGATTCATGATCAGGAAGGCCGCCAGCACGCCCAGCGGCAGGGTCAGGATGGCGACCAACGCCGACCGGGCGTGCCAGAGGAACAGGCCGCAGACCAGGGCGACGACAATGAACTCCTCGATCAACTTGCCGCTCAGATTGTCGATCGCCCGGTCGATGAGCTGCGAGCGATCGTAGGTCGTCACCACTTCGACCCCCGGCGGCAATCCGGCTTTGAGCGTCTGGAGTTTCTCGGCGACAGCCGCGATCGTGGCGCGGGCGTTTGCGCCGGATCGCAGGATGACGACGCCGCCGGCGACCTCGCCTTCGCCATTCAGCTCCGCTATGCCGCGCCGCATCTCCGGGCCGATCTGGATGGTCGCGACGTCCCCGAGGCTGATCGGCACGCCTCCAGCCGCCGTGCGGAGCGGCACGGCCCGGAAGTCGTCGAGCTCGGTCAGATAGCCGTTGGCGCGCACCATGTATTCGGCCTCGGCGAGCTGGAGCACTGAGCCGCCCGTCTCGCCGTTGGCGCGCTGGAGAGCTTCGACCACCACCTGATGGGTGACGCCGTAGGACGCGAGCCTGACGGGGTCGAGCACCACCTGGTATTGCCGCACCATGCCGCCCAGACTGGCGACTTCGGCAACACCCGGCACGGTCTTCAGCTCATAGCGGAGGAACCAGTCCTGCAGACTGCGCAACTGGGCCAGATCGTTTCGGCCACTGCGGTCGACCAAGGCGTACTCATAAACCCAGCCTACGCCGGTGGCGTCCGGACCAAGTGCCGGTTGGGCGGTCGCGGGAAGCCGCGCCTGCACCTGGCTCAGATATTCGAGGACCCGGGAACGGGCCCAGTAGAGGTCCGTCCCATCCTCGAACAGCACATAGACGAAGCTGTCGCCAAAGAAGGAATAGCCCCGAACCGTTCGCGCGCCGGGCACCGATAGCATGGTGGTCGCCAGAGGATAGGTGACCTGGTTCTCGACGATCTGGGGGGCCTGCCCCGGATAGCTGGTGCGGATGATGACCTGTACGTCCGACAGGTCCGGCAGGGCGTCGACCGGCGTGCTGCGAACCGCAAACAGGCCGGCGGCCAGCAGGGCGAGCGCGGCCATCAGGACGAGAAAACGTCCCTTGACCGAGGCGCGTATGATCGCGGCGATCATTGCCCCGACCTCTCGCGCGGCGCGGGCGCGGCCATGGATGCGCCCGTCTGGGCGGCGGCGGGCCGGCCGGCCGTCGGCGACGCCGGGGCGCGTGCGGGTCCGGAAGTTTGGCCGATCGGCCGCGCCGTGACGCCTGACAAGCTGGCTTCGGAATCGATCAGGAACTGCCCCGACGCGACGATTCGTTCGCCTTCCCTGAGACCGGCGAGGATCTCGGTCTGTCCGCCGGCTTCCCGTCCGATGCGGACCTCGGCCGGTTGATAGCGGCCCTCCGGCAGGGCGAGCATGACGATGTCACGTTCTCCGGTCCGGATCACCGCCTCGGTCGGCACGAGCAGAGCCGAAGTCGAACCGCCGCCGAAGGTGATCCGGCCGAACATGCCCGGCCTGAGACGCCCTCCCCGATTGGCCATTTCGATCCGCGCGGTGATCGTGCGACTGTCGCCGACGAGCTCCGGCAACAGGGCGGTCAGGCGACCCGTGAACCGCTCGCCCGGGAACGCGGCCAGGGCCACCTCGACGGACTGCCCGGCTCTCAGCTGGTTCGCGAGCGCCTCCGGGATGGCGGCGTTGACCCAGACGGTCGACAGGCCGTTGATCTCGGCCAGGGTCATGCCCTGGGCGACGCTCATGCCGGCGCGTACGCTCAGCGTCTTGATCACGCCGCCTATGGGCGTAGAGATCGTGATCGTGTTCCGCGCCCGCCCGCTGCGTTCCACAGAAGCGATTACGCCCTCGGACATGCCCAACAGCACCAGTCGCTGCCGCGCCGCCTGGATCAGGGGCGTATTGCCGGTGCGTCGCACGGCGAGATATTCGGTCTGGGCTCCGCCCCAGGACGGAATGAGCAGATCGACCAGAGGGGCGCCCGCGGCGACCACGTCGCCCGGCGCGCGGTTGTAAACGCGCTGGACGAAGCCGTCCGCGCGCGACTGGACCACAGCGATGTCGCGTTCGTTGTAACCTATGATCGCCGTGGCGCTGAGATCGCCCTCCAGGTCGCCACGGCGGGCCGTGGCATATCGGACCCCGAGATTCTGGGCCAGCGCCGGATCGATCCGGACGCCGGGGGTGGCGCTACTTCCCCCCTCATCGGCATACTTGGGGATGGTGTCCATGTTCATCGACGATTTTCCAGGCCCCGGATATCGTTCGTTCGGAACCATGGGATCGTACCAGTAGAGGATCTCGCGCTCCCCTCCCCCGTCGGTGGTCACGTCGGCGGCACCGTCCATGCGCTGGGCGATGACGAGACCGCCACCAACGCCGGTTCCGACCAGAAACAGGGCGCCCACGGCGATGCCGAGGCGATTGTTGCGAAACGCGCTCATTGGTCGTCGCTCCCATAGGTCAGGGTGATGTTGACCACATGACGCATCACCGCGGCCTCGCGATCGAGCGCGTCGAGCCGGGCGTTGGCCACGGCGGTGAAGGCTTCGATCACTTCGGTCAGTCCGACCCGGTCGGCGGCATAGGCGGCCGTCTCCAGATCGGATCGCTGCAGCACATTGGGCAGGACCACGTCGCGCGCGCGGCGCCAGAGGTCGTGATCCCTGGCGTGTTCGGCCAGGTCGGCGCGAAGGCCGGCCTCCAGCGTCCGGGCCGCGTCCTCCCGCTCGAGCCGGACGCGCAGGGCGTCGGCGGCGCGGGCCGCGATCACCGGGGCCTGCCTTTGACCCTGGAACAGGGGCAGGCTCACGCTCGCTCCGATCGACACCAGATCGCCGAACCGCGGATCTCGTCGGCCGTAGCTGGCGTTGAACGACCAGTCGGGACGTCGCCCCGCACGGGCCAGATCGACCTCCGCTTCGGCCCGCCGACCAGCGGCGGCGTAGGCGCGCAACCCCGGCACCCGATCCAGCCCGGCCCGCAATCCCGCAGGGTCCAGCCCCGACGACGGTGGCGCGCCCTCGACGACGGCTGCGGCGTCGCCGGTCCAACGCGCCAGTTCCGCCTGCGCCGTTTCGGCATCGGCGACCAGCCGAGCCCGTCGATCCTGAAGCGCCGCCCTGAGCAGGACGGGTCCGAGCGCATTGGCCGGTCGATCGACCCCTGACGCCACCCCGGACGGCGCGGCCAGCCACAGGGGCTCCAGAGACGTCAGGACTTCGTCCAGCGCCGCCAACCGACGATCGGCGTAGTACAGATCGATCCAGGCCAGGCCCGTGGCGATGCGGACGTCCCTGAGGACGATGGCATCCTCGGCTCCCGCCTCCCCGATGCGGGCGTCGGCGACGGCCCGTTCGGCCCGGCGCCGCGCCCGACTGGGAAGATCCTGTTCGATGCCGAGCCTGAGGATTGTGAAATCATCCTCGCCGAACTGACCGGCCACCGGACCGGTGACGGGAAACCCGTCGAGCCCGAAGCTCAGGCGGGGGTCCGGCAGTTGACCGGCGGCGACCGCCTCGCTCCGGGCCGCCTCGACCCCAAGCGCCGAGACCTGCAGGGCCGGAGCGTTGAATGTGGCCCGGGCCAGGGCGCCTTCGAAGGTCAGGGGCTCGGCCCGGACCGATCCGGTCCAGACGCCCAGTGTCACGGCGAGCGCCGCGACCGTTCCGATCGTTCTCATCCTTCTGCCCCCTGTCTAGGCGGTGATACGGTGTCGGAGGGGGCTTCGGGTGTCCTCGGAAGACCGCCCACGGTGCGGCCATGATCGCGACACGCCTTGAACGATCCGGCCGTGTGTTCGCGGGGCACACACACGATGCGACGAAACACATCGTGAGGATTGGGGGACGGGGGCGCGACCCGCCTGACGCAATCCGGATCGCTTGAACGGGCAGACGCGGTGCCTGGAAAGGCAAGAAGGGCGAAGGCGAGCGCAGTGGCGCTCACCACCGATTTGACGGGGCTGGACATGGATTTTTCCTGTGAAACATCAGAGCGCCTGCCACGCGCGGCACGACGCTGGGGCTGATCTGCGCAAGTCTGCGCGACACGCCCGCGCCCGGAGGCCAGGCGTGCGTCAGCGCGACCGCTGCGTATCAGGCCCGATGTTTGGGGGGAAAGACCAGCGGCGGGGGCCCGACGCCTTCGCGAAACACGTCAAGGCGCAAATAGACGATCGGATGCCGGAAGACGGCGCACGGAATCGCCGGACGCGAAAGGATCGGAGGCGCCACGGCGGCACAGCAAATCTTGGCGATGCATTCGGGCGTCATGTTTTCGCAAGGGTTACCGGGCCGGTCGGTCTGAACCCCCGCCATCCCGGCCATCTCCGCGCAGTCTTCCATGCCGTCCATCACCCCGGCCGCCTGAAAGACCTGAATGGGAGTGGCATGCGCGGTCGCCTGGCCGATAAAACCGGCCAGGGCGAGCGCGAGCAGAAGTGTGCGGATGGCGGTCCACATGGCGAGAGACCATACGAGCTTTGAATAGGGGCGAGTCAAGATTGACACCTGCGCAGCCGCTTTTCGACGGACGCTGGCCTGGGCGGCCTGGGTCGGATTGTGTAATTTTTCCTCGGGCGCGAGGGTTCAGGCGCAAACGAGCGTATATCCCTAAGATACCTGTCACTTACGGAGTTGTTTGATGCCCAATCGCAAATTCCTTTCTCTGGTCGGCGCGGCCGGAGCCCTGCTGCTGGTCGCGACCCAGGCCGACGCCCACGCGCGTGTCGTCGCCTCCACGCCGGCCGCCAGCGCCACGGTCGCCTCCACGCGCGCGATTACCGTGACCTTCAGTGAACGTGTCGCCCCGGCCTTCTCTGGCCTCGATCTCGTCAGCGCCGCAGGCACCAAAATCCCCGTGACCTCCAGCGTCTCTGACGACGGCAAGACGATCTCGGGCCGCACAGCGCGCGCTCTGTCCGCCGGAACCTATACGGTGAACTGGCGTGCGGCTTCGGCAGATGGTCACCGCATGACCGGAAACTTTGCCTTCACCGTGCGCTAAGACCCGTGCTCGACCTTCTGGTGATCGGTCTGCGCCTCGCGCAGTACGGCGGTGCCGTCATCCTGCTTGGGACGCCGCTTTTCCTGCTCTACGGACTGCGCGGACCTGATGCCGTCGCCCAGAGCTGGGCGAGAGGGCTGCTCATTGGGGCCTGTGCCGTCGTCGCGGTGGCGTCGGCCCTGGCCCTTGTGGCTCAGACCTCCGTCATGGCGGGATCGATCGCGGAAGGTCTCAAGCCGGCTTCTCTGGGCTTCATGATCACCGGCACCAGCCTGGGCCCCGCCTTTCTGTTGAGGGTGGGTCTGGGCCTGACGGCCTTGACCGTCGTGCTTCTGGGTCGACCCTCGCGGTTTCAGTGGGGGCTGCTCGTCCTGGCCGGCCTGTTGGTGAGCGCGAGCTTCGCCTGGACCGGCCATGGCGCGGCAACGGAAGGCGCGGGTCGTTACCCCCACCTGCTGTCCACCATTCTGCACAGTTGGGCGGCGGCCCTGTGGCTCGGCGCGCTGGTGGCGCTGTGGATCATGACCGCAGGGCACCGTCCCGGTGATTTCCGGTCCGATCAAGTCCTGCACCGCGCGCTGCACGGGTTCGCAGGCGTGGGCTCGGCCGCTGTCGCGGTCCTGATCCTGAGCGGCCTGGTCAACAGCTGGTTCATGGTCGGGATCGACCGGATCGACGGGCTTGTGACCACGCCTTATGGATGGCTCCTGCTGTTCAAGTTGCTGCTGTTTGGCCTGATGCTGGCTCTGGCGGCCTCGAACCGCTTCCAATTGACCCCTGATCTGCTCGATGCGCTCGACGATCCGGATGATGTGCGCCTGGCCATCGGCCGACTGAAGCGCAGCCTCAGGGTCGAAACCTTCGTCGCTCTGGCGTTGCTCGCCGTCGTGGCCGTCATGGGCACGCTCGCTCCCGTGTCGGCGATGGACATGGCGATGTAGTCCTTCCGGGCGAGCGACCCGGTGCGCCTGCGACACGCTGTCTGCTGCCGACGTGATGTGACGCCGCAGCCCTGTCCCCTGCCGGCTCTTCTGCTATTCAGGCGCCGCTCGGCTGAGGCTGTGCACGAGGGAGCGGGCCGGCTGGCGCGTAGTAGAGGTATGGGGGCATGAGGAGAGTTCAGAATGACACGTGATCTGGATGAGTTGCTCGCGCGGCTGGCCGCAACGCCGGTCGACCGGCCACTGTACGCACTGGAGTCGCAGGTGTGGACACGCGTCGACGCCTTGCGCACGGAGAGACTGATGGCGCAACTACGGGGCGGGGCGGTGGCCGTCGCCCTCGTCGCAGGGCTCACCGCGGGCGGCGTGGGTGCCGTCGCTTCACCCAGGGTTCCGACGGAGATGTCGATCTTCACTGTCGAAGCCGGACTGTCTCCCCTGTTGAGACTGGATGCTGCCTCATGATGAAAGGCTGGCGCACGATCGCGCTAACGGCGGTGCTGGCGGCCATCGCCAGCGCGGCGGGAACCTGGATTGGGACCAGCTGGGTCCTGGACCGCCGTGAGCCCACTTCCCTGCACGACATTGTTCACGACGAGCTGGATCTGACCGCGGCGCAACACGCCGAAATCGACGTGATCGAGGCGCGGTTCGCCGCCATCCGCCCTGGGCTTGAGGGCGAGGTCCGTGCCGCCAACCTGGAACTGGCGCAGGCCATCGAGCAGGGCGAGGGCGACGGCCCTCAGGTCCAGGCCGCCGTTGATCATTTCCACGCCGCCATGGGTGCCTTGCAGAAAGAGACCATCGCGCATGTGTTCGAGATGCGATCGGTCCTGACACCGGAGCAGGCCGCCGTTTTCAACGACCGGATCGTCGAAGCCCTTTCGCCGACAGAGTCCTAAGGCTCGGCATGGACACTCTTGGGGACCTGCCGGCTCGCGCCGCCGCCGGGGACCGGGCGGCGTTCAGCGACCTGATGCGGCAGACAAAGTCCGCTCTCTTCCGCTTCATCCGCCGTTATGTGGGCGACGAGCAGGACGCACACGACCTTCTGCAGGAAAGCTATGCCGCGGCCTGGCTGAGCCTGCGGCGCTATGATCCCAGTCGCCCATTCGAAGCCTGGCTGCGGACGATCGCTCTGAACAAATGCCGGGACTGGTCCCGTCGCCGCTTCGTACGCCGGCTCGTTCACGGCGCGACTGACCTTGCCAGCCCGGAGGCCCTCTCGGTACCGGATGGGACCGAGCCTGCCGACGAGCAGATCGAGATGGCCGGCAAGCTGGCCAGGCTGAATGAAGAGATCAATCTGTTGGCACCGCATCTCAAGGCTCCCCTTCTCCTCACGGCAATCGAGGGCCGGAGCCAGTCCGACGCGGCCAAAATCCTCGGAATTTCGGTCAAGGCGGTGGAGACGCGTATCGCTCGGGCTCGCCGCAGATTGTTCGACGCGCTGAAGGAGGCGTGACCTCGCGCTGTCCGCGCCCGACCGCGTTTCAACCCCGCACGCGACGAAGGCGACCGTGGGCTTGAGCTTTGCGAAACCGGATCGCTCGCCATGCCGACGAGGAATATCGGGCCGGAGCGCGTATATCATTATAGGCACCGGACCCGCTCCCCCTCCCGGTGCGTCTCAGGAGACCGTTATGAACCGTTTGATTATCGCCAGCCTGGCTCTCGTCTCGGCAGTCGCCCTTTCGTCGGCGGCCCAGGCCCAGAGCAATCCGCACGCCGGCATGTCCGCACAAGAGCACGCCGCCATGCCGGCTGCCGCCGCTTCCGGCGTCATCACCACTCCCGCCGACAATGCGATGCTGAGCGCCGCGCCCAAGACCTTCACCGCCACCTTCCCCCACGCCATGACCCTGAAGGCGCTGAAGCTGACCGGGCCGGCGACGGAAACCGTCGATGTCCAGATCGCGGCGGGCACAGCGCCTCAGACGACTGTCAGCACGCCCCTGCCCACCCTCGCCCCCGGCAGCTATTCCGCCGCCTGGACCGCGACGGGGTCCGACGGCCATGAGATGAACGGGACCGTTCGCTTCATGGTGCACTGAAGGCTCTGCCCTCCTGATCCCCCTGGGAGGTCCAGACGCCTGATGTGGAAAGAGCGCCGTGCGGCCCAGCCGCACGGCGCTTTTGCATCAGACCTGTTCGAGATGACGGACCAAGCCGGCCGGTGACGGAGATGCATAGGGCCCGAGGTTGATTTGAGCGGCCGCACAGTCTGCTCCCTATCCGTGATCAGCCGGCATTGGCCCCATTGGATTGAAGCCAGGTTTGCAACTCGCCGATGTCGGCTGTCTGCATCTCGATCGTTTTTTGCGCCATTTGCTCAATCTCGGCGCCCGGGCTCCGCTCGAGCACCACCCGAGCCATGTCCAGGGCACCCTGATGGTGCGCGATCATCTTGCGAGCCCAGGTCTGATCCGTGTTCCCCCCGGTCGCGCCCATCATGGCGTCTTTCATTTTAGACTCGGCCGCCGCGAACGGCATGTCCTGACCGGTCGGAGACGGTGAGTCGGATGTGGCCCCGGCCTGGGTCTCCAGCCAGCGCCGCAGCTCGGCGATATCCTGGGTCTGCATCTCGATAGTCTTCTGGGCCATACGCCTGATCTCAGCGTCCTGCGTGTCGCGCAGCACGATCTCGGACATATCGAGCGCACCCTGGTGGTGGGGGATCGTTTTCCGGGCCCAGGTTTCATCCGCGCTCGCCCCGGTCGCCGCCATCATGGCCTCATGCATCTTCATCTCGGCCGGCGAAAAAGGCGTCTGCGCCATCGGCATGGGCTGCTCCGCCGCCGCCATCGACGCATCGCCTTCGGGCGCAGCCTGCGGCTCAGCGGCCGGAGAACAGGCCGACAAGACGATGGCCGAACAGCCCACCGCCAGCAGCAAAGTGCGTGTCGCAATCGAGTCAGACATCGGTAGTCTCCGCTTCGTGGGCTCGCCGGCAGATCGTTGGTCGGCCGGACGATGAGTGGGGACCAGCGAGACGCCGGCGGGGAACGGGTCTCACCGCTCTCCCGACGTGCCCACGCGGGACGTCGAGCCAGCATAATCCAGACCCGCCGCCACGGTTCCGCCGTGATCAAATTTACCCCAGCGTCGTTCAACTCCGTGAGGGATCGACCACCGAGCTGCGCAATTGCTGCATCACGGTCACGGCTCATCCCCGCCCTCGTCGGGATCAGGAATGCGAACCAACGTGCCTGTCGGTGATCTTGCCGCCCAAGGCCAACGTCGATCAGCCAAGAGGTCCATGCGGCGGGCCGAGATCCACCGGCGCTCCTCCGCCTCGATCCGGTGGCGCTTCGGCTCCAACCGGCCTAGTTGTGGTACGGTCCAGATTCTTGAGGGTTAGGCGTGCCAGATCGACTTCGAGACCTTATCGTCCAGTGGCGCGAAGACCCCTCGGCCACCTATCAGACCTGGTTCCTGTGGGATGAGCGGCTCAAGAATTTCCGCTCCATCCGGCGAGGCATCGGTCAGGTTGTCGAAGAGATCGAAGCGGACCGGTTCGGCGTCGCCTACCGCGGCTCATCGCTCGAGACGATCGTTCATTCCGTCGCCGAACAACGCCAGATCTTCAGGGGGGCAGACCATGCCTTTCTGTGGAAGCCCAAGCTCCGCATCCCCGACATCTATGAGAACCCCGTCAACCAGCGTGCCTTCGGCCGCCTGCTGCACCACTGCAGCTGTTGTTCGACGGCAGCCGAGATCTTGTCCGCAATCCGCGCGATCGACCAGCTCAAGATCAAGGGTCTGGGGCCCGCCGTCGCGAATCTGATCTACTTTCTGCATCCGACACATGCCCCTCCGTTCAACACGGCCATCGTCAACGGATACAACGCGATCACCCGATCGAAGGTGAAGCTGGGCAGCTGGGAGCACTATCTGGCGATGCGCGAGGGCATCCTGGCCTTGAACGCGCGCTATCGCGATCTGCTGTCCAACGACCTGGGTGCCCTCGCGGGCTTTCTGTTCGACATCGGGTCCGGACGATACCCCGCGCCACCGCTGGACAGTGAAGCTCTCTCCGACCGTGGCTGGCAGGAACGGCTTGCCGAAGCCCGGGCCGAAGCCGTGAAATTCGAGAGGACAGCGCTGCAGCAGCGCGAAACCGACCGATCCCATACCGAAATCCAGGCCTGGGTGCGCGATCTGGGGCGAGCGCTCGGCTATCGCGTATGGATCGCCGCCAATGATCGCGGTCGCTGTTTCGAGGGTGGCCGTCTCGGCGAGGGCTGTCTGAACGATCTCCCGCCTTCCTTGGCGGCAAGCGCGGGTGCGGACTCGTTCCGTTTGATCGATGTGCTGTGGCTCGAGGCCGGCTCGGATCGTGTGGCGGCGGCGTTCGAAGTCGAGCATTCCACGACCATCTATTCCGGGGTCGTACGCATGCTCGACCTCGCCCTGTCCGGTGAACTCCACACGTCCGCGGGTCTGTTTCTCGTCGCACCGGACAGTCGGGAGGGTGACGTCCGCGCCCAGTTGCAGCGACCGGCCTTCAGCCGGATCGCAGACCTCGATGTGCGTTATCTTCCGTATAGTGAACTGGAGAAACACAGGGCGGCCATCGCCCGCTTCGGGACCGATATCCGGGCGCTCGCGGAAATCTCACACCGGCTGATCTGACACCTCACCCGTCCGGCTGAGAATCCGCGCGGCGCTCGCCAAAGCCTCCGGGCGTCTTGGCGCAGCAGTCGTTCGCGATCCGCTCAGATGCGCCGTCATGACGAATCGCCGGGCCGGGAACGAGGGTCGGATCGCCGCCGCGATCAACGGGTCCTGCGGGTCGCGCGCCCCATCTTCACATCCCGCGAGATCCGTATCCATAGGAGAATGAACCCTGAAACGACGATGCTCAGGGTCAGGGCCGTGGTGATGATGATCAGGGGATGGTTGAAGTCCTCGCCGTCGTTCCAGTCCATGACGTGCAGGCGCCAGAAGAAGTCGAAAATCCGCCACACGCCCGAGCGCCGCGTCACGACTTCGCCGGTGTCCGGCGACAGGTACAGGGACGTTTTCTCCCGGTCCGCGAAATCCACCCGCCACAACGGACCGGTGCGGCCGGTCTCTTCGGGGGCGGTCGTCAGAAGCACAGCCTCCGTGATGTCCGCCTCGCCCCTGTAGGCCCGCCGGGCGAACTCCGACGCCTCGCCGGCGGACATCGGCCCGAACGGCCGACCCGTGGCGGCGGACACGGTGACCGGTTCGCCCGCCGCCGGTATCAAGGTCCAGACCGGGCCGCGGGGTGTGGTGCGCAATTCGGCCCGGACAGGCATCACGCCCGCGCGGCGAGCGATCTCTTCGGGGCCTGGAAGAGCGGCGAGGGCCAGTGGACCGGGCTGAAATTCCACCGCCCGATGTTCGCCGCGCACCGTCTCGATCGGTATGGCCGTCATCACCAGGCCGCCGCCGACCCAGAACAACACCTGGAGCCCCACGACAAGTGCGATCCATTTGTGCAGCTGGGTCGAAAGCTTAAGAACCTTCACGGTCGCGTCTCGTCTAGCCGTGACGCGCGAAGACGCGCGTGCCACCGCCTTTCAGGATCAGCAGGGTCTCATAAGGATCCTTTCGACCGTCGGGCATTTCCATGCCCGGAGATCCCAGCGGCATCGCCGGCACCGCGAGCCCCAAAGCGTCTGGTCGCTCGGCCAGAAGCCTGCGCACATCCTCAGCCGGCACATGACCCTCAAGGACGTATCCGCCGATCAGGGCCGTGTGGCAGGACGCCAAGGCGTCAGGAACGCCCTCAGTGCGGCGGGTCGCGCTGAGGTCGGCAAGTTCCGTGACCCGCGCCTCGAAGCCTGCGGCGCGCATGTGATCCACCCAGGCCGTACAGCACCCGCAGGTCGGGGTCTTGTAGACGGCGAGTTCCGTCGAGGCGCGCGCGACCGGGGCGCAGGCCGCCAGGGCGAGTGCCGCGGTTCCCGCAGCCAAAAATCTACGACGTGAGAAAGAATTCAGCATGGATCCGATGGGGCCTCAGTGAAGGTTGTCGCCGGGACGATCGCGATCGGGGTCAGCCGGCGCGACGCAACGGTCGTGCCGAGGAGTGATAGATGTCGAACCGCCACTCACCGCCGCGCTTGCGAAGCACACTGGTGGCCACGCCGCGCCGTTCGATGGCCTCGCGCGTGCCGTCCTTGAAGGTGATGTGATAGGTGTAGGTCTCGCTGACGAAGGCGGTGTCGCCGTCGATCTCCACCTTCGTTTCATGGTCCCGGAAGTCGAACCCGGCCAGATCCGTGAACTCGGGTCCGAGATGGTGTTCCAGATAATAGGCGAAGGAGCCCTCCACGCCCCCGTTCTCGAAGACGTCGGAGTCGGCCCAGAACAGGGCGGGTGTCTGCGAGACATCCATCCGCTCGATCGCATCCTTGTACGCGCTGACCACGGCCCGGACCTGTGCCTCGTCGCCGGGCTGCGACTCGCCGGCAGCGTGTGTGGACGCCGGGCCGTGAGAATGGGCCGGTGCCTGAACCTGGGCCTGAGCCGAGCTCAGGAGGACGGCGGCGAGCGCCGATCCGGCAAGTGCCGAGCGAAACGACATGGGAATCATTCTCCTGTTCATCGAGGATGTAAAAAAGCCTTCCGCGGCCCCTGGAGGCGGCCAGCGCCGGACGCTGACGCCGTATCAGAACATCAGATGCCTCACGCCGTGGGTCAGCATCCCGCCCAACAGGCCGTTGACAATCACGGCACCTGCGGTGGCCGTCAATAGGCCGATGTAGATCAGCTCGCGCCCACGCCCCGGTCGGCGAACCCAGTGTTCCTTAGCCCACCAGCTCAGCAGGCCCAGGACGGCGATCGAGGTGCCGAGCCAGCGGTGGGAGGCGTGGATGGCATCATCCTTGCCGGGAAGCCCCATGGCGAACCACCCCAGCGCCACCGCGAAGATCGAGGAGATCGCCGCCAGGGCGATGATGACGCGTGTGCCTTGGGTCAGGACGGGCCGGCGGAGCGCCAGCGCCGCGATCTCGAGCAGAGCCGCGACCAGAAACAGCGCGATGGGAAAGTGCACCGCCGCCGGATGCATGGCGCCGAGCCAGCGATACAGTCGCTGGGGCATGGGCCGGGGCCCCTCGCTCGCGGCCATGGCCCCGTGGTCCATATCCTGGCCCATGCCCGGCATGGCCATCATGCCGCCTTCCGGAACGGCTCCCGCCGGCGCAGTGGCGGCAGCGCGGGCAGCCGCCTCCTTTTCGTGGTCCTCGTGGGCGAACGCCGGCCCGGTGAAGGCCAGCGCCAGCACGAGAGCCAGCCCGGACAAAAATCGACGCATCACCATACCGCTCTCCCATCCGGTCTCTTCAGCTAACTACGCAGGGGAGCGGCGATCCCCTCGCCTTCCAGCAGAGCGCGTCATCCAAACGAGGGATCGGCATCTTGGATCGACGAACCCCGAGGCGACCCGGACGATCCGATCGTCAGGCGAGATCGCGCTCACGTGTGGCGCACGGCCCACCTGTGTGTCGAAGCGGGCCTGCGCACCTGTTCGGTTGGCCGATAGAAGGCCTGCCGCGCGGAACCGGATGCTCACTCCCGCTGGCGGGCGTCTGGGCTGACAACCAGCATCGCCCTGAAGGCGAGGCCGGGGCTCGGCTGCTGCTGCGGTGGTCGGGCAAGGTCATCGCACGACGCGAAAACCCGCATCTGGACGAGGGCTGATCGGGGCGACCGCGTAAATCGAGATGAACAGCTGTTCAGCCCCTTCCCAGAGCCGACTCTCCTTGCAGGAGCGTGTCACGTCCGATGTTCGCTTGTCGTCGACGCTGCTGCGGGGCCCGTGGAGCGGCCCGACGATTCCAGACAGGATTGAGCGATCCGCTGCTCCTGTCCCTGGCCGCGACCTTCCTCCTGAGCCTGGTGTTCTGGACGTTCCCCGGGATCGATCTGACGGTGACGGGCCTGTTTTACCGGACCGGAGACGGTTTCGCCCTGTCGCGGGATCCTATGCTGAAGGCGCTGCGGGCCAGTTCGATCTGGGTGATGGGGACAATGGTGACCGGTGCCCTGGGTGTGCTGGCGCATCGGGCCGCGACCGGGCGCCTGATCGGGTCGCGTCAGGCGCGACGGGCGGCGTTCCTGATCAGCGGCTTGGCGGTCGGGCCGGGGCTTCTGGTGAACGGCGTGCTCAAGAGCCTGTGGGGACGCCCCCGACCCGTGCATCTGGAGATCTGGGGCGGAAAGGCGGTCCATGTCCCGGTCTGGCGGATGAGCGACCAGTGCACAGGCAACTGCTCCTTCGTCTCGGGCGAGGCGTCGTCGGCAGCCTGGATGGTGGCGGTGGCGGCCTTGTTGCCGCCTTCGGTGCGACGATGGGCGCTCTGGCCGGTCGTCACCTACGCTGTGGCCCTGTCGATGAACCGGCTGGCGTTCGGCGGACATTTTCTGTCGGACATCCTGCTGTCCTGGAGCCTCACCGCGCTGGTGCTGGGACTTTTGTGGCGGTGTCTGCCCGAGGCAACCACGTCGATGAGAGGCCGAGGGGGTCCGGGCCTGAGTCGGCTGGCGCGGCTTGAGCCCCTGGGCTCAGTCGCCCCGATCTCCACCTCTGCATTACGGCTGACGGCGAACGAGGGGGGTCGCGCTTCTCACCCCAAAGACGGCCAGTCCCGAGCGGACCAGGCTCCGCCGCTCGCGGGAGCAATGCCCCCGCCCGGCCGGTCAGGGCGCCAGGGCCTTCGCGCATCACATGCTGCTGAGCCACGCTTGAACGATCTTTGAATGTTGGACGGGTCGCCTGGGCCCAGCACAGAAATTCAAGTCGACGCGGATCCGCTCGTTCCTGGGCAAGCCAGGCCTTTGGATGTTGTCCCCCTAACGTCTCTGGGCCTGTCTTCCCTGACGACCGGAGACCGGGCTGCGTGGTCATGTTCGCAGTCTGCCTTTGCTCGTCCGGGATCGCTCTGGGAGCAAGGGGCACCTCCCGGTCCCGGCCCCGCGGGGATCGTCGACGACGCGTGTGCAGCACCCGGGGCGAATTCATGGCCCTGTCGAATCGGTGCCTGAAACGAGGGCTGTCTCGCACGACTGCGTAATCCAATTGAAGGCGTGCCGAGTCGATCCCCATCGCCGACCTTCCTGACAGGGGCTTCTGACGTGAGATATCTGATCCTTGCTGCCGCTGCCGCCATTACCCTGGGGGCCTGCCAACCCGCCGCTGAACCTGAACCGGTCGATGCCCAGGCGGTGCCGGACGACGCCATGACGATGCCGATGACCCCTCCGCCTGCCGACACGCCCGAGCCCGTCGCCGAGCCTCAGGGTGCAGAGCCCGCGGCCGCAGCAGCCCCGAAAGCCTCGACACCCCGACCGGCCCCGGCGGCGCCTGCGCCCACGCCTGCCCCGGCACCCCCGCCCGCCGATCCGATGGCCGATCACGACATGTCCCAGATGGGCGGCATGACCATGCCGCCCAAAGAGTAGGGCACGCAGGCACACTGCATGCTGACACAAGGCCGGTCCAGGCAGCTCTGGACCGGCCTGTACGGCGGTACAGACATGCGCGTCTCTGGGAGCCGGGTTCGGCGGCGGCGCGGATACGCCCCGATTGCGACGATGGCGACTAGTCCTCGACGATGATGTTCGATGTCGGTCGTTTCTCGCGAGAGGATACGCTCGCATGACTTTGGAAGGCGAACCGCGCCTGGGCCTGGACCGACAGATGGACGGACACGGTCGCCAGGGCCTGAACAACCCAATCGGCCTCGCCGCCCGTGGGGGTGATGTCTCCGTCGGGCTCCGGATCGTACCGGATGGTGTAACAGCCCAGAGCCTTCGCCGGGCGAATGTCCCATTCGACACTGTCGCCGACGACACAGACCTCGGCCGCTCCGACGCCCAAAGCGGCGAATACCCGGGTGAAGGCACCAGGTTCGGGTTTGCCTATGCCAGCCTCGCCTTCGATCTGGACATGATGGAACCGCGGGGCCAGACCGAACCGCTCGATCTTGGCACGCTGCAGGAGACGATCGCCGTTGGTCAAAAGCGCCAGCCGATAGCCGGCCTTCTGCAAGTCCGTGAGCAGAGCCAGGGCTCCGGCTTCGAGGTGCATCTGGTCATCGCGCCGCACGCTGAAGGCGTCGGCCAGTCGCTCGGCGACGTCGGGGGCCGGGACACGGACGCCGTCTCGCCGCAGGGCTGAGAACGCCGCCGCGGCGATCGTGCGACGGGCCCGCAGCGGGTCGGCACGACCGAGCGCGTGACGGACCGGATCCCCCCAAAAGGCCTGACCCGCATCCGTCAGCGCCCTCGCCACCCTGTCCGGCGCAAGCTCGCCTAATTCGTGGCGGAAGGCCTGGCAGACGTCTCGCCACACCAGATCCGGTCGACGATACGCCGAGATCAGCGTGTCATCGAGATCAAAGACGACCGCTTTGATTCTAGTCTGAACCGCCACACGCCAGTCCCTCACGCCTGTTGCACGCGCTCGGCCGGAGGGATGGTCGGGCAGGACGCGCCACAGTCCGCCCGCCGATTCCCTGTCCCGCGGCCCTGAGGAATGACATGCGTCAACCCAGAGCTTCCGCGGCGGTTATGCCTAGAACCAGGCCCGGATACCCACGACCAGCCGGGTATCCTCCGAACTCCGCCCCTCGGCTTCCAGGAAGTCCGCAGTATTGCCGAAGCTCTTGGTCCACTCGACGCCCACATAGGGTGCGAACTCCTTGCGGATCTCGTAGCGCAGTCGCGCGCCCACCTGGAGTGACGACAGGCCCGATCCGACCGACAACTCGGGTATGTCCTCGGCCGAAAGCAACACCTCGGCGCGGGGCTGCAGAATCCATTTCTGCGTGATCCTCTGGTCGTACTCCGCCTCGGCCCGGGCCGTCAGCTCGCCCTTCGTGGACAGGAAGGCGGCGGCATCGACTTCGAACCAATAGGGCGCCAACCCCTGGATACCGACAACCAGATCGGTCCGGTCGCCTCCGTCGGGGCGATACGTCTGGCGCACGCCGGCCTGAAAATCGAAGAAGGGTCTGATGGCGCGGCTGTAGAGGGCCTGAAGCTCGGCCTCCTCCAGCCCGCCATCGAACTCACCCTCACCTTCCGATTTCCACCAGAAGCGATTGATGTCTCCGCCCGTCCAGCCCTGAACGTCGAAGCCATATGCCTCCTCGCCGTCCGAGAAGCTCGCTTCCAGCTGATCGATGATGACGGAACTGGCCCGTATGGCGCCGTTCTCGACGCGAAGCTGCTCGCGCGACGCCGCCATCTCCGCCGGATCAAACAACCGATCGGCGGCATGAGCCGGCCCGCTCGTCGCGCCGGGCGGCGGGGGTGTTTCGGGAGGACGCCCGGGATTGTTGGCGCTCGTGGGAACGTCCGGCGGCATCGCCATACCCGACATGTCGTGGCCCGGCGGCATCTGCCCCATGGTCGACATGTCGTGACCGGCCGGCATAGCCGGTGCCGGCTGGGCCTGCCCCATGGTCGACATGTCATGGCCGGCATGCGGATCGATTGGTGTCGGCTGGGTCTGCCCCATCGTCGACATGTCGTGACCGGCATGAGGATCGGGCGACGCCATCCGCTCTGGCACGGCCCCCGTCGGACAGACCGGCGCGCCGGCTGTGCCGACGCGGGCGGCGTCGGCGGTCGGCGCACCCCGGCGCACACACCCCGGCGGGAGGGGCGCGGCCTGGGTGGGCTGAGCCGGGGAGGCATGGCCGGCGTGGGACTGGGCCAGGGC
>JAIERG010000008.1 GCA_019747095.1 Caulobacteraceae bacterium | reverse complement strand
TTGAGGCCCAGATCGACCTGGATCAGGCGGAAACGAGGCTGCGCGTCGCCCGCATCGCCCTGGCGAAGTTCTGGGACGGCACGGTGGACTTCTCCATCCCGTCGGACCTGTTCTACGACACCTCCGCGTCGCGGGCGTCTGTCGGCGAGATCGCCTGGGCGGACCTGCTCGTGTTCGACGCGCGGCGCGACCTAGCGACGGCGGACGCCGCCGTCCAGCGCGCCGCCGCCGTGCCCAACGCCACGGTCGATGTGGGCCTGCGGCACGACTGGGACACGGGCGGCGTCGGCCTGGTGGTCGGCGGATCGATCCCGCTTCAGCGCTACGATCGCAATCAGGGAGCCATCGACCGGGCGGAGGCTCTGGCGACCGCCGCGACGGCGGACCGAAACGCGTTCCGCATCGAAAAGGACCGCGAGGTCGCGCGGCTTCAGGTCGACATCTCGGCCGGCGCCAGCGAAGCCAGACGCCTGCGCGAGGACGCCTTGCCTCTGGCCGAGCGCGCCGTCGCCGAGGTCGAGGCCGGCTTCGCCAGGGGCGGCTTCACCTACAACGACGTGGTCTCGGCCCACCGCGCCCTGCTCGATCTGCGGCTGCGGCTGGTCGAGGTCCTTTCCGAGCTCCATCGAGACGTCGCCCGCCGGGATCGGCTGACCGGCGCCCACGATCCTCTCATCCTGCAATCGGAGGCGCGCCGATGAGCCCGTCCAATCTCATTCGGGCGGCTGCGGCGGCCCTGTTCCTGGCCGGCTTCGTCGGCGTCGCGTCCTGCTCGGACGCCCCGTCCACCGAAAAGGCCGAAGCCGAGGCCGGCGAGTATGAGCGCGGCCCGCACAACGGCCGCCTGCTGCGCGACGGCGACTTCGCCCTGGAGATCACCCTGTATGAGGAAGGGCCAGAGCCGCTGTTCCGGCTCTATCCCTATCTGAAGGACAAGCCGCTCGATCCCCGCCAGGTTCAGGCTTCGATCGTGCTGACCCGGCTGGGGCCGAAGGTCGATCGCTTCACCTTCACGGCGGAGAACGACTATCTCGCCAGCCCCGGCGTGGTGTTCGAGCCCCACTCGTTCGACGTCGCGGTTTCGGCGACACGGGGGGGCGAGCGGTCCGCATGGACCTATGCCTCCTATGAAGGGCGGACCACCATCTCCGCCGACGCCGCCCGCACGGGCGGGGTCACGGTCGAGCGCGTCGGTCCCGCGACGCTCGGCGAGACTCTGCCCCTGACCGGTCGGGTCGAGATCACCCCCGAAGGGCAAGCGGATGTTCACGCCCGCTATCCCGGCCGTGTCATGGCGCTGAACGTCCAGCTCGGCACGCGGGTGTCGCGCGGACAGGTGATCGCCCGCGTCGAGTCCAGCGAAAGCCTCCAGACCTATCCGATCACGGCCCCCGTTTCGGGCATCATCGTCGAGAAGAACGTCAACGTCGGCTCGATCACCGGCGGCGGCGAGCCCATGCTGAGGATCGGCGATCCGACCCGGCTCCACGCCGAGTTCCTGCTCTATCCCCGCGACGCCGAGCGCGTCCGCGCGGGCCAGAGGGTCACGGTCAAGAGCCTGGCCGGCCACTACACCTTCAACGGGGCGATCGAGGCCGTTCTGCCATCGACCGACCTGACCAGCCAGGTGATGATCGCCCACGTCGACCTGCCCTACCAGGGCGGCGTCTGGCGGCCGGGCCTGGGCGTCTCCGGCGAAGTCCAGGTGGGCGCGGGCGAGGTTCCGCTGGCGGTGCGCACCCGCGCGCTCCAGCCCTTCCGCGACTTCACCGTCGTCTACGCCCGCTTCGGCACCACCTATGAGGTGCGGATGCTGGAACTGGGCAGGCGGACCCCGGAATGGACCGAAGTCTTGTCCGGCATCGACCCCGGCGTCGACTACGTTGTCGACGGCGCCTTCCTCATCCGCGCGGACGTCGAGAAGTCCGGCGCGAGCCACGACCACTAGGGGCTCGCACCATCATGCTCGAACGCATCATCGCGCTGTCGATCCGATTCCGCTGGATCGTCATGGCGCTCGTCCTTCTGGCCTGCGCGGTCGGCGTCTGGAGTTTCCAGCGTCTGCCCATCGACGCCACGCCGGACATCACCAACGTCCAGGTCCAGATCAACACCGAGGCCCCGGGCTTCTCGCCGCTGGAGTCCGAACAGCGCATCACCTTCCCGGTCGAGACCGCCATCGCGGGCCTGCCGGGGCTGGAATACACCCGCTCCATCTCCCGCTACGGCCTGAGCCAGGTCACCGTCGTCTTCGAGGACGGGACCGACATCTACTTCGCCCGCCAGCTCGTCAACGAACGGCTTCTCAGCGCGCGGGGCCAGCTTCCAGAAGGATTGACCCCCGAACTCGGTCCCATCGCCACGGGCTTGGGCGAGATCTTCATGTATACGGTGGAGGTCGAGCAGGGGGCGCGCCGTCCCGACGGCGAACTCTACACGCCCGAAGACCTGCGCACCCTCCAGGCCTGGGTGATCCGTCCCCAGCTCCGGAACACGCCGGGCGTCACCGAGGTCAACACCATCGGCGGATTCGAGCGCCAGTATCACGTCACGCCCTGGCCGGATCGACTGGCGGCCTATGGCGTGACGATGGCGGAGGTGGTCGAGGCGCTGGAGCGCAACAACGCGAACGTCGGCGCGGGCTATGTCGAGCGGTTCGGCGAGCAGTATCTGGTGCGCGTGCCGGGGCAGGCGACCTCGCTCGAAGACCTCGGCGCCATCATCGTCTCGAACCGCAACGGCGTGCCCGTGCGGGTCGCCGACGTCGCCGACCTGGTGATGGGCGAGGAACTGCGCACCGGAGCGGCGACCGAGGACGGCCGCGAGGTCGTATTGGGCACTGTCTTCATGCTGGTCGGCGAGAACAGCCGGACGGTGGCCCAGGCCGTCGCCGCGCGGCTGGAGACGGCGGCGGAGGCCCTGCCCGCCGGCGTCCGGGCCGTTCCAGTCTACGACCGGACCGACCTCGTCGATCGCGCCATCCATACGGTCGAGAAGAACCTGGTCGAGGGCGCACTACTCGTGATCGTCGTGCTGTTCCTGCTGCTCGGGAACATCCGCGCGGCCCTGATCGCGGCGGCGGTCATTCCGATCACCATGCTGATGACCATCACCGGCATGGTGCGGACGGGCGTGTCCGGCAATCTGATGAGCCTCGGCGCGCTCGACTTCGGCCTGATCGTCGACGGGGCCGTCATCATCGTCGAGAACTGCCTGCGTCGGTTCGGCGAGGCGCAGCACCGAAAGGGTGGCCTGCTGACCCGCGACGAGCGGTTCGCCTTGGCGGCCTCGGCCTCCAGCGAGGTGATCCGGCCATCGCTCTTCGGGGTGCTGATCATCACCCTGGTCTATGTGCCGATCTTCGCCCTGACCGGGGTGGAGGGGAAGATGTTTCACCCGATGGCGATCACGGTCGTCATCGCCCTGACCTGCGCCCTGGTCCTGTCGCTGACCTTCGTCCCGGCGGCGGTTGCGATGTTCGTCACCGGCAAGGTCGAGGAGAAGGACAGCTTCGTCATGCGCGGCGCGCGGCGCTTCTACCAGCCGGCGCTGGACCTGGCCCTGCGGATGCGCGTCGCCTTCGTCGCCGTGGCCGTGGCGCTGGTGGTCATCGCCGGTTTGGGGGCCAGCCGCATGGGATCGGAGTTCATCCCGAACCTGGACGAGGGCGACATTGCGCTGCACGCCCTACGCATCCCCGGCACCAGCCTGACCCAGGCGGTGCAGATGCAGGCGGCGCTGGAACGACGGCTGTCGCAGTTCCCCGAGGTCGAGCGGGTCGTGTCGAAACTCGGCACGGCGGAGGTGGCGACCGATCCCATGCCGCCGTCCGTCGCCGACACCTTCATCATGCTGAAGGATCGCAAGGACTGGCCAGACCCGAGAAAGCCCCGCGCCCAGCTCGTCGCCGAGATGCAGGAAGCGGTAGCCGAGGTTCCCGGCAACAATTACGAATTCACCCAGCCGATCCAGATGCGGTTCAACGAACTGCTGTCGGGCGTCCGGGCCGACGTGGCGATCAAGGTGTTCGGCGACGATCTGGACGAGCTACTGGAAGTCGCCGACGGGATCGAAGGCGTGGTCGGCGGCATCGAGGGCGCCGCCGACGTTTCGATCGAACAGGTCACGGGTCTGCCGGTCCTTCAGATCACGCCGGACCGCGCCGCCCTGTCGCGGCTGGGCATCAGCATGGAGGATGTGCAGCAGGTCGTTTCGGCCTCCATCGGGGGCGTCGTCGCTGGCCAGGTGTTCGAGGGCGATCGGCGCTTCGATGTCGTCGTCCGCCTGCCCGAGGCCCTGCGCCAGGACACCGAGGCGATCGGACGCCTGCGCATACCGGTGCCGGGCGCGGGCGGACCCGCCTTCGTGCCGCTGGAGGAGATCGCCACAGTCGTCGTGGAAAAGGGACCGAACCAGATCAGCCGGGAGGACGGCAAGCGCCGCGTGGTGGTCACCGCCAATGTGCGGGGCCGCGACCTGGGCTCGTTCATCGCCGAGGTCCAGGCGAAGGTGGGCGCTGAGGTCGAGGTCCCGGCGGGCTATTGGATCAGCTACGGCGGCACGTTCGAGCAGCTCATCTCGGCGGCCAAACGCCTTCAGTTGGTGGTGCCGGTGGTGCTGCTGCTGATCTTCGGCCTGCTGTTCGCCCTGTTCCGGTCGGTGAAGGACTCGGCCATCGTCTTCTCCGGCGTGCCCTTGGCCCTGACCGGCGGGGTGGCGGCGCTGGCGATGCGGGGCCTGCCGCTGTCGATCTCGGCGGCGGTCGGCTTCATTGCCCTGTCCGGCGTCGCCGTGCTCAACGGCGTCGTTATGGTCAGCTTCATCCGGGGCCTGATCCAGGAGGGCAGGCCGCTGGGCGAAGCCATCCGCGAGGGCGCCTTGACCCGGCTGCGGCCCGTGTTGATGACCGCCCTGGTCGCCAGCCTGGGCTTCGTGCCGATGGCCGTGAACGTAGGAGCGGGAGCCGAGGTTCAGCGTCCGCTGGCGACGGTCGTGATCGGGGGGATCATCTCCTCGACGATCCTTACCCTGCTAGTCCTGCCCGCCCTCTACAGCCTCGTCCACGGCGGGGCTTCGGGCACGTCAACGGCCTGGTGGTCCCGGTGGCGCCCGCGCCGACGGGAAGTCTGATCCTCCCTGTCCCTTGTCGCCCATCGCCAACACGGTGAAAACCGGCGGGCGCGCCCAGTCCAAGCTGGCAGTCTTGGCTTTGGCGCGTCCGCACGCGCTGTCGGACAGCCCCTTTTCGCAAGTTTGGGGGCGGGGCAAGGTAGGCCATGAGAGCGCTTGTCCCCTACCTCTGGGTCTTCCTCGGCGCAGGTCTGGGCGGAGCGCTCCGGCACGGGGTCAACCAGGCTGGCGCGGCCGTGTTCGGCGGCGGCTTTCCAGCGGCCACCCTGTTCGTCAACCTGATCGGCTGTTTCGCCATCGGCGCGCTGACGAGCCTGTTCGCGTTTCGAGGCGAGGCGGCGGGCCAGCACGCCCGCCTCTTCCTGACGACCGGCGTCCTGGGAGGGTTCACGACCTTCTCGGCCTTCTCGCTCGATACGGCCGATCTGCTGGAGCGAGGCCAGGGCGGGCTGGCTGGCGCCTATGTTGCGGCGTCGGTCGGAGGAGCATTGATGGGCGCTCTCATGGGCCTCTCGTTCGGACGAGCGGTCTTCCGCTGATGTCCGGACCTGCCTCCCTCAGATCAGCCTCCAGACAAGGGTGGCTCCGATGACCGCAGCGAGAAGCCAAGTTACGACGATGACCCATGCGCCCCACCGGCTGCGGGGACGGTCAGCGATAACGGCGGCGCGGGTGCGAAACTCAGAAAGCAGGTCAGGTGGGATCATCCGCAGCGCGACGTAGATGCCGAACGGTACGAGCAGCAGGTCGTCGAGATAGCCCAACACAGGAATGAAGTCGGGGATCAGGTCGATCGGGCTGAGGGCGTAGGCCGCGACCGCGCCCGCCACCAGCTTGGCAAGCAGGGGCGTCTCTCGGCTGCGCGCGGCGATCCAGAGAACCAGAACATCCTCTTTCAGGCGGCGCGCCCATGCGCGGATTTCCTTAAACAGGCGCGTCGCCGAAGCGTTCGCCATCAAGCGCTTTCCACGGTCAGGTGCTTGACCTCGTGGACCGGCGCGAGACGGGCTCTCACGGTCGCCGCGTCCAGGCCGCCGGCGACGCTGACGATGGCGGCATGGGCTTCGGGTCCCACCCGCCAGACGTGAAGGTCGGTGATGCGGGCATCGCCCGGCCCCTTGACCCGCCTTCGACCGCGATGGCTCCGACATGCGGTTGTGGGGGCTGGTCGCCGCTCACCCGATCCGATCTCTTGGGGTGACGGCCGAGGTCTCCTACTTCCGCTTCGACGAGCGCGACACCAATGATCGCCGCACCCGAGACCGGGCGCTCGACACCTTTGGCGGGCGGGTCTTTCGGCCCGTCCGCGCCGGTGCCTGGGATTTCGAGATCGAGGCCTTTCGTCAAACCGGCAGCATCAGCGCGGCCACCAGCGCGACTGCGGCAACGGTCGATGTCGCCGCCCACTTCGTCCATGCCGACGTCGGCTACAGCTTCGACGGCCCGATGTCGCCCAGGGTTTCGGTCCGCTACGACTGGGTCAGCGGCGACAAGCCGGGCGAGACCTACGAGCGGTTCGACACCCTTTACGGAATGCGCCGGGCCGAGATCGCCCCGTCGGGCCTCTACAACGCCGTCGGTCACGCCAATCTGTCGTCTCCGGCCGTGCGGATCGAATGGTTGCCGACAGCTCGGTCCGACGCTTTCCTCGCCTATCGGCCGCTCTGGCTGGCGTCCCGCACGGACAGCTTCTCGACCAGTTCGGTGGTTGATGGCAGCGGAGCCTCGGGCGCCTTCGCCGGTCACGAGTGGGAGGGGCGCATGCGTCACTGGCTGGTTCGCGACGCCTTGAGGCTGGAGGTCGGCGTGCTTCATCTGGCGAAGGGCCGCTTTCTGGAGATGGCGCCTAACGCGCCGGCGACGGGGGACACGACCTACTCGTCGTTCAATCTTACGGCGTTCTTCTGAGCGACAGGTTTGCCAACGTGGGCGCTCTGCCGACCGAACTCGCTCGGACTGGATGCAACGCACTCGCCGCGCTGGAAGCGTTTGATGTTTGCTGCCATCCGGTGATCGGCCATGACCTTAGTCCCGCACCGTTGGCGGCAGAGTCTGGAACGCTGCGATGATAGGGCAGGGGCCACTGTCCTCAGACGCACAGGCGTCAGCGAGACGCCGCAAGGCCGTGCGCGCCTCTTCCAGATCGGAGATGGTGCGATTCAAAGCCGTCAGCCGTTCGGCGGCCAGTTCCCGCGCGCGAACCCGATCCTCGCCTGCGTCGAGGGAGAGCAACTCCTTGATCTGGTCAAGCGTGAAGCCCGCAACTTGAGCCGACCGAATGAACTGGAGGCGGCGCACGTCCTCGTCGCCATAGCGGCGGATGCCAGCGCCCCCGCCGTCGCGCGACCAGCGATCCGGCGTCGGCAACAGGCCGCGCCGTTGATAGAACCGCACCGTCTCGACCCCAACCCCGCCCTCGCGCGCCAAGCCTGCGATCGTCCGAACATTCATGCTTGACTCCGTATCACGATACGGAACTTAAGGAGTGCGCCTCGGATTGAGAAGATCACGGAGGCCGACATGAGCAAGACCGCCACCATCCACCGCATGGTGATGCCCGACCACACCTGTCCCTGGGGGCTGAAAGCCCGTCACCTGTTGAAGAGCCGAGGCTACAAGGTCGAGGACCACTGGCTGACCACCCGCGAGCAGGTGGACGCCTTCAAGGCCGAACACGGGGTCATGACCACGCCCCAAGTTTTCATCGACGGACGGAGGATCGGAGGTCACGACGACCTGCGCCGTTTTCTCGGACTGAAAGTGCGCGACCCCAAGGCGACGACCTATACGCCGGTCCTGGTCGTCTTCCTGACCACGGCGGTCATGGCGGCCATGCTCAGCCTGACGGTCTACGGCACGCCGCTGACCCTCCGCGCCGGAGAGTGGTTCATCGCCTTGTCGATGATGGCGCTGGCCATGCTGAAGCTCCAGAACATCGAGAGCTTCTCGTCCATGTTCCTGAACTACGACCTGTTGGCCAAACGCTGGGTGCCCTACGGCAAGGTCTACCCCTTCGCCGAGTTCGGAGCGGGGGCGCTGATGTTGGCAGGGGTGCTGACCTGGCTGTCGGTCCCGGTCGCCCTGTTCATCGGCGGCATCGGCGCGGTCTCGGTGTTCAAGGCCGTCTACATCGACAAGCGCGAGCTGAAGTGCGCCTGCGTCGGCGGCGACAGCAATGTGCCGCTAGGCTTCTTGTCGCTGACCGAGAACCTGATGATGCTCGCCATGGCGGTGTGGATGGCGATTATGACATACGGCCAAGCTGGCACGATGGCCATGTGAAGCCGGATGTGCGGCTTTGGGAGCGCCGTTCCGCCAGGTCTGCTATCGATTAGGTCGGCCAGGATGTGATGTCGGACTATCCGTGGCAGACTGTGCTGGGACGGGAGGTTTTAGACGGCTTTCGCAGTCCCAGTCGGGCTGATGAGCACAGCCGCAGCTCGAAGGCGTAACGCAGCAAAGCGCCCCCATCGACGCTTACAACATCCTGCAAACGCCGGTGTAGGCGGCTGCCGACGAAGCAATGTTGGCCGCGACAGTCTATCGGTCCGTTGCCACTTCAAACGTCAGTGTTGCGTTATTGGTGGTGAAACGTCCTCCGCCCTCGGTCGGAGCGTCAAGCGTCGCGGCCACCAGCATGACGGGACCTATAGTGCCCTCGGGTAGCTCGAGCCGGCCGTTCCCATCGGTTTGAACCTCACGGCGTTGGTCCTGACCGAACCTGATCGTCACCGGATGGGCCGACATCGGATTACCATTGCGGACCAGCTGGAAGCGGGTCGGAGCAGTCCGGCCGGGCTCGAACTCCGGAAGGAACTCCACTTCCAGCCCTCCAGCGCCGTTCACCGCCGGGGTGCACGTCTGGAAACAGACAAGCGTCTTGGCAAGTCTGCGCGACCGGATCTGGAGTGTCGCGCCTTCTGGCAGCAGACGCCGCACCGTCGCAACCTCTTCGGCCTTGAAGGGATGCTCCTCCAGATAGGTGTCGACCTGGTCCGGCCTCCAGCTCGTTTCGCCCCAAATGGTCTGCAGCGTCACCGACGCCATTCCCTGCCTTTCGCTGGACACCGTCAAACGGAGAGACTGGGGCTGAGCCGTGACCGTGACATCCGCGGGGCGGCCAGCAACGAGAGCTTGAAGATCGGCGATGCGCGTGGGCTGCGAACCGATGTTGAGGGCAGGGAAATCGGACGACGAGGTTGCATGAACAATCAGCGGCTGGCCAGCGGGCCCGACGAAGCGCTCCGGCGCGAGAAAGAAGTCGTGGGCGACCGCCGCCCCGCCGAACAGGCTTAAAGCCACGGCCGCAGCCAGTGTGGAACGCGCTCTCATGTCTAAGCCTCTCGCTGATTGAGTGTGCGACCGGGGCCTGCGCCGACCGAATTCGTGAAACGCCTATCTACCCAAGCCCTAGGGACCCTGCACCCCCTTAGCGACGATGTCGTGCCGTCCCCGCGTTTGGGAAGATGCTAAAACAGAATGAAACGACCGCGTCTGCCGGCTAGTCGGTCGACTCAGATCGCCTGCCTGCAGACCGAGAGGCAAATCCGACATGCTTCCCCGCAGAAAAGTCGTGCACGGGGAGTGCCGTATTCGAGCGCTGAAACGCACTGAAAGCCGGTGAAGCCGAGCGACCGTTGATGTTTGCCTGGTGGGTAGCCTGGTGGGTAAGCCATCATTCAGAAAAGAAATCTGAAAGAAAACAATGCACTAGACATCCAAGTGGCTCCGCGGGTAGGATTCGAACCTACGACCAGCCGATTAACAGTCGGCTGCTCTACCACTGAGCTACCGCGGAACAGCTGCTCGGGAGGCGGGCCTATAGCAGCGGGTTTCCGCGTCGCGCAACGGGAAATCTCATCCGTGTCGATCCTGACTGTCGAAGACCCCGACGATCCCCGCGTTGCCGCCTTCCGCGACATCCGTGAGCGCGATCTGACCGGGCGGCAGGGGTTGTTCGTGGCCGAGGGCGAGGTGGTGCTGAACGTGCTTCTGTCACCACAGGCGCTGTGTCGGCCCAAGGCTGTACTGATGGCCGCGCACCGGATCGAGCGACGAGCCGAGCTGCTGGCGAAGGTACCGGCTGGCGTGCCCGTCTATGCCGCATCCCAGGCGGTTCTGGACCGGATCGCAGGCTTCGAGCTGCATCGGGGGATGCTGGCGATCGGAGAGAAGCCGGACCCGCCGGATGTCGAAACGCTGCTGTGCCAGCTTCCGGAGCGAGCTGTCGTGCTGGTGGTTTCGGGTGTGGGTAATCACGACAACATGGGTGGTCTTTTCCGGAATGCAGCGGCGTTTGGCGCGACGGCGGTGCTGAGGGACGACCTGTGCTGCGACCCGTTTTATCGGAAGAGCATCCGGGTGTCGGTGGGCGCGGTTCTGAGGATGCCGACGAGCGCGACCAGTCCGCTCCCGACGCTGATCGACAAACTGGAGGCCGCCGGGTTTGATGTGATCGCCCTTTCGCCGAGTGCGGATGAGCCTTTGTCGGCCGTATCCCGGGGCGGGCGCCAGGCGCTTGTGGTTGGATCCGAGGGGCCGGGTCTGCCGTCCGACATGCTGAAGCGCGTCAGAACAGTCGGGATTCCGATGGCGCGGGGCTTTGATTCCCTGAACGTGGCAACCTCCGCCGGGATCGGCCTGTATCAAATCTGCGACCCGGCAGTCATCGCGAATTCAAGGAATTAACGCTTTATCCACCTTGATGAATGGCGGTTTCCGTGTCGCTATGTCCCTCTAGGAGGACGACATGGGTGGCTTGCTTGGCTTCATGGGTCGCAATGCGCGGATCGTGGTGGCCGTTGCGATCGTCGCTGCGAGCGTGGGGGCGGCCGGCGCGATCGGCTGGATGACCGCTCCGATCTGATCGATCTGCGATCCTGCGAGGATCGCGATGGAGGCCTGACCGGGAATCGAACCCGGGTGCAAGGATTTGCAGTCCTCTGCGTCACCACTCCGCCATCAGGCCCTGAGGCCCTTGAGAAGAGGGCCCCGCGATCGCGAGGGGCGTTCGCTATCAGATCGACTTCCGGCCTGCAATGAGGCCGTCGCAAACATTGTCCGGCGCGGCGCGCGACCCTATAAGCGCGCCAGTTTTCCTCTGAACGTTGTCAGGACGCCCGCCGCATGGACTTCGCCGCAGCCCGTAAGGTCATGGTCGACAGCCAGGTCCGCGTGAACGACGTCACCGACCGCGCCCTGCAGGCCGCGCTTCTGGCCGTGCCGCGCGAACGCTTCTGCGCGCCCGGACGCGCGTTCACAGCCTATGGCGAAGTGGAGGTCGAGATCGCGAATGGCCGTCGTCTGATGCAGGCCCGCGAGGTCGCCAAGCTTGTCCAGGCCCTTGATGCGCGAGAGGGAGAGACAGCTCTCGCGATCGCCGCGCCCTACGCAGCCGCCGTTCTGGCACGGATGGGCCTGAAGGTGACAGCGCAGGAGGCCGATCCGGCTGTCATGGACGTGATCGGGTCCGCCCTGGCCGACGAGGGTGTGGCTGCGGTCGTGGAACCCTTCACCAAACCCGCATGCGAGGGCTTCGACCTGATCCTCTCAGAGGCGGCCGTGGCTATCCGGCCCGATGCCTGGTTGGCGGCGCTGCGAATCGGTGGACGGCTCGCGGTTGTCGAGCGCGACGGGCCGAACGGTCGGGCAGTCCTGTATGTGAAGGGCCAGGGGGGCTTATCGCGTCGCGAACTGTTCGATGCGGCCCCGCCGGTGCTTGCAGAAATGACACCGGCCCCGGTCTTCGCCCTCTGATCGCCGGATTGGCGCGGCAGCACACTGGCGGCCGCGTGAAAAAAACTTAACTGGCGCTGGGCAAGGCTCTTCCGCACTACGCGGTTCGTGGGATACCGGCGCCAGATCGGCGCACCGAAGGATCAGGTCATGTTCAAACGCTCGCGCGCGCTCGCCTCGGTTGCAGTCATCGCCGTGGCATCGGGGTTGGCTGCGCCGGCCTTCGCCGACACGTTGGCCGAAGCTCTTGCTCTCGCCTATCGCACCAACCCGACCCTGCAAGCCCAGCGCGCCAACCAGCGAGCGCTCGATGAACAGGTGCCACAAGCCCGCTCGGGTCTGCGTCCGGATGTCAGTGTTTCTGTTGGCGCAAACTACACGCGGACTGATACCGCCGGGACCGGTGGCGTGGACCTGAACGGGGATGGCATTCCTGACCTGGCCGGTGGCGGCGGTGTCACCGAGAACGATAGCGCCAATGCCTCACTGAACATCAATCAGACGCTTTATGCCGGTGGGCGGACGGCCCGCGCGATTGATGCGTCGGAGGCCACGGTGCTGAGCGGCAGGGAAGGCCTTCGCAACGTCGAACAGCAAATCCTCGCCTCCGTGATCCAGAGCTACGTGGATGTTGTTCGCGATATAGAGGTTCTCCGAATTCGCGAAGCCAACGTGGCCGTTCTGCGCCGGCAGTTGGAGGAGTCCAATGCTCGCTTCGAAGTCGGCGAGATCACCCGCACCGATGTCGCCCAGTCTGAAGCCAGACTGGCACAATCGGAGGCCGATCTGGCCGGCGCTCGCGCTCAGCTTTCCGTTTCCCGCGCGGCCTATGCCAGTGTCGTCGGCCAAGCTCCGGCGGACCTCGTTGCACCGCCCCCGCTCCCGGGTGTGCCAAGCGACTTTGATGACGCACTTGACGTAGGCCTTGCTGAAAATCCTGGGATTCTCGCGGCGCGGTACGATCTTCAGGCAGCGGAGGCCCGGGCGGCCCAGGCCCGTGCAGCACACATGCCGACGGTTGGTGTCTCCGCGTCCTACGGTGGCTCCGACGACTTGAGTTCCTTCAACCTCAGCTCGAACACGACGTTTCGGGCTGGCGCGACCTTGTCTGTGCCGCTTTTCACGGGCGGTTTGAATCGGAGCCGGGTTGCCCAGGCCCTTGAGCAGGCGAACGCCGCCCGCATTCTGATCCGCGCGGAAGAGCGAGCGGTGCTGCAGAATGTGAGTTCCGCCTACGCGCAGATTGTCTCGGTCAATGCTCAGTTGGCCGCTGGGGAGGAGAGCGTGAGGGCGGCGCGCATCGCTGCAGAAGGCGTGCGGCAAGAACAACAGGTTGGGCTGCGGACAACGCTGGATGTCCTGAACGCCGAACTGGAGCTCAGGAACGCTGAGATCACGCTCGCTCAGGCTCGCCGCAACCAGTATGTCGCACAGGCAAGTCTCCTTGCGGCCATGGGCAGGCTCAGCGGCGAGGATCTGGTTCCCGGCCTGGATGCATACGATGCCGCGGTGAACTCAGACAGAGTGGCTGGTCGGGCGAGCTTGCCGTGGGACGGCGTGGTCGAAGCATTCGACCGTGTGTCCCTGCCTTCCGTGACCGCAGTCCAGGCCGAGCCGACCGCGCCAATCGACGAGCAGCTTCGCTCGGAAGGTGCGCAGACCAGCACCGACACCCCCCAGTAGGCGACAGTGGGCCCGTTAACCAAAAAGGCGAAAAACGCGCGTTGATTCCAGTCCGCGTTGGTGCGACGAACGGGTCCGGGCTCGTGCGGCGACGTTTCGGGTCTTGAATTGGTGTTGTTGCCGCCCCGAAGCCTCGCTTAAGGCCTGATCATGACCGACACGACCGCTCAAGAACCGACAATGGAAGAGATCCTGGCGTCGATCCGCCGGATCATCTCGGAAGACGATGCGCCCGCAACTGAGGCGGCCCCGGCGGCTGAGGAACCTGTGGCTGACCCAGAGCCCATTGCTGCCGTCGAAGCCGCGCCGGCCATGGCAGAGGAAGAGGTTCTGGAGCTCACGGAGCGCTATGAAGCTCCGGCGGTGGAAAGCATCGGAGATCTGGACGTTTCGGCCCATCACGAGCCGGAGCCTGAGCCCTTCCCGACGTCCTTCGAACCGTCCCCCGAGCCCGTTCATCACGCAGCCCCTGAACCTGCTGCACCGGTTGAAGCGCTGGTGGGTGCCGGTGCGGCTGCCAGCGCAGCCTCGGCCTTTGCCGGTCTGACGGCCAGCCTGGCGCGTCCCGAGCCGGCCACCTTGGTGGGAGGCAGCGGCCCGACCATTGATGCCCTGGCGCGCGAACTGCTGCGTCCGATGCTGAAGGAATGGCTTGATGCCAATCTGCCGGGCATCGTCGAGGCCGCCGTACGCAAGGAAGTCGAACGTATCGCCCGCAGCGCGGGCTAGCCCCGCTCGCTGACCGCGACTAAGACCAACAGGGGCGGTTCCCACGGGGGGCCGCCCTTTCTGCATTCCGAGGCCCGCCCACATGCTTGAGAAGACCTTCGACCCCAAGGCTGCCGAACCCCGTCTGTATGCGATGTGGGAGGGCTCGGGCCTGTTCGCGCCGCGCCAGGACACGGCCGCCGAGGCCTATTCGATCGTCATCCCGCCGCCGAACGTGACAGGGTCGCTGCACATCGGTCATGCGCTGAACAACACGCTGCAGGACATCCTGGCGCGCTATCACCGGATGCGGGGAAAGAGCGTCCTGTGGCTGCCCGGCACCGACCACGCCGGCATCGCCACCCAGATGGTGGTCGAGCGCCAGCTGGCGGCCCATGGCAACGTCGGTCGCCGCGACATGGGCCGCGACGCCTTCGTGGCCAAGGTCTGGGAGTGGAAGGCCGAGAGCGGCGGGACCATCGTCCAGCAGCTGCGCCGTCTGGGCGCGTCATGCGACTGGAGCCGGGAGCGGTTCACCCTGGACGAGGGGCTGAACGCAGCGGTGCGCAAGGTTTTCGTCGAACTGCACCGCAAGGGCCTGATCTATCGCGACAAGCGGCTGGTGAACTGGGACCCGCAGTTCCAGACGGCGATCAGCGACCTGGAGGTCGAGCAGCGCGAGGTCGACGGCCACTACTGGCACTTCGCCTATCCGCTGGCGGACGGGGTCACTTACGAACACCCGATCGCCTTCGACGAGGCGGGCGAGGCCACCGAGTGGGAAACGCGCGACTACATCGTCGTGGCCACGACCCGGCCGGAGACCATGCTGGGCGACACGGGCGTGGCCGTGCCTCCGGACGACGCGCGCTACGCCGGGTTGGTCGGGAAGTTCGTGACCCTGCCGATCACGGGACGGCGCATCCCGATCGTGGCCGACGACTATGCCGATCCGACCAAGGGTTCGGGCGCGGTGAAGATCACGCCTGCGCATGATTTCAATGACTTCGGCGTCGGAAAGCGCGCGGGACTTCAGGCCATCAACGTTATGGACGCCTTCGCACGCATCACGACGGCGGACGCGCCCGACGTGCCCGCGGAGTATGACGGCATGGACCGCTTCGCGGCGCGGAAGGCCATCGTCGCCCGCGCCGAGGAAGAAGGCTGGCTGAAGGATATCGAGAAGACCAGACACGTCGTGCCGCACGGCGACCGCTCCGGCGTGGTCATCGAGCCCTGGTTGACGGACCAGTGGTACGTCGACGCCGCGACCCTGGCCCAGCCTGCGCTGAGGGCGGTGGAGCAGGGCGACACGATCTTCGAGCCGAAGTCCTACGAGAAAATCTATTTCGAATGGCTGCGGAATATCGAGCCCTGGTGCATCAGCCGCCAGCTCTGGTGGGGTCACCGTATCCCGGCCTGGTATGACGCCGATGGAAACATCTACGTCGCCGAAACCGAGGAAGAGGCGAGGGCGCAGGCGGTCGGCAAAGCCCTGACGCAGGACGAGGACGTGCTGGACACCTGGTTCAGCTCAGCCCTCTGGCCGTTCTCGACCATGGGCTGGCCTGAGGACACCGACGACCTCAAGCGATTCTATCCGACTTCCGACCTCGTCACGGCGGCGGACATCATCTTCTTCTGGGTAGCCCGGATGATGATGATGGGGCTTCACTTCATGGATGAAGTCCCGTTCCGGCGGGTCATCATCAACGGCCTGGTCCGCGACGAGAAGGGCCAGAAGATGAGCAAGTCCAAGGGAAACGTCATCGATCCCCTGACCATCATCGACGAGCTGGGCGCCGACCCGCTGCGCTTCACCATGGCCATCCTGTCGGGCACGCGCGACATCAAGTTGTCGAAGCAGCGGATTGAAGGCTATCGCAATTTCGGCACCAAGCTGTGGAACGCCGCGCGCTTTTCGCAGATGAACGACTGCGCCCGCGTCGAGGGCTTCGACCCGGCGACGGTCGAGCAGACGATCAACCGCTGGGTCCGGGGCGAACTGACCAGGGCCGAGCGCCAGGTGTCGGAGGCCATCGAGGGCGGTCGGTTCGACGACGCGGCGTCGGCGCTCTACCGCTTCGTCTGGAACGTCTTCTGCGACTGGTATCTGGAACTGGCCAAGCCGGTGTTCCAGGGGGCCGACGAGGCCGCCAAGGCCGAGACCCGGGCCATGACGGCCTGGACGCTGGATCAGACGCTGAAGCTGCTCCATCCCGTGATGCCCTACATCACCGAGGAACTTTGGGCCGAGCTCGGCAAGGCGGGAGCGGCGCGGGGCGAGACGATGTTGCTGGGCGCGGCCTGGCCGGTGCTGCCGGACGGCTTGGTCGATGCCGACGCCGAGGCCGAGATCGGCTGGCTGGTCGATCTGGTCGGCGAGATCCGGGCCCTGCGCGGCGAGATGAACGTGCCCCCGGCCGCCAAGCCCCCCCTGACCTTCGTCCAGCCCGATGCGACGACCGCCGCCCGCATCGATCGCCACCGCGACCTGATCCTGACGCTTGCGAGGGTGTCGGACGTCGGAGTGGCCGAGGCGGCGCCGGAGGGGGCGGTGACCATCGTCTCCGGCGGCTCGGCGGCCGCTCTGTCCTTGGCGGGCGTCATCGACGTGACGGCCGAACTAGCCCGCCTGACCAAGGAGATCGCGGCGGCCGAGAGCGACATCGGCCACGTCATGAAGAAGCTTGGCAACCCCAACTTCGTCGATCGCGCCGCGCCCGAGGTCGTCGAGGAGCAACGGGCCAAGCTGGCCGAGGCCGAGGCGACCAAGGCCCGTCTGCAGGCGGCCCTGGGGCGGCTGGCGGGGCTCTAGCGCATCCGGGGCATGGAGACGCTCACGCTCTCGGCGGCGACCAGCATACCGCGCCGCGTGGCCGGGATGAGCAAGAGCGCCGCGACCAGGATGGCCAGGGCGAACAGGACGGAGATCACGCGCATTCGGGCCTCCTGCAACGGCAACGACGTCCGGCTTTCGCCGGACGCCGCCTCGTCGTTACGAAAAGGGCATCAACCCAGCATTGCCGGCGAGGTGGGGCTGACGGACTGGGCCGCGATCAGCATGTCCCGACCGCCGCCGATCGGCAGGACCAAGACGACGCCCGCCAGGATAGCCAGGCTGAAGAGAACGGTCAGGGTGCGCATGGCGTAGGCTCCGGCTGCGGCACCGACCTCGGGGAAAGGCCCGCGCCGTCTCGTGGGGAAGGAGGTCAGGCCGCGCGGCGCGGCTCGAAGGCGTTGGCCTGGAAGGCCGGATCGACGGGGGTCTCGGCGATGTGGTTGACGTAGTTCGAGATCGTCTTCAGCCCCACGCCCAGCACGACCTCCAGCACATTGCCCGCCGTGTAGCCGGCCGCGATCAGGCGGTTGACGTCGGCGTCCGACACCCAACCGCGTTCGCGCACAACCCGGGTGGCGAAGTCACGCAGGGCTTCCAGTTTGGCGTCGGCGATCGGCCCGCCGTTACGGACGGCCTGGATTACCGTTTGGTCCAGCTTCTGGCCTTGCGTGACCGTGGTGTGGGCGGCGACGCAATAGTGGCAGGCGTTCTCGACCGAGGCGGCGATCAGGACGACCTCGCGCTCCAGCGGGGTCAGGCCCGACTTCTGGTAGGCACCGGCCAGGGCCAGATAGCCCACGATAACGGCCGGGCTCTTGGCGAACTCGCCGACCAGGTTGTGGCCCATGGCGAAGGCGGCCTTGGCGCCGGCGATGAAGGGGCGAGAGGCCTCCGGAGC
>JAIERG010000165.1 GCA_019747095.1 Caulobacteraceae bacterium | reverse complement strand
TTGAGCTGGCGCCAGAACATCTCGGACGGATGCACCACGGTGGGCATGAACTTGATGCCCTGGGGCTGATGACGACGGCTGCGGCCTCGGCGGCGGTCGTCGCCCTGTCGGCCCAGGACGCGGCGGCGCCTCACATTGCAACCGCCATCGCTGACTCCCGGCGCCCAGCCGAGGACGTGGCTCGCGACGGCCTGCGGAAGCCCGCCGAGATGCTGGCCTTCGGAGAGGTCCAGCCGGGTCAGCGCATCGCGGACATCCGGCCCGAGGAGGGCTATTTCACGCGCCTCTTTGCCCCTGCGGTCGGCGAGGCCGGACAGGTCTACGCCTTCGTCCCAACGCGCACGGCGACGCGCGAGACGCCGCTGGCCGAGGCTCTGGCTGCTGCGTTCCCGAATGTGACGCCGCTCACCGGGGCTCTTGACGCGATGACCTTCCCGGAGCCGCTCGACGCAGTCTTCATGGTCCAGGAATACCACGACTTCCACATTCCCGGCTTCAACACCGACGTCGCCCGCATGAACCGAGCCGTATTCGACGCGCTCAAGCCCGGCGGCGTCTATGTCGTCATCGACCACTCGGGCCGTGCGGGCACGGGCGCGACGGAGGTCCAGACGCTGCATCGCATCGACGGCGACTTCCTGAAGGCTGAGGTTGAGGCGGCGGGCTTCGTCTTCGAGGCGGAAAGCGGCGTCCTGCGCAATCCCGAGGACGACCGGACGATCAATGTCTTCAACGAGGCGATCCGGGGGCGGACCGATCAGTTCGTCTACCGCTTCAGGAAACCCGGCTGACGGGGCTGGCGAGGCCGGGGCCGAGGGTCTAACCGGAGCGAAAATCAGAACGCTTCGGGAGACGCCTCATGACCGCTCGCAAGATCGCCTTTATTGGCCTTGGCAACATGGGCGGCGGCATGGCCGCCAATCAGGCCAAGGCGGGTCACCAAGTCTCGGCCTTCGACCTGTCCGAGGCCGCTCTGGAGCGGGCGAGGGCGGCGGGCTGCACGCCCGTCGGCTCGGTCGCCGAAGCGGTCAAGGACGCGGATGTGGTGATCACCATGCTGCCGGCGGGGCCGCATGTGTTGAAGGTCTATTCGGAGCAGGTGATCGGGGCGGCCCCGACCTCGGCGCTCCTGCTGGATTGCTCGACCATCGATGTCGACACGGCTCGGAAGGTCGCGGGGCTCGCGCGTGACGCCGGTTATGCCTTCGCCGACGCTCCTGTGTCGGGCGGAACGATGGCGGCGGACGCGGGCACACTGGCCTTCATGGTCGGCTGCGACGAGGCGGACTTCGCCCGCATCGAGGCGGCGCTGGAGCCCATGAGCCGGGCGACTTTCCGCGCAGGCGACCACGGGGCGGGGCAGGCGGCCAAGATCTGCAACAACATGATCCTCGGCATCACCATGCTCGGCACCTGCGAGGCCATCGCCCTCGCGGAGAAGCTGGGGCTGGACCCGATCAAGATGTTCGACATCGTGGCCAAGTCTTCGGGCCAGAGCTGGAGCGTGACGACCTACTATCCCTGGCCAGGTCCAGTGCCGACCGCGCCGTCGAATCGCGACTACGACGGAGGCTTCGCCACGGCCATGATGCTCAAGGATCTGAAGCTCGCGCAGGACGCGGCCGCGAAGGCCGGGGTGTCGACGCCGCTGGGGGCCCAGACGGAGGCGCTGTTCCAACTGTTCGACCGGCTTGGGTACGGCGGCCGGGACTTCTCCGGCATCCTGCAGATGCTGCGCGGACGCCTCGAAGATCTGCCTAAAGTCTAATGAGAACCGTTATCAATTAAGGTCTTGCGACGTTTTCGCCTTGTCCGGCGTGTGGACTTTCTTGCCTCATCGGCGCAGATACCAACGACAGCCGGATAAGCAGAAGAAGCGTCGTTTTGTTCGACTATAAGGCCGCCTTTCAGAACGCCATCGACCAGGTCAAGACCGAGGGCCGCTACCGGGTCTTCGCCGACCTGAAGCGCGTGCGCGGCCGGTTCCCGCGCGCGGTGCGTCGTCGCCCGGACGGGTCCGAGCAGGACGTCGTGATCTGGTGCTCCAACGACTACCTCGGCATGGGTCAGCACCCGGTGGTGGTCGAGGCCATGCAGGCCGAGGTCGAGCAGGCCGGGGCCGGCGCGGGCGGCACGCGCAACATCTCGGGCACGACGCGCTCGGCCGTCGATCTGGAGGCCGAACTGGCCGCCTGGCATCAGAAGGAAGCCAGCCTGCTGTTCACCTCCGGCTATGTGGCCAATGAGGCGACGCTGACGACGCTCCAGCGCATCCTGCCGGGCCTGATCATCTTCTCCGACAGCCTGAACCACGCCTCCATGATCGCGGGCATCCGGAACGGCGGCTGCGAGCGGCATGTCTTCCTGCACAACGACCTGGCGCACCTCGAATCGCTGCTGGCGGCCGCGCCGGCCGATGCGCCCAAGCTGATCGCCTTCGAGAGCGTCTATTCCATGGACGGCGACATCGCCGACCTGAAGGGCACGATCGCTCTGGCCCGCAAGTTCGGCGCGATGACCTACCTCGACGAGGTCCACGCCGTGGGCCTGTACGGCGCGACCGGCGCGGGCGTAGCCGAGCGGGACGGCGTGCTGGCCGACATCGACATTATCGAATGCACGCTAGGCAAGGCCATCGGCGTCATGGGCGGGTATATCGCCGCCGATGCCGTCATTGTGGATGCGGTTCGCAGTTGGGCCTCCGGCTTCATCTTCACTACCAGCCTGCCACCGGCCCTGACCGCCGGAGCGCTTGCATCCGTCCGTCACCTCAAGGCGCACCCGGAGCTGCGCGACGCGCATCAGGAACGCGCCGAGACGCTGAAGCGCCGTTTCGCTGAGGCGGGCATTCCGGTCATGCCTTCGGAGAGCCACATCGTTCCGGTGTTCGTGGGCGACCCGGTCCACACCAAGATGATTTCGGACATGCTGCTGGAAGACCACGGCATCTACGTCCAGCCGATCAACTATCCTACGGTGCCCAAAGGGACTGAGCGTCTGCGTTTCACGCCATCGCCCGATCATGACGACGGCATGATGGACGCTCTGGTCGAGGCCATGGACCGTCTCTGGACCCACTGCAACGTCGCCCGAATGCCGGCCGCAGCTTGAGGCTCCCGGCGTCCCCTGCGGCGGAGCTGCGCGCCGTCGTGACAGAGCATGGTTCGCCGGGCTAACGTCAGGGCATGAGGCCCGCTCCTCCGTTCACACGTCTGGCGGACTACCCACCGCATAGGGCCTTTGTGGGCCAACCGCAGCGTTATGACCTCGCGGGCGGATCGCAGTTCGCCTTGTTGTTTCTGCTTGGTCTGCGTGAGCATCACCGGCTGCTTGATTTCGGATGCGGTTCCCTGAGGCTCGGGCGCCTCGCTATTCCCTATCTTGAGGCCGGGAATTACTACGGAATCGAGCCGGACTGCAGACTTGTCGAGGCTGGGCTGGATCATGAGATCGGGCGAGATACCCTTGCCCTGAAGCAGCCCCGGTTTTTTCATGCCGACGACTACCGCGTCGATGTCTTTGGCACGCAGTTCGACTTCATCATTGCTCAGTCGGTCTTCTCTCACGCAGGAGCGGAACCTACTCGCCGCGCCCTTTCCGCGTTTGCCAATGCGCTGGAGCCTGGAGGTTTGGTCCTTGCCAACTGGTTGTTGGGCCCTGAGGGCTACGGCCACTCACCCGAGACCACCGGTTGGGTCTACCCGGAGTGTGTGGCCTTCATGCCGGATCGCCTTGAGGCACTCGCCATCGAGGCAGGGCTCGTTTTGCGTGCTTGCCCGTGGCCACATCCTGAACTCCATTGGTTCGTGCTGGCCCGGGATGCAACGCACCTACCGTCTCTTGATGTCATGAACAGCCTTAGGGTAGCTCCACCTGCTTGGCGGACATGAAGGAAGATCCGGACACGATCATCATTGAGAAAGTCCGGAGCGGTGCCTTTCTCAAGGTTTCAGCGGTGCACGTAGCAACGGGCCTGGAAGCTTCGGCGGTTGGTCCAGCACTGGAGCCGACCGCTGTCGAGAGGCTCGCCATAGCCAAGCTCCGGCGTCTGCTCGCCGCATCCTGACACAAGATGTTGTGGTGATGGGCGCGCGGGCCTAGATTGCGCGCCTCCCGCCAGCTCAGCCCGGACGCCACCCGTGACAGCCCATTTCATCCACGATTCCTACTTTTCGCGCGGTCTGGATCAGGCTGACCCTGACGTCGCCGCAGCGATCAGGGGCGAACTGCATCGTCAGCAGGAGCAGATCGAACTGATTGCTTCGGAGAACATCGTGTCCAGAGCGGTGCTTGAGGCGCAAGGGTCGGTCCTGACGAACAAGTACGCCGAGGGCTATCCGGGCCGTCGCTACTACGGTGGCTGCGAGTTCGTGGACGTAACCGAGGATCTGGCGCGCGAGCGGGCCAAGTCGCTGTTTGGCGCGGCCTTCGCCAACGTCCAGCCTCACTCGGGAGCGCAAGCGAACCAGGCGGTGTTCTTCGCCCTTCTCCAGCCCGGCGACACCTTCCTAGGGATGGACCTAGCCTGCGGCGGGCACCTGACGCATGGCAGTCCGGCGAACCAGTCGGGCAAGTGGTTCAGACCGGTGACCTACAAGGTCCGTGAGGACGACCATCTCCTCGATTACGACAACGTCGCCGAGATGGCGCAGCGAGAGAAGCCCAAGCTGATCGTGGCGGGTGCATCCGCTTACAGTCGACACATCGACTTCAAGCGTTTCCGCGAGATTGCCGACAGTGTTGGGGCCTACCTCATGGTCGACATGGCCCACTACGCGGGTCTGGTCGCGGGCGGCGTCTATCCTAACCCTGTGCCACATGCCCATGTTGTGACCACGACGACGCACAAGACCCTGCGCGGTCCGCGCGGCGGATTGATCCTTTCCAACGACACGGAGCTGGGGAAGAAAATCAACTCTGCAGTGTTTCCCGGGCTACAAGGTGGGCCTCTCGAGCACGTTATCGCCGCCAAGGCCGTCGCATTTGGCGAGGCGCTGAAACCCGAGTTCAAGGCCTATGCCGGACAGGTGGTGAAGAATGCGCAGGCACTCGCGGCCGTGCTGGTCGAGCGCGGGTTGGCCATCGTCTCGGGCGGGACCGACAGCCACCTGATGCTGGTCGATCTGCGGCCCAAAGGCGTGACCGGCAAGGCGACCGAGCTCCAGCTCGAGCACGCTCTGATGACTTGCAACAAGAACGGCGTGCCGTTCGACACCGCGCCCTTCACCGTGACATCGGGCGTGCGGCTGGGCACCCCGGCAGGGACCACACGAGGCTTCGGCGTGGCCGAGTTCCAACAGGTTGGTCATTGGATCGCAGACGTGGTTTCCTCGATGAATGGCGGTGACGAGGCCGATCCTGCGGTAATCGCCGAGGTTTCGGGCAAGGTGCGTGAGCTGACGGCGCGCTTTCCGATCTACGGATAGGGCGATTGCATGAAGTGCCCCTTCTGCGGCCACCCGGACAGCCAGGTGAAGGATAGCCGTCCGTCGGATGACGGCGCGGCCATCCGTCGTCGCCGGTCCTGTCCCAACTGCGGAGGGCGATTCACGACGTTTGAGCGGGTTCAGCTGCGTGAGCTTGTGATCCTGAAGCGAAACGGTCGGCGCACGCCCTTCGACCGCGACAAGCTCGAGCGGTCACTCGCCATCGCGCTCCGGAAACGCCCGATCCAGCCCGAACAGGTCGAGCAGATGGTGTCACGGATCGTGCGCCAGCTCGAGAGTCTGGGCGAGACCGAGATCCCCTCCAGCGTCGTCGGCGACTTCATCATGAAGGCGCTGAAGGGCGTCGATGAGGTGGCCTATGTCCGCTACGCCTCGGTCTACAAGGACTTCCGCGCCACCGGTGACTTCGCCCGTTTCCTTGGCGACGAAGGGCTGGACGACGATCCCGGGGCGTCGCGCGGCTGATGCGGATCACCTGGAAGGTCGCGACGTCGCTGGACGGCCGCATCGGCACGTCCACGGGCGAGAGCCAATGGATCACGGGGCCGGAATCCCGGGCGCAGGGACATCGGCTGCGCGCGGCGCATGACGCCGTTCTCGTCGGCGTGGAGACGGTGCTGGCCGACGATCCGCGCCTAACCGTCCGTCTGCCCGATGAGCCGGAGCTTGAGGCCAAACAGCCGTTGCGGGTCGTGCTGGACAGCAAGCTGAGGACGCCATCCTTCGCGCGGATCGCGGCGACGGGCACGCTGATCTTGACCACGCGCGATCCCATGCAGATCGGCCCAGCGGAGGTCGTCCGCGTAGCGGGCGACCAGAACAACCGGCCGAGCGTCGAAGCCGTGGTGGAAACGCTGGCGGCACAGGGCGTCAGGAGCCTGATGATCGAGGGTGGGGGCCGGGTCGCGGCCTGCTTCGTCTCGGCGGGTCTGGTTGACGCTATCGAGTGGTTCCGGGCGCCGATCCTGTTGGGCGGCGACGGTCGGCCGGGCGTGGCGGCGCTGAACCTCGCGCGGCTGGCGCATGCGCCGCAGTACCGAAGACTTGCGGTCGAGGTCCTGGGTGACGACCTGTGGGAACGCTACGAAAGGCGATCCTGAATGTTCACCGGCATCATCACCGACATCGGCCGCGTCCGTGCGGTCGCCCAGACGGCGCGCGACCGCCGCTACGAGATCGAGACGGCGTGGGACACGTCGGGCATCGACTTGGGCGCCTCGATCAGCCATTCCGGTGTCTGCCTGACCGTCGTTGAGAAGGGACCCGGCTGGTTCGCTGTTGAGGTCTCGGGCGAGACCCTGTCCAAGACCACGCTGGGCGCTTGGACGGCGGGGACGAAAATCAACCTTGAGCGCGCCACTCGGGCTGGGGATGAATTGGGCGGCCACATCGTCTCCGGGCACGTCGACGGACTGGGCTCAGTCGTCGAGATCATGCCCGACGGCGGTTCGCACCGCATCCATATTGAGGTGCCCGAGCCACTGCATCGCTTCATCGCCGCCAAGGGCTCGATTACGGTCGACGGCGTGTCCCTAACGGTCAACAGCGTGGACGGCCGCCGCTTCGGCCTGAACATCATTCCTCACACCTGGGAGGCCACGACCCTGGGCGAACTCAAGGTCGGCGACGCGGTCAATCTGGAGATCGACATGCTGGCCAGATACCTCGCCCGGTGGCAGGAGACCGCGTGATGCACCTTGCGGCCGCCAACTCCGACAGCCCGATCAGCCCCATCGAGGACATCCTGGAGGATGCCCGGAACGGGCGTCCCTATATCCTGGTCGACGCCGAGGATCGCGAGAACGAGGGCGACGTCATCATTCCGGCCCAGTTCGCCACGCCCGACCAGATCAACTTCATGGCCCGCCACGCGCGGGGCCTGATCTGCCTGGCCATCACGTCGGAACGCGCTCGCGCCTTGCGTCTGCCGCCCATGGCCGCCGAGAACCGCACCAGCATGGGCACGGCGTTCACCGTCTCCATCGAGGCGAGGGAAGGGGTAACGACCGGGATCAGCGCTGCGGATCGTGCCCGCACCATCCAGGTCGCGGTCGATCCGATGAAGGGCGCTGACGACATCGTGTCACCTGGCCATGTCTTTCCGCTCGTTGCCCGCGACGGCGGCGTGCTGGTCCGGACCGGGCACACAGAGGCAGCGGTCGATATCAGCCGCATGGCCGGTCTGACGCCCGCCGGCGTGATCTGCGAGATCATGAACGACGACGGCACCATGGCGCGCCTGCCGGACCTGATCGCTTTCGCCCAGTTGCATGGGCTGAAGATCGGCACCATCGCCGACCTGATCGCCTATCGCCGCCGCACTGAGCGGTTCGTCGAGCGGGTGATGGACACCCCGTTCGAGAGCGTCCACGGCGGGCCGTTCCGCCTGATGCTTTATCGGAACACGATCGAAGGTGCCGAGCACGTTGCCCTCGTCCACGGCAAGATCGAGACCGGCAAGCCGACCCTGGTGCGCATGCATCAGGTCGATTTCGCTGCTGACTTGCTGGGCCATGTCGAGGCGCGCCAGAGCTACATCCCTTCGGCGCTTCGTGCCATCACCGAGAATGACGGCCCCGGTGTGATCGTGTTTCTGCGCGATCCTGGTCTTCACGGACTGGCGGAACGACTGGCGGGGGTGGACAAGCCGGTTGCAGCGGACCGGTCTTTGCGGAACTACGGTGTAGGGGCCCAGATCCTGCTTGATCTCGGTGTGCGCGACATGGTCGTGATGAGCTCCAGTCGGCCCGAACCAGCCGCCATTGAAGGCTATGGCCTGAACATCGTTGGTTGGCGCACAATGGACGGAGAAGACCAATCCTGACCGAAGCTCCCCGCGTCCTGATCGTCGAGGCCCGCTTTTATGAGGACCTCGCCGATGCCCTGCTGGAAGGCGCTAAAGACGCGCTGAAGGCGCGCGGCGCGACGTTTGACGTCGTCACCGTGCCGGGTGCGCTTGAAATTCCGCCTGTCATTGCTCTTGCTGAGGAGGCTGGGAAGTTCCCGACAGCGCCGCGCTACGCGGGATATGTCGCCCTCGGCTGTGTCATTCGTGGCGAGACCTATCACTTCGAGATCGTGTCGGATCAGTCGGCAGCCGGCATCATGGCGTTGGGGACCCGGGGTCTGATCATCGGCAACGGTGTTCTGACGGTAGAAGACGAAGCTCAGGCTTGGGCGAGAGCGCGGATTTCCGAAGGCGACAAGGGCGGTGGCGCTGCCCGCGCCTGTATGGACCTGATTGAACTTAAGAAGCGGTTGCGCCTAGGACTGGGCGAATGAACGAAGCCGCCTCCTCCAACCCCAACTCCATCGCCGCCGTCCTTGAACAGCTCGCCGAGGCGCAAGCCGCTCGTGCCGAGCCTCACCTAACCAGCCGGCAACGTCGGGCCCGCACCGTGGCCCGGTTGGCGGCGGTTCAAGCGCTCTATCAGATGGAGTTGGCGGGCGAGGGGGTCGAGACGGTCATCTCGGAATTCGAAAATCATCGCTTCGACGGCCAGATCGAGGGCGAGATGCTGGCTGAGGCCGACGAGGACTGGTTCGCCGAGATTGTTCGCGGTGTGGTCACAGGACAGCGTGCTATCGATACAGCGGTGAAGGCTCGCCTCGCTTCCAACTGGCGGTTGGAACGGCTGGACGCGACCCTGCGGGCGCTGCTGCGCTGCGGGGTTTGGGAGCTAATGGAGCGTCCTGAGGTCCCGCGAGAGATCGTCATCGACGAATACGTCGAACTGGCCAAGGCCTTTTTCGATGAGGCCGAGTCCAAGTTCGTCAATGCGGCCCTGGATGGTGTCGCACGCGACGTTCGGCCCCAGGGCTAAGCGTTGCCCGCCGTCGATTTCGCCGGCGAGTTCGAGACCATCGAACGGCTGCTCAGGCCTCTTGCCCATCCGGTCTACGCGAGAGACTTGTCCGATGACGTGGCCGTCCTGCCATCGCGACCCGGCCATGATCTGGTTCTGACGAAGGACGTTCTCGTGGAGGGCGTCCATTTCCTGCCCAACGATCCGCTCGACACGGTGGCGCAGAAACTGCTTCGCGTGAATCTGTCTGATCTGGCCTCCAAGGGGGCCGAACCCTTTGGCTATTTGCTGGCCTGTCACTGGTCCGATCGCTGTGGTTGGCCAGAGCGAGAAGCGTTTGCTTCGGGTCTGGCGGCAGACCAGCAGACGTTTGGCCTTCATCTGCTCGGTGGAGACACCGTTGTGACCCCTGGTCCCCTGAGCGTGTCGGCGACTCTGCTCGGCTGGGTGCCAAAGGGCACTGCCCCGCTTCGAGCGGGGGCCAGGCCCGGCGATGCTGTTTACGTCACCGGTACGGTCGGAGATGGTTGGTTGGGGTTGGAGGCCGCGCGAGGGCGACTGGCGCTGTCACCTGAGCGCGTCGCTACTCTGGCAGAGCATTATCGGCGACCCGTGCCTCGACTGGAGTTCGGCAGGGCCGTTCGAGGCCTGGTTTCCGCAGCGATGGACGTTTCGGACGGTCTTGTCGCGGACGTGAGGCACATCGCGCAGGCCAGCGGTGTCGGGATCGCGATTGATCTGGAGATCATGCCCTTGTCAGCGGCCGCCCATGCCTGGTTCGACATGCGGACTGATCCCGAAGCGGCAATCGTAAAGATGGCAACAGGCGGCGATGACTATGAACTTCTGCTTACGGCACCAGAACGCGAGGAAACGGCCTTGCGACGCGAGGCAGATCGGCTGCGGCTGCGGCTGACCCGGATAGGACGCGTGGGGGGCGGCTCAGGGGTCGAGGCCCGTTACTTCGGCAAGCGGCTGGACGTTGGAGCAGGGGGCTGGGTTCACGGCCGGTAGCAACGGAATCTCAAGCCCTGTCGTGCAGTGTACCGCCATGCGCCGCAGAGACATCTTCGCCCTTGGAACGCTTGCCCTTGCAGCCACAGCGGCCAATCAGGCTTCCGCAGGAGGGCCCTCTTCGTCATCGAGAGATGTCAGCCCCTCCTTGAACATCGCCGGCGTGGGAATTCCGATCATCGCAGGGGGGCGGATCCGGAACTACGTTTTCGTGACCATTCGGCTGACCCTGGGAGACGGCCAGACTCCGGAATCCATGCGTAGCAAAGAGCCCTATTTCAGGGATGCTCTGGTGCGTCAGGCGCACCGGACGCCGTTCGTTCTTGCCGACGACTGGACCCGGGTTGATTCTGACGCGATCAGCACCTGGCTCATGCGAGCTGCTCCATCGATTTCGGGCGCGAATTCGATTTCGGCGGCCGAGGTCGCGCTGCAAACGCCACGTCGGCGCACGGGTGTCCGCTCGACCTGACGTCGGCCGCAGAAAACCCCAGCCTGACAGCAAAAGCACGGTTGCGCGCTTCCGTCGCATGCGGCACGGTTTGGCCGCAATTCCCGCTGGGACGCAACCACGCGTCCTGACGCGCACGGGGGGACCGGAAGGCGGAAAGAGGCGAACAACGCCCGCCGCGCCAAGGGTCCGCGCGCCCAACTGCACTAGGTATGGAAACGCCAATGACGAATTACTTGTGGCTAGTGATAGCCGCGGGCGCCCTGGGGGTCCTTTACGGGCTCATCCAGACGGCCGCCCTGATGAAGGCCGATACCGGCAACGACAAGATGCGAGAAATCGCGGCCGCCATTCAGGAAGGGGCCTCGGCCTACCTGCGGCGCCAGTACACAACCATCGGCATGGTGGGCGTGGTCATCCTGATCGCGGCCTGGCTGCTGATCGGGCCCTATGCCGCCATCGGCTTCGTGATCGGGGCGGTGCTGTCGGGCCTGGCCGGGTTCGCCGGAATGCTGATCTCGGTCCGCGCCAACGTCCGCACCGCGCACGCCGCTTCGCAAAGCCTGTCCAAGGGCCTGGACCTGGCGTTCCGCTCGGGGGCCATCACCGGCATGTTCGTGGCGGGTGGCGCGCTTCTGGGCGTGGCGGGCTACTATGGCGTGCTGACCGAGGTTCTGGGGCTGGAATCGACGGGCCGCGAGGTCATCGACGGTCTGGTGGCGCTGGGCTTCGGGGCGTCGCTGATCTCCATCTTCGCGCGTCTTGGCGGCGGCATCTTCACCAAGGGCGCCGACGTGGGCGGCGACATGGTGGGCAAGGTCGAGGCCGGCATCCCCGAGGATGATCCCCGCAATGCCGCGACCATCGCCGACAACGTCGGCGACAACGTTGGCGACTGCGCCGGCATGGCGGCGGACCTGTTCGAGACCTATGCGGTTACGACCGTCGCCACCATGGTGCTGGCGGCCATATTCTTCCGCGGCCAGCCCTATGTGGACGTGCTGATGCTGCTGCCGCTGGCCATCTGCGGCGTCTGCATCGTCACCTCGATCATCGGCGCCTTCTTCGTGCGGCTGGGCAAGAACAATAACATCATGGGGGCCCTGTATCAGGGTCTTATCGTGACTGGTGTGCTGTCGATCGGGGCGATCTGGTGGGTCATTACCACCATGGTGACCGGACCCGTCGTGACGACCAGTGGCCTACAGATAGAGCCTTTGGCCCTGTTCTGGTCTGGCCTGGTCGGGCTGATCGTGACCGCCGCCATTGTGGTGATCACCGAATACTATACCGGCTCCAACTTCCGCCCGGTGCGGTCCGTCGCCAACGCCTCGGTTTCGGGGCATGGCACCAACGTGATCCAGGGCTTGGCCGTGTCGCTGGAAGCCACAGCGCTTCCGGCGCTGGTGATCATCGTGGGCATCGTTGTCAGCTTCCAGCTGGCGGGGCTGTTCGGCGTGGCCATCGCCACCACGACCATGCTGGGCGTGGCCGGCATGATCGTGGCGCTCGACGCCTTCGGTCCGGTGACTGACAACGCCGGTGGCATCGCCGAGATGGCTGGCCTGCCGTCGGAAGTGCGTCATTCGACCGACGCGCTTGACGCGGTGGGCAACACCACCAAGGCGGTGACAAAGGGCTATGCGATCGGCTCGGCGGGCCTCGGCGCGCTCGTGCTGTTCGCCGCCTACACTTCGGACCTGCAGTACTTCGCCTCCAACCCGGCGGAGTATCCCTTCTTCGCCAACATGGGGACGGTCGCGTTTGACCTGACCAACCCCTACGTCGTCGTCGGCCTGTTGTTCGGGGGGCTGCTGCCCTTCCTGTTCGGCGGCATGTCGATGATGGCGGTGGGTCGGGCGGCCGAATCGGTCGTGGCCGAGGTGCGTCGCCAGTTCCGCGAGAACCCGGGCATCATGACCTATCAGGTCAAGCCGGAGTACGGGCGGGCCGTCGACATCCTGACCAAGGCGGCGATCCGCGAGATGATCGTGCCGTCGCTTCTGCCGGTGCTGTCGCCGATCGTGCTGTTCGTGGCGGTTCTGTTCATTTCGGACAAGGCCAATGCGTTCGCTGCGCTCGGCGCCATGCTGATGGGCGTCATCGTCACCGGCCTTTTCGTTGCGGTCTCCATGACCTCCGGCGGCGGCGCATGGGACAACGCCAAGAAGGTCATCGAGGAAGGCTTCACCGACAAGAACGGCGTCGTCCACGGCAAGGGCTCCGAAGCCCACAAGGCCGCGGTGACCGGCGATACGGTCGGCGATCCCTACAAGGACACGTCCGGCCCGGCCGTGAACCCGATGATCAAGATCACCAACATCGTGGCGCTCCTGCTGCTCGCGGTGCTGGCGAGCGGGACGATCGGCTGACGGTTCAGCCCGGCTAAACGAAAGACGCCCCGGAGAGCGATCTCCGGGGCGCTCTTCTATTCTGGTCGTTTACAGATCAGTCCGGACGGCGCTGACCCGGCACGTCCTCGTCCGTCCGCGGAAGCTGGCCGCGTCCGACGTTGCCCAGCAACTGTTCGATCACGGTCAGCTCGCGGCCCCGGGTCGGCGTTTCGCGGCCGTTCATGGCGACCTGCTGGCCGTCTTCCAGGCCCAGGGTGCGGACCTCCGCGACCTTGTCGTCGGCGGCGAAAGTGATGGCGGTCACGGAGCGCTGCGACACCTGTGGACGGTTGTAGGTGTAACGCTCGGTCGTCTGGCTGATGTAGTACCAGATGTTGTCCTCGAACGTGGACGTGGCCGACGGCGAGCCAAGCTGGGCCAGCACGGTCGACTTGGTGTCCTCGCCGACTTTGATCTCGGCCGGAATGACATCGACGACCTGAAAGCCGTGGCTGCCGACCACGGGGGCGCAGGCGGAAGCCGCTGCTCCGAGGGCGGTCACGAGAGCCAGGGTGGCGGCGGCTTTGTTCATGGATCGGAGCGCCTGCGACAAAACAAGGTCTTTGACCTAGACGGACCCGCGTCCTAGTTCAACGTCGCGGCGGAAAAGGGGCCGTCATTCATGCTCCAGAACCTGTTCCGAGTCCGGCCGAACAATCGCATTGGCCTGGAACTCTATGCCAAGACAGTCGACAAGGCACGCGACCCCGGATTTTATACGGCGCTCGGCGTGGCTGATGAGATCGATGCGAGGTTCGAGCTGTATACCTTGCACGTCCTGCTGCTGATCCTGCGATTGCGCGATGAAGGGCCCGATGGGGCCGACCTGGCCCAGGAGCTGTTCGATGTTTACGTGTCGGCGCTGGATAACGCCCTGAGGGAGTTGGGCGTTCATGACGTCACCATGGCCAAGAAGATGCGCAAACTGGGAGAAGCCCTGTACGGCCGCATGACTGCCTACGAGGGCCCTATCCGCGCTGAAGATCGTTCTGCGCTCTCGGAGGCCTTGGGCCGAAACGTCTACGCCGATGGCGGGGCGGAAGCCGCCGCGCGTCTCGCGGACTACGCCTTGCGGGCGCGTGCCGGGTTGGCTGAGCAAACTCTGAAGACTGTGTTGACCCGGCCAGCGTGGGCGGAGGTCGTCGCTTGACGGGTGATTTTCGACTTCCCTTCAGCCATGTGCTGCGGATCAACGAGATCGGCGCGGGCGTCACCCGTCTGCTGGTTCCGGATGACTCGGAGCGGGTTCGCATTGCAAAGGCCCTCGATCTCGCGTCACTCTCCACCTTCGAGTGCGAGCTCTCTGTGGCACCCGCTCACCTTGGCTGGACCTTGTCCGGTCACGTCAAGGCGAAGGCCGAGCAGGTGTGCGGGATCACGCTCGAGCCATTGCCAGTAACGGTTGATGCCCGGTTTGCCGTTGCACTGGTCGAGGAAGCCGACATCACAGCAGAGGTCGAGGTGACGTTGGACGATGATTCGCCCGATGTGATCGAGGATGGGAAGATCGATCTTGGGCAGTACGCGGTCGAACAGCTGGCTCTGTCGCTGGACCCGTTTCCGCGGAAACCCGGCGCTGAGTTCGTTCAGCCGGATGAGCCTGCGGAAATTTCCCCCTTTTCTGTCCTGAAACAGATCCGGACTGACGACGGGAACGGAAAAAGCTGACGTAACGTCGGGCCGGATTGCATCCGTTCTCACCAGCGGTATCTTCGCCCCAACAGAGACCGCGCCCCTTGTGGCGCGACGGAGCGTCCGACCCCTTGCCAGCCACAACCGTTATCTCCCTTGACGCCATGGGCGGCGACCATGGTCCGCCCGTCGTCGTGGCGGGCGTGCGCGACTACATCCGCCGGCATGGCGGGGAAGGCGTACGCTTCCTGCTGCATGGTGATGAATCCGCCATCGTCCGGGAGATGGCCCGGCACGACCTCACGGGCGATGTGTGTGACGTCCGGCACACGGACAAGGTCGTGGCCATGGACGAAAAGCCCGCACAAGCGATGCGGCGGGGGAAGGGGTCCAGCCTCTGGAACGCCATCGAAGCGGTCAAAACCGATGAAGCCGGCGCGGCCGTCTCAGCGGGAAACACTGGCGCTCTCATGGCCATCTCCAAACTGATTTTGCGCATGTCAGCGCAAGGCCTCGAGCGCCCGGCCATCGTCGCCAGCTGGCCGACCCTCAAGGGCGTTACTGCGGTGCTCGACGTCGGAGCCAACGTCGAAAGCGATGCCGAGCAACTGGTCGAGTTCGCCATCATGGGCGAGGCGTTCCAGACTGCGGTTCATGGTGTGAAGCATCCGACGATCGGGGTGCTCAACGTCGGTTCCGAAGACATGAAGGGGCACGAGGCGGTTCGCGAAGCCTCGCGCATCCTGCGCGAGGGCGGCCTGGGGTTGAATTATCACGGCTTCGTCGAGGGCGACGACATCGCCAAGGGCACGGTCGATGTGGTCGTAACCGACGGCTTCACCGGCAACATCGCCCTGAAGACAGCGGAGGGTGTGGCGCGATTCATCTCAGCGCTGCTGAAGGAGGCGTTGAGTTCCAGCCTTCAGGCCAAGGCCGGAGCGTTGATCGCCATGCCGGCCCTCAAGGCCATGGCCCAGAAGATCGATCCCAGTGCCATCAACGGCGGACCCTTGCTGGGGCTGAATGGCATTGTGGTGAAGAGTCATGGCGGAGCGAATGCCAAGGGTTTCGGCAACGCCATCCGGATCGCCGTTGATCTGGCCCGCAGCGATTATCTGACAACTGTAGGGGCCAATCTGGGTCGTCTGGATCGCATGATGCATGCAGACGTTTCGACGACCGCCCCCCGAGAAGAGACCGTTTCGTGAGTATCGTCCGCAGCGCCGTAACCGGCGTGGGTTCCTATCTTCCCGAACAGATTGTCACCAATGACGACCTGTCCCGGATCGTCGACACCTCCGACGAATGGATCATCGAGCGCACCGGCATCCGCCAACGCCACAAGGCGCGGGACGATCAACCGACCAGCGATCTGGCGACTGAGGCCGCCCGTCGCGCCCTGGCCGACGCGGGCCGGAGTCCGTCCGATGTCGACCTGATCATCGTCGCGACCACGACGCCGGATCTTACGTTTCCAGCCACGGCTTCGATCGTCCAACGTAAGCTGGGTGCCCCGACCTGTATCGCCTTCGACGTTCAGGCGGTGTGCTCGGGTTTCGTCTATGCACTCAGCGTCGCTGACGGGTTTGTGGCGCGCGGACACGCGAAGTGTGCGCTCGTCATCGGCGCCGAGGAAATGACCCGGCTGATGGACTGGACAGATCGGACGACTTGCGTCCTGTTTGGCGACGGGGCCGGTGCCTTTGTGGTCGAGCCGCGCCCAGGGCAGGGGACAACCGCGGACCAAGGCATTCTGGGCTTTGCCTTACGTTCGGACGGCACGAAGACCGATCTGCTCTACGTCGACGGCGGGCCGTCCAGCACAGGCACGGTTGGCCATTTGCGAATGGCGGGCAATCAGGTGTTCCGCCATGCCGTGGTGAACATCGCCGAAGCCATCACCGCCGCCTGCGAGAGCGCCGGCATAACTGTTCCCGATGTCGACTGGTTCGTGCCGCATCAGGCCAATCAGAGGATCATCAAGGGGGTCGGCGACCGGCTGGGGCTGGACGAAAACAGGGTGATCTCGACCGTCTCCATGCACGCCAACACCTCGGCGGCTTCGATCCCCCTGGCGATGGATACCGCGATCCATGATGGTCGGATCAAGCGTGGTGACCTGGTCCTGTTGGAGGCCATGGGCGGGGGGTTGACCTGGGGGGCCTGCGCGTTCCGCCTCTGATGTCTTCGGCCTCATGATGCTGACGCTTTGACTTGGCGACGTTTTCGCCTTTTATGGGAAGTCTGGACCTTTGGGGGACGATCCGTGGGCGAACAGCAGACCCTGACCCGTGCCGACCTGTGCGAAGCGGTCCACGAGGAAGTTGGCCTGTCACGCCAGGAGTGCGCGAGCCTGGTCGAGCGGACGCTCGATCTGATTGTCGAGGCTCTGGAAAAGGGCGAGACTGTCAAGCTGTCCGGGTTCGGCGTGTTCCAGGTCCGTGACAAGCGGGCCCGCATGGGACGCAACCCCAAAACCGGAGAGCCGGCCGCGATCAATCCTCGCCGGGTCATCAGTTTCCGCGCCAGCCAGATCATGAAGGCTCGCGTCCACGGAGCCACCGGAGCCTGAGATGCCGAAGTCCGCTCAGGCCTTCCGGACAATATCGGAAGCCGCTGAGGCGGTTGGCGCGCCCCAGCATGTGCTGCGGTTCTGGGAAACGAAGTTCCCCTTCGTGACGCCGGTCAAGCGGGCGGGCGGACGCCGATTCTATAGGCCCCAGGACATCGCGATCCTTAAGGCTATCAAGAAGCTCCTTCATGACGATGGCCTCACGATCAAGGGCGTGCAGAAGCTGCACAAGGAGCAAGGGCTCGCGGCGCTGGCGGCTCACAGTGGAGCCGACGTCACCGTAGGCTTCGCAGGCCCCGAGATGTCGCCAGACGGGTCAGAGCCGGTGGCATCGCGCCCGTCCCTGACCGGCTCATCGGTCGAGCGGCTCCGCGCCGTGCTCGCCGATCTCGAGGCGGCCCGGGGCCGGCTGGACGCCGTCCTGGCGGCCTGACACGCAATCGACGTTGGCCGTGCTTTTTGGGTTTGCGGCGGCGCGGCCCCCCCGCTATACGACCGGCCTCTCGGAGCGTGGCGCAGCCTGGTAGCGCACTTGACTGGGGGTCAAGGGGTCGCAGGTTCGAATCCTGT
>JAIERG010000113.1 GCA_019747095.1 Caulobacteraceae bacterium | reverse complement strand
AATCGCGTCACATGAGCGATGTCGTCATCCGAGCCCCCTCCCCCGTCGACGCCGAGGCCCTGGGCGCGCTCGGTCGCCAGACCTTCATCGACACCTTCGTGACGGGCTTCGGCATTCCCTATCCGGAGGACGATCTGGCGGCGTTCCTCGACGCCAGCTTCAGCGCCGAGGCTACCGCCGCGAAGTTGGCCGAGCCCGGGGCAAGGTGGTGGGTGGCTGAGCGGGACGGGTCCCTGCTGGCGTTCGCTAACGTTGGCCCCAATACCCTGCCCCATACGGACGCGCGGCCCGGCCATGCGGAACTGCGACGCCTTTACGTGGCCAAGGAAGCCCAGGGGCTGGGACTCGGCACGAAGCTGCTCGCCCTGTCGCTCGGCTGGATGGAGGCCAACACTGACGGGCCCCTGTGGATCGGCGTCTGGAGCGGCAATCTGAAGGCCCAGAAGCTCTACGCCGCCCACGGTTTCGAAAAGGCCGGCGAGTATCAGTACCCCGTCGGCACCTGGCGCGACGATGAGTTCATCTTGCGTCGCGGCTGATCCGGGCACACGGTCCAATCCATGCTCCTCCCCTTCTTTACCGCCCTGAAGGACGCGCGCGTTCCTGTCTCGATGAAGGAATGGCTCCACCTGATGGAGGCCATGGACCGGGATGTGGCAGGCGGCCGGGTCGAGGACTTCTACCACCTGTCGCGCGCGGTGCTGGTCAAGGACGAGAAGCACTACGACCGCTTCGATCAGGTCTTCGGCCAGGTGTTCAAGGGGATCGAGACGGTCAGCGCCGGCGAGGAGCCGACGCTGGACGTGCCTGAGGACTGGCTGCGGCTGCTCAACGAGAAGTTCCTGACCGAGGAGGAGAAGGCCGAGATCGAAGCGCTGGGCGGCTTCGAAAAGCTGATGGAGACGTTGAAGCAGCGGATGGAGGAGCAGAAGGGACGCCACGAGGGCGGGTCCGAATGGATCGGCACCGGCGGAACCAGCCCCTTCGGCCACGGCGGCTACAATCCCGAAGGCGTGCGCATCGGCGGGCCGGGCCGGCAGGGCCGCGCGGTCAAGGTCTGGGAGAAGCGCGAGTACCGGAACCTGGACGACACGGTCGAACTGGGCACCCGCAACATCAAGGTCGCGCTGCGCCGTCTGCGCCGCTTCGCCCGCGAGGGTGCGGCGGAGGAACTGGACATCGACGGCACCATCGACGGCACGGCGCGCCAAGGCTGGCTGGATATCCAGATGCGGCCGGAGCGGCGCAACACGATCAAGGTCCTGCTGTTCCTCGACGTCGGCGGTTCGATGGACGGCCACATCAAGCTCTGCGAGGAGCTGTTCTCGGCCGCCCGGACCGAGTTCAAGAACCTGGAGTTCTTCTACTTCCACAACTGCCTTTACGAGGGCGTCTGGAAGGACAATCGCCGCCGCCACGCCGAGCGCATCCCGACTTGGGACCTGCTGCACAAATACAATGGCGACTGGCGCGCCATCTTCGTCGGCGACGCGACCATGAGCCCCTATGAGGTCACCATGCCCGGCGGCTCGGTCGAGCACTGGAACGAGGAGGCCGGGGCCGTCTGGATGCGTCGCGCGCGGCTGCAGTGGGACAAGTCGGTGTGGCTGAACCCGGTGGCGGAGCGGTACTGGAGCTATACCGCCTCGGTTGGCCTCCTGTGGGAAATCATGGACGAGCGCATGTATCCCCTGACGCTCGACGGCCTCGACAAGGCGATGCGGGCCCTGACCCGCTGAGGCGGATTGCCGGTCGCGGAAACCGGCGTTTCATGCGAGACTGACGGCGTTCCGGAGGACCGCGCCATGTCGACCGTCTTCGCCCTGCTTCTCACGCTTCAGCAAACGCTTGGTGCGGTCGTCTGGGAGGCCCCGCCGGCGGATGTCGTCGAGGCGGCCGAGGTCACTGAGGCTCCAGACCTTCCGGCCTGGGCTCTGGCCGATCCCTTCGGCTGGGAGCGGTCGCAGTGCAGTCCCCTCGTGCGCGGCGCAGAGCCCATGGCCGCCTGCCAGTCGCGTGTCCGGGCCGATCTTTCAGTGGCGCTCGGCGACCGGCTGCCGGCCGGCTTGCGGCCTGCGGATGCGCCGACGCCGTGTCAGGCCACGCCCAGCGCAGACGGCTCATTCCCGGTCGAATGCCGCGAGCCGGAACGCCGCATCGCCGCCGCCAACACGGTTCAGGATCAGGTCTGCGAAAGTCGTCCCAGGAGAGAAGGAGGCGCGGTCGCCTTCGTCACCGAATGCCGCCCGGCCAACGCCTCGTCCGAGCGTCAGGGCCTGCGGTTCCGCCTGCCCATCGGGGACTGATCCCAGCCTCTTGACCTTCCCCAGCGTCACCGTGTCAGGTTCGTTTCCAAACAGGACGGACCTCCCATGGCGCGCCCCGATCTCATTCTCCGCGACCTGACGGCGCCCGCCGCTGACGGCTATCCCCTGTCGATGCGGCTGATCTCGGCGCCGACGCCAACCCATGCGGTTCTGGTGACGTCCGGCACCGGCTTCCCCAAGGGCTTCTACGAGCGGTTCGCGCGGCATCTGGCCGGCAAGGGCGCGGCGGTCCTGACCCATGACATGCGCGGCATCGGCGGATCGCGGCCCGATGATCTGGCGGCCATACGCATGAGCTATGAGGACTGGGGTCGGCTGGATATGCCCGCCGCGCTCGAGGCGCTGATCGCCGAGGCGCCCAGCCTGCCGGTCACCCACGTCGGCCACAGCGTGGGCGGGCATTTCGCGGGCTTCATGCCGAACCACGCCAAGATCAAGCGTCACGCCTTCGTCGCCGTGGGGTCGGGCTACTGGCGCAAGCATCCGATCAGCTACAACCCGGTCGAGCTGTTCTTCTGGTGGGGCTACGGCCCCTGGAGCCTGGCGCGCCACGGCTACATCAAGGGTGGGAGCCTGTGGCGGGGGGCCGACCTGCCGCGCGGGGTCTTCCTGCCTTGGCGCAAGTGGTGCCACGATCCGCGATATTTCGGCGAGCGGTTGCTGACCGAACTCCAGCCCAACCACTTCGCCGAGGTGACCGCGCCGATCCGGTCGTGGATCTTCACCGACGACCCCATCGCCAACACCCGCACCGGGCCGGACATGCTCAAGGTCTACCCGAACGCGCCGACCGAACTGGTCGTGCGTCGGCCCGCCGACTACGGCGTCGGCCGTGTGGGCCACGAGGGGATGTTCCGGCGCGGCATGGAACCCGTCTGGGACGAAATCGCTGACTGGCTCACGGCCGACTGACTGGCGGAGCTCGCGGCCCGGCCTATATCCGGCCCCTTCCCCGAATGACGCCGGAGCCCACCATGACCGACCAAGCCACGATCACCGTCGACGGCCTGACCATCCCCCTGCTCGGTTTCGGCACCTGGCAGCTGGAGCCGGCCGACGCGCGGCGTATGGTCGCCGAGGCGCTGAGGATCGGCTATCGCCACATCGACACGGCCTGGATCTACAAGAACGAGGCGGCGGTCGGCGACGGCATCCGCGATTCCGGCGTGCCGCGCGACCAGATCTGGCTGACGACCAAGATCTGGGTCGCCCATTTCGAACGCGACGCCCTGCTGGCCCAGGCCGAGGAGTCGGCCGAGAGCCTGGGCTTCACGCCCGACCTGCTGTTGCTCCACTGGCCCAAGGTAAAGCCGTCGATCCCGGACACCATCGCCGCCCTGAACGAAGCCAAGGATCGCGGCCTGACCCGTTCGATCGGCGTGTCCAACTATCCGTCGGCCCAGTTCCGGCAGGTTCAGGCGGCGTCGAACGCCCGGATCATCACCAATCAGGTCGAGTACCACCCCTATTTGTCGCTGAAGACGCTGCGGTCGACGGCCGAGGAACTGGGCTCGTCGATCACCGCCTGGTCGCCGCTGGCTCAGGGCCAGATCGCCGACGATCCCGTGATCGGTGAGATCGCGGCCGCCCACGGCAAGACGCCCGGTCAGGTGACGCTGCGCTGGCTGATCCAGCAGGACGTCATCGCCATTCCGCGCACGGTGAAGCCCGAGCGGGCTGCCGAGAACTTCGACATCTGGGACTTCGAGTTGTCTGCCGAGGAGATGGAGCGCATCCACGCCTTGGCCCGTCCGGATGGCCGTTTGGGCGACTGGATCGACAGGGATTTCGTCTGGGACACGTTGTAGTCCCTGAAACTCAGCTCGGCGCAATGAAGGCGTGAACCACCAGCATCAGAGCTGCGAGGAACAGCGACAGCCAGGTCAGCAGGATGCCGAACACCCGCGCCGTCGTGGCCCGGTCGCCGCGCAGCCCCGCCGCATGCAGCACCCGCCCGACCAGCAGCGGCGCGCCCACCATGTGGATGCCGACCGCCGGCATGCCGAGCGTCGCCAGGATGGCCATGGCCGCGACGCCGACCGGGATGTACTCCGCCGCATTGCCGAAAACCCGGCTCTTGAGCGCCAGATCCGGATCGCCGCCGTCGCCCAGCGACACCCGCCGCGAGCGCCGCGTCAGGGCCACCCGCATCGACAGGACCACCAGCAGCAGGAGCAGCAGCCCGCTCCAGAGCGCGGCGGCCTCGGCGCCACTGAGGCTCCCGTCGATCATCATGCTCAGCCCTCTCGACCGACCGGATAGAGTCGGTAGCGGTCATCATAGAACGGCGTGCGCTCATAGAACCACTGTAGCCGCGCATCGCCGTTCGCCGCGAACGCCGGGTCCGCCGCCAGCTTGGCCTCGAACTCAGCCTCCAGCGCCGGATCGGCCGCCAGCATGGCCTCGGCCAGCGGCGCGATGGCGTAGCCCTCGATGTACTCGACGCGGCTGAGGATTTCCGGAACCAGCCCCCAGGCGAAGAAGCTCTCGTTCGATTGCGGCTCCAGCAGCAGGACGGCGATGTCGCCAAGCGGCTGATCCGTCGGCACCCGCACCGAACCGGGTGCCCAGGTCCAGTCGCGCTGTTCCGCCTCGACCGTCTGCACGCTCATCTGGACGTGACCCTCGTTGGCGCGGGTCGCGATGACGGGATCGACCAGACGCAGCATCTCGACGGACACTGTCCGGGGCTCCGCCAAGGTCTCCATCTGCAAGCCGTGGATTCGCAGCCGCTCGATCAGGTCCACCCGGTGGGCGGGCACCCAGTAGGCGGTGGGTCGGCGCAGCGTCAGCGACGGCCGCGACCCGAAGTAGGGCACCTGCCAAAGCTCCGGATCGGGCCGACCCAGCCAGCGGATCTCGGTGCGGCCCGACGCCGGGCTCTCGTAGGTCTCATAGAGCACGCCCCGGAACGCGCGGGTCTCCAGCGGCGTGGGATCAGGTACGAAGTTGGCCGGAATTTCGGCGGGCCGCAGCGCCCGGTCGGCGGCGATGGCTGTTCGGACGGCGGTGCTCTCCTCGGCCAGCAGGCGCAGCGAGGCCTCCATCAGGACATAGGTCCCCAGTACCCGCTGCTCATAGGGTTTCAGGCTGTGGTTCTCGATCAGGACCGTCGGCACATGCGCCGCCGCGCCCCAGCCGTTGGAGAACCGCTCGCCCAGCCCGCCGTCCGACAGCCCGGCCTTCGGATTGTCGCCATCCACCCCGAACACCAGCGGTCCGGGGATGTGCCCCTGCCCTTCCAGCGCCGCGTTGATCGCGGGCTTGAACCGGTCGTCCAGCCATTCCGAGATCGCCGGAGACCGCGAATAGACCCCATCCTCGCCGTTGAAGCCGAAGGTGATGTCGTACTGGTAGTCCATGCCGTCGGTGACGTGGATGTCTAGGTAGAGCGCCGGATCGAGCCGGTTCATGAAGGCCCGCAGCGCCCGCATCTCGGGCTGGTCCAGCTTCAGGAAGTCACGGTTGAGGTTCTGGTTGGTGGCTGTGTTCCGCCAGCCCTGGATGCGCGGCCCGCGCTGGTTGGGGCGGCTGTAGGCACTGGCCCGCTCGTGGCCGTCGACCGACAGGATGGGGATCAGCACCAGGTTGACGTCCTCGATCAGCCCGCCCTTGTCGCCGAAGGCGATGTCCCTCAGCAGCATCATGCCGGCGTCCTTGCCGTCGATCTCGCCGGGGTGGATTCCGGCCTGGGCCAGCAACACGGGCTTGGCGGGATCCAGTGTCGCCCCGTCCCGGCTGGCGATGACGGCGTAGATCGAGCGGCCCTCCGGAGAGACGCCGAACTGTTCGATGCGGATCAGGTCGGATGCCGCATCCAATCGGTCGAACCAAGCGCGGGTGGCGGCGTAGTCGGGACTGTGGTTCAGCTCGGGGTCGCGCTCAAAATCGGTGATCCAGGGGTTGGAGGCGTCGGCCAGCAAACTGCGGCTGACCCCATCCCACGCCAGCGCCGGCGGCAGGAAGGGCTGGTCCCAGGGCGCGGCGTTCGGGACAGACTGGGACATGGCGGGGCTCACGCTACTGGAAAGGGCGGCGATGGCCGCGAGGATCAGAATGGGGCGCATGGCCCTTCGTCGTCCGGCGCGCTCGATCTGGCAAGGGCGGATCAGACGGGCGGCGACCAGGCTCCGGCCGCAATGAGCTGCGACGCCGCTCGCACCATGTTCCAGAAGGTATAGAGGAGCACGACGAGGAGCGCCCCAATCACAAGCCACCGCTGGGGCGCGAACGCCGCCATCAGATTGCAGACCGCGAACAGGATTACGCCGAAGATGATCCGTGGTGTCCAGAACGCTGCCCACGCCGGGTCGGCGAGCGCGAGGAGCCCCAGCAGAATCCAGACCATAGCATTGGCCGCCAGCACGCAGCCGAACACCACCCCCCGATGCGCCCAGAAGTGCTCGTCCAGATCGATCCGCGTCTCCACCCCCTCGGCCGTTACGCGCGGGAAGGTCACACTGGCGGCGACATAAAAGGTCGCGGCGATCATGAGCCCGACGAGCAGTAGGGCCGGATTGAACGGCGCGTCGCGGAAGAACCGCCACGCCTGGTTCCAGAATGTCGCGAGATCGATCGCCACGAACAGCGCCAATAGCGGGGTCAACCATCCGAACCGCACTCGGTTCCGTTCATGCAGCAACCGTGCGAACCCGCCGGTCAGCTCCGCCACCGAGAGGCCCAGCAGCAAGCCGTAGAAACTGAAGAAGAACTCAAAGTCGCTCATCGAGTGTCCTCTGGCGAGGCGCTGCCGAGTTCCCACGCTCCGCCCTGAGCCAGGGAAATGACGTCGGAAATCACGAGGTGCGCGTCCATGGCGAGCAGTCCAAGGAAGGCAAGCACAGCGAGGCGCCCTTTGGGCAGAAAGCCGGCCAAGAGCGCCAGCCCTCCGAACAGGACCATCAGCAACAAGAAACTCCAGACAGCTTCGGCAGACAGTGCCGCCATGAGCAGGGCCGCGAGGCTGACGTTGAGCAACTTCGCCCCGGCGACAAGGCTGAAGATCAACCTGCGATGACGCCAGTAGTGGGCATCGAGGTCCAGTCCATCCTCGATCTCACGCGGAAAAACCAGTGTGGCGGCGAGGTACAGCAGGCCACTCGTCATCAGCCCCAGCATCAGCAGGGCTATGCTGTATGGGGCGTTCTGGTTGAGGATAAGCGACTGGTTCCAGAAGGTCGTGACGTCGATGACCATGAAGATCGCCAGCATGGGCGTCAGCCAGCCGACGCGGATGCGGTGCCCTTCGTGCACCAGCCGCCCCACGCCCGCGACCAGCTCCACAACGGCAAGACCGGCTACCAGGCCGATGAAGGTGAAGGAGAACTCAAAGGTGCTCATCGGAACAGTCCCACAAGCATCCAGATCAAGAGCGCGACAAGGCCCAGCCGATTGGCCGTCCTTCCCGTGAAGACCATCAGCGCCAGTGGCGCGGCGAAGCGGATCGCCAGCCAAAGGTTGGGCCACTCCGGCGTCAAGGTGCCCTGGGTGGCATACCAGATCAGGGAGAAGCCGGGCGTGGCGGCGAGCGCTGCCAGCATGACCCGTCGATGCTGGAAGAAGTGGTCCTCAAGCGACGTCGTGGACCCTGCGCCGGGAAACATCGCCCGGCTGAGGAAGACCAGCGGAAGGGCGTAGGCGACCAGGGTGATCAGGGCCCACGGCCCAACCTCAACACCCTCCCAGCTCCTCCAGAACCGCAGCCACAGGTTCATGGTGGCGACCAGCACGATCGCCGCCAGCAGGGGCGCGCAGACCCCGACCTCGATCGCACGTCGGTCGCGCCACATGTCGGCGAAGCCGGTGCCGACGTTGGCGGCCGCCAGCCCCAGCATGACGCTGTAGAAGGTAAAGACGAACTCGAACGCGCTCAACCGGCCCCCCGACCGTGATTCATACGGTCAAGCTAGCCCGAGCAAAGCAATGTGTCTTCGTCTGAGAGCGTTAGCTGCGGCGGTCGCGCTTGGCCGTCAGGCGATCGACCACTGCGGTTTCGCGTTCAAGACGCTCGCGCAGCTCGGGCAGCTGGGCCGTCTGCTCAGGTGTGGGCTCGGCTGCGGCCTCGATGTCGGCGATCTGCTCCTCGAGTTCCCAGACGGCATCCTCAGCCTCGGCCAGCCGCTCCTGCTCGCGTTCAGACAGCGCCGGCCGACGGGGTGCCGAACCTCGCGCACTGCCGCGTCCAACCATGACCTGAGCGTCCGCCGGCGTCGGAATGGAAACCACGGGAGCGGCGAGAACAAGCGAAAGAACAGCGATAGCCAGGGTCTTCATAACTGTCTCCGGGGGAGGAAGCCCGGGAAGCTAAGTCACCATTACGAATTGGTCACGAAAAATCTTCTTTGCGACACAATTAGGCGACGCGCCCATTCGCCTAACGCCAGATCGGGCTGCCGTCGCCGGGTAGGCCCAGTCTACTCCACATCTCCGACACCCGTTCCACCACCGCCTCGTCCATGCGGATGACCTCGCCCCATTCGCGCTTCGTCTCGGGCGGCCATTTGTCGGTGGCGTCCAGGCCGATCTTCGAGCCCAGGCCGCTCTCGGGCGAAGCGAAGTCCAGGTAGTCGATCGGGGTGTTCTCGATGACGGTGATGTCGCGGGCCGGGTCCATCTTGGTGGAGATGGCCCACATGACGTCCTTCCAGTCGCGGGCGTCGATGTCGTCGTCCACGACGATGACCCACTTGGTGTACATGAACTGGCGCAGGAAGCTCCAGACGCCCAGCATCACCCGCTTGGCGTGGCCGGGATAGGCCTTCTTCATCGACACCACGGCGATGCGGTAGCTGCACCCCTCGGGTGGAAGCCAGAAGTCGACGATCTCCGGGAACTGGGCCCGCAGCAGCGGAATGAAGACCTCATTGAGCGCCTCACCCAGCACGCTGGGCTCATCCGGCGGGCGGCCGGTGAAGGTGGTCAGATAGACCGGGTCGCGTCGCATGGTGATGGCGCTGACCTGGAAGACCGGAAAGGTCTCGACCGAGTTGTAGTAGCCGGTGTGGTCGCCATAGGGGCCCTCGTGCGCGTGCTCGTCCAGCAGCACATGACCCTCCAGCACGATCTCGGCGCGGGCAGGCACCATGAGCGGCACGGTCTTGCATGGGACCAGCTCGGCCTTCTGGCCGCGCATCAGGCCGGCGAACTGATACTCCGACAGGGTGTCCGGTACCGGCGTCACGGCCGCGAGAATGGTGCCTGGATCGGCCCCCAGCACGACGGCGCAGGGCAGCGGTCCAGTCTTCTTCTTCTTGTGGCGGGCATAGTGCTGGGCCCCGCCGCGATGGGCGAGCCAGCGCATGATCGCCCGGTCTTTGCCCAGCACCTGCATGCGATAGATGCCCAGATTGAAGTCGTCCTCGCGGTCCTCGCTCGGCCCCTTGGTGACGACCAGACCCCAGGTGATGAGCGGCGCGGGCTCGCCGGGCCAGCAGGTCTGGATCGGCAGGGACGTCAGGTCAATCTGATCGCCCTTGAGCACCACCTCCTGCACCGGCGCTGATTTCACCACCTTTGGCCGCATGGCCATGACGGTCTGCGCCAGCGGCAGCAACTCCATCGCCTCGCCGAAACCGCGCGGGGGCGTCGGGTTCTTGAGGAATGCCAGAAGCTCCCCGACCTCGCGGAGCTCGGCCGCCGTGGCGCGCTGCTTCTTCTCCAGCGTCACGCCCATCGCGACGCGCTTGACCGTGCCGAACAGATTGGCCAGCGCCGGGATCGGGCTGATCGTGCCGTCGGGCATGACGGGCTTTTCGAACAGCACCGCCGGGCCGCCGTTCCGCAACAGCCGGGTCTGGATCTCGGTCATCTCCAGCACGGTCGAGACGGGCTCGGTCACGCGGACGAGCTCGCCCTGCGCCTCCAGCACAGTGATAAACTCGCGCAGGTCTCTGTATGCCATGAGCGGGTGGTAGAGCCGCCCGGCGTCGCTGGGAAGCCCACCGCGATTGCGGCACAGGCGCGCGTCGGCCATATGCGGCCCATGCTCGACCGTCCCGCGCCCGCCGACCGTTTGCACGATCTTGTCCGAGACGCCCTCAAGGCCGGAGCCAACGCCGCGGAAGCGGTCTCGTCCGAGAGGGCCTCCCTGTCGGTCGGGGTGCGCAACGGTGCGCTGGAGGACGTCGAGCGCGAAGAGAGCCGGGACCTCGGCCTGAGGGTCTTCGTCGGACGACGCCAAGCGACGGTGTCGGCCTCGGACCTGTCTGACGCAACGCGAAACCGTCTGGTCGAACGGGCTGTGGCGATGGCCCGGCTGGCCCCAGAGGACCCCTACAACGACATCACCCCGCGTGATCAGCTGGCCACGGGCCCCTTCCGCGACCTCGACCTCTTCGACGCCAGTGAACTGTCGGCTGCCGAACTGGAAGCCGTCTCGCGCGAGGCCGAGTCCGTGGCGCTCGGCACGCCCGAAATCGCCCGGTCCGAGGGCGCGGGCGCCGGCTATTCGTCCTCGCGCTGGCGGCTGGTCACCTCTGAGGGCTTCGACGGCCGTTATGAGGCCACGGGCTTTTCGCTGCACGCCAGCGTCATCGCAGAACGCGACGGGGCGATGGAGCGCGGCGGCGAGGGTCGCACGACCCGACACCTGGCAGACCTGCCCTCGCCAGAAGCCATCGGCGTCGAGGCAGGGCGCAAGGCGGCGGCCCGGCTGGGGCCAAGAAAGATCGCTTCGACCACCGCGCCGGTGATCTTTGATCGCCGGATCGCGACCCAGGTGCTGTCGCCTCTGATCGGAGCCATCGCCGGTCCTTCAGTGGCGCGCGGCACCTCCTTCCTCATGGGCCGGATGGGACAGCAGGTGCTGGCCAAGGGCGTCAGCGTCATTGACGACCCCTTCCGGATGCGCGGCCTCGGCTCCACGCCCTTCGACGATGAGGGCTCGCGGGTGGACGAACTGGCCATCGTCGAGGACGGCATCCTCAAGACCTGGCTCCTGAACCGCGCCGCCGCCGCCCAGCTGGGTCTGAAGACCACCGGCCATGCCTCGCGCGGCTCCGCCGGACCTCCGGGCGTCTCGACCCACAACCTGCACCTGACGCCGGGCGAGAAGGATCAGGCGGGTCTTATGGCCGACGCCGGAACCGGCCTGGTCGTCACCGGCATGTTCGGCCCGTCGCTGAACCCCAACACCGGCGACTGGTCGGCGGGAGTCCACGGCTTCTGGTTCGAAAGAGGTGAGATCGCCTATCCCGTCAGCGAGATCACCGTCGCAGGCAAGCTGACTGACATGATGCTACGTATGGTCCCGGGGGCGGACCTCGAGTTCCGCGGCTCGGCCAACAGTCCGTCCCTGCTGATCGACGACGTCGCCATCGCGGGCAAATGAGCGATCTGGACGCCGACCTGACCCTGATCCGAGACGCGGCGCTCGCAGCTGGTGCCCTCGCCGAGACGGAACGGACGCGGGGGCTGAAGATCACGTCCAAGCCCGGCGGGTCGCCGGTGACCAGCGCCGACCTGGCTGTCGATGCCATGCTGAGAGAACGGCTGATGGGAGCAAGGCCGGACTACGGCTGGCTGTCCGAGGAGACGGCGGACAGCACGGAACGTCTGACTCGTCGCCGTATCTTCGTGGTCGACCCCATAGATGGCACCGTCGCCTTCATGAAGGGCCGCCCGTGGTGGTGCGTGCCCATCGCCGTGGTCGAGGACGGCCAGCCGGTCGCAGCCGTCATCCACGTGCCCTCCACCGGCGAGACATACGAAGCGACGGCCAACCGGGGAGCCCGGCTGAATGGCAGACCCATTGCCGCCTCGGACGAAACCACACTGGACGACGCCGCCGTTCTGGCTGACGCCCGGCTGATGGAGGGACCGCACTGGCCTGAACCGTGGCCACCCATGCGTTACGAGAAGAGGAACGCCCTCGCCTATCGCATGGCGCTCGTAGCCTCGGGCGCGTTCGACGCCGCAATCGCGCTGACGCCCAAGTGGGACTGGGATGTTGCCGCCGGAGCATTGATCGCAGCTGAAGCGGGAGCGAAGGTGTCCGACCACCACGGCCGTAGCTGGCGCTTCAATCAGTCCGATCCCCGTCAGGCCAGCCTGGTTTGCTCGGCACCAGCGCTTCACCCGTTGATCATCCGACGCACTGCGCCTATCCCGCTGCGCCCGTAAGCCCCCTCCCCCGGATGCCTTCCATGACCGACACTCCAAACACCGCCGACCCGCAACTTCTTCACCTCGTGATCGGCGGGGAACTGCGTCACCTGGACCAGCCGGTGTTCCGCGACCTGTCAAAGGTCGAGTTTGTCGGCGCGTTCGGCAACTACGCGGAGGCCAAGGCGGCCTGGAAGGCAAGGGCGCAGGCAACCGTCGACAATGCCCATATGCGATATTTCATCCTGCATGCGCATCGGCTGATCGATCCGCGGGGAGATGCCTGAGGGTTCTGCGGGGCCAATGGTCGCGGCAGGAACCGTCGCGGGGACGCTGGCGCTGTTTCAGTCTAGGTTCGCTGCGAGCACTGGAGCGATCTCATGACCCCGACCCTGATCGTGCTGGGCCTTCTGGCGCTGGGCGTCGCCATTGTCGCCATCGCCACGCGTCGCCCGCCGTCGCGCCCCGATGAGCAGCGCAAGGAACAGGATACCGCCTGGGGCGAGCCTGCCCTGGCCCAGCCAGATTCCACTGACCCCTTCGCGCACGCGCCCCTGCCGCAGAGCCTGAGCGAGTCTTCGCGTGAACCGGAGCGTCAGGCATGACCCTGTTTGGAACAACCCTGGACGGCGCGCAGATCGCAGTCCTGATCGGTCTCCTGGCCACGCTGGTGCTCTGGGTCTTCGCTCTCCGGGACGCCAACGGCTATCGCCGCTGGTTCCGCGGTTGGTCGGGCGAGAAGAAGAGAGAAAATCGCAAGCGGAACGAGCCACCGTCACGCACGCCGACGGGCCCTTGGGGCTGAGCCTTACTCACGCCGGAGAAGTTTCTCGGTCAGCAGAGTCCCCCACCAGTTCGCCCGAAACTCCCGGCGCATGGCCTGCGGATCATAGGCATCGCTCTCCACCCACTCCATGAAACCGACGCCCGTGGGCTCGATCTCGCGAACATAGGTCTCGAGGAAGTGGTCCAGCACGCCGGTCAGGCCCTCACGGCTATGGAGATACTTCTTCGACAGCTCCCGCATGGCCTGGGAGATGGGCTCACCGAGGTGGAAGTGACGGTAGAAGACCGCCATCAGTCCGGCCCGGTCCGCGCCGGACTTGCAGTGGATCAGCGCCGGATACTGGATCGTGGCGAACAGGTCCCGCGCGCGGCGCACCCGGTCCTTGCCCGGGGGGTCGCGGCTGTCCAGCGGGGCGTCGATCAGCGTCAGGCCCAGCCGTTCGCACGCCGCCTTTTCCAGCCAATAGTAGCCCTCGTCCCTCTGGCCCCGCAGGTTGATGACGGTCTTGATCCCCCGCCTTGCCCAGCCCTCCAGCTGTCGCGGCGACGGTTGATTGGTCCGCACCAGATCCGGGCCCAGCCAGTGGGCGTTCTGGAAGGCCAGCCGCAAAAAGGCGTGATCGTTCCAGAAATAGTCGCGCTCTGCGGCCCTGCGGCCAGCCTCGGTTGTCATGTTGAAGCGGCTCGACATCCGGGCTCAGATAGCTTCCGCACCTCCTTGGCGCCAGTGGCGTCACGCAAGACCATTCGGCTGAGACAGGCGAGATACGTCGCCAGGAACCCGGTGCGACTTCCGGAACAACGACAACATCGGCGGGTCTCGGGCCCGCGCCTGCTCGTGCATGGACAGAACCGTGCCCATATCCGGCGCATGGATGCCCTGATGGTCAACGAAACCCGCGCCGATCGTCTGGAAATCGCCCTATGCGGCTTGCACAACTGATCGCCAGTTGACTTGGCCTCCGTCCCGTCCGACCTCGGACACATGAGTCCGCCCGATCCGAACCTGGACGCCACGGCTGCGCCCTCGCGCGGCCTGCTGACGCGCGTCTGGCGAGACCATCTTTCGCGGCACCGCGGGGCGCTTGTTCTGTCACTGGTGTGCGCGGCCGTGGCGGGCATCAGCACGGCGACCGTGCTGCAACTGCTACAGCCCGCCATCGACGGCATGTTCCTGGGTCAGCCGGTGCGTGTGCTCTGGGGCCTGATCGCGATCCGTCCCGATGATGCGCTCTGGGGCGTTCCGGCTGTCATCGTGGCCGTTGGTCTTGTCTCGACGGCGGCGGCTCTGGGTCAGGCCGCCCTGGTCAACCGCATCGGTCATGGAGTGGTCGGTGACATCCAGGTGCGACTGTTCGGGGCCATGATCCGGGCCGACCTGGCCCGTCTGCGAAGCCAACATTCTGGGGCCTTCGTCTCCAGCGTCCTGTTCGACGCCAATCTCGTCCGCGAGGCCTTCACGAACGGGGTGGTCAACTACACTCAGCACGCCCTGACGCTTGCGGCTGTGCTCGGCTACATGCTGTGGCTGGACTGGCGCATGACGCTGGTCGTCTTTCTGGGTGCGCCCGTGATTGCGTGGGTCATCCGACGTTTCGGCAAACGAATGCGCAAGGCCACCACCGGGGCCATGGTCGAGACCGAGAACCTGTCGACTGCCCTGATGGAGAACCTTGACGGGGTTCGCCTCATCAAGATCGAGAACCGCGAGGCCGCTGAAGAAGCCCGGGTTGGCCAAGTCGTGGCGCGTCGCCAGAAGCATGTCATCAAGTCGGCCGACTCGCGTGCTTTCGCGGGGCCGTCGTCAAACCTGGTGGCCATGCTGATCGTCGCGGCGATCATGGCGTACGCGGGATGGCAGGCGCGAAACGATCAACTGACCGTCGGGGCCTTCGCCGCCTACGTCGGCCTGCTGATGTCGGCCGGACAGTCCCTGCGCCAAGTCACCAACCTGCAGACGGTGATGACAGAAGGCCTGACCGCAGCGCAGCGGCTGTTCTCAGCCTTGGACATCGCACCGGAGATCCGCGAGGCGACGAAGCCTCGTTCCCTGCCCGCTGGCCCGGTGAGCATAGCCTTCAAGGACGTGTCGTTCGGTTATGGCGCAGCGATCACGACGCTGACGGACATATCCTTCTCGGTCGCGCCGGGTGAGACAGTGGCTCTCGTGGGCCCTTCCGGTGGCGGCAAGTCCACTCTTCTGAGCCTGCTGCCGCGCTTCTATGACGTGACGAACGGCGCCGTGACGCTGAACGGCATCGATCTGCGCGACCTCTCGTTGACAGACCTGCGCGACCGAATTGCCCTGGTCACCCAGGAACCGTTCCTGTTCGACGACAGCATCGAAGCCAACATCGCCTATGGTCGTCCAGGAGCCACGCGCGAGCAGATCGAGGACGCGGCGAAGGCGGCGGCAGCGCACGACTTCATCGCCAGCCTCGCGGAGGGCTATGCCACCCGCGCGGGTGAGGCGGGCCTTCGCTTGTCAGGCGGGCAACGTCAGAGGATCGCCATCGCGCGGGCGTTCCTAAAGGATGCGCCGATCCTGCTGCTTGATGAGGCCACTTCCGCGCTCGACACCGAGAGCGAAGCGCTCGTCCAGGCCGCCCTGGAGCGGCTGATGGCCGGGCGATCAACGTTGATGATCGCTCACAGATTGTCCACCGTGCGCCACGCCGACCGCATCCTGGTGCTGGAGGCCGGACGCATCGTCGAGGCCGGTCATCATGAGGCCCTGGTCAAGCAGGGCGGGCTCTACAGCCGACTGGCGAGAGCCCAGTCACTGGACGGAACGCCCACTGTAGCCTCGGTGGCCTGACATGAGGCCGTTGCGCAATCCCCTGATCCAGACGGTCCTCTCTTCCATGCTGACGGCTTGGATGCGCTTTTGTTTCGCCACTATCCGTTGGACCCACGAGGGGCGCGAGCACGCCGAAGACGTCTGGGCCGCGCAAGGGGGCGTCATCTGTGCCTTCTGGCACTCTCGCATCGCGCTCAGCCCCGCAAGTTGGGATCTGACACGAGCACAGCCCACCAAGGCACTGGTTTCCTTGAGTTCTGATGGTCAGTTTCTTGCCCGCTCCCTGGCTCAGCAGGGCTTTCCGGCGATCCGCGGATCCTCGGCCAACAAGGACAAGGGGGATGCCGCCAAAGGGGGATCCAGGGCGCTGCGGGACGCACTCAGGCAGTTGAAGGTCGGGGGCCTCGCGATCACGCCGGATGGCCCTCGTGGCCCGTCGCGAGTGATGGCGGAGGGCATGCCGTTGATGGCCAAGATGTCGGGCGCGCCGGTGCTGTTCATCGGCTTAAGCTGCAATCCGGCGGTCCGGCTGGACAGCTGGGACCGGGCTGTTCTTCCCTTGCCGTTTTCACGCGGTGCCATCGTCTATGATCTGGCGCGTTATCCCGTCGGGGCCGAGATCGCCGAAGTCACGACGGCGTGGACCGATCGCCTGACGGCAGTGGAGGCGCGCGCCGACGCGATCACTGGATTGGCGCGGATATGAGCCTGGCGCTCGCCGCCTATCGTGCCCTCACCGGGATGGTTGAGCCGCTCGCTCCCCGACTGCTCGACGCGCGCGCCAAACAGGGCAAGGAGGACCCTCGCCGCGTCGATGAGCGTCTGGGCATCGCCAGCGTGGCGCGACCTGTTGGACTTCTCGTCTGGCTGCATGGCGTCAGCGTCGGTGAGACCCTGTCGCTGCTTCCGGTGGTCGAACAGTTCGCCAAGGGCCGGCCCGACCTGACGGTGTTGGTGACCTCCGGTACGGTCACTTCGGCCGAGCTGCTGGCCCAGCGCCTTCCCCCCGGCGTCATCCATCAGTTCGCACCGATCGACACCCCTGGGGCCGTCGCGGCCTTTCTGGACCACTGGCAGCCGGCGCTGGGCGTCTTCGTCGAGAGCGAGCTGTGGCCGAATCTGATCTTGGCGGCCAAGAGGCGCGGCGTGCCCCTGGCGCTGGTCAGCGCGCGCATTACCGAGAAGACCGCCGGGGGCTGGGCGCGCTTTCCTGGCGCAGCAAGGACCATTGTCGGGGGCTTTGACCGCATCCTGCCGCAGGACAGCGTCTCGGCCGACCGGATCCTGTCATTGGGGGGCCGTGTCGATGGCCTCGTGAATCTCAAGCTCACCGGTGGCCCCCTGCCCCACGACGCGGCGGCATTCACCGCCCTCTCGGCCGCCATCGGTGACCGGCCCGTGGTGGTCGCAGCCTCGACCCACGAGGGCGAGGAGATCGCCATCGTCCGCGCCCTGGATCATCTGGCCGAGCGGCTGTGCCTGATCCTTGTGCCTCGCCATCCCGAGCGCGGGGCCGAGATCGCCACGGCCCTGACGCGCGACGGTTACCGCTTCGCGCTTCGCTCGCGTGGCACCACGCCGAACGCCGAGACCGACATCTACGTCGCCGACACTCTGGGCGAACTCGGCCTGTTCCTGCGGCTGGCCGACGTCGTGGTGATGGGCGGATCATTCGGCTCAATCCTGGGGCGCGAGCCCTGGGGCGGGCACAATCCGCTGGAGCCCGCGCGTCTGGCCAGGCCCGCCGTCGCCGGCCCCGACGCCTCCAACTGGCCGGCCGTGACCGCCGATCTCGTCGCCGCCGGAGGCCTTGAACTCGTCGCCACGCCCGGCGACCTGC
>JAIERG010000047.1 GCA_019747095.1 Caulobacteraceae bacterium | reverse complement strand
TTGCGCGGCCGGACAAGGCGTCCGTCGCGGGAAGGGCGGGCGTATAAGGGTGGAGGCCTTGGCTGTCAACGCCGATAGGGCCGCCGATCCGGGAGTTGCGGGCGTTGAGACATTCATGAAGCGCCTTTCGCAGTTTCTCCCTCTCCTCGCCCTGGCGGCGGTGATCGTCCTGATCTTCTCCATGGGCTGGCATCGCTACCTGTCGCTGGAGACGCTCAAGGTTCACGGGACGGCGCTGCGGGCCTTTGCAGCCGAGAACTATCTGCTGGCGTTGCTCGCGCTCATGGCCCTGTTCGCCATTCTGACCGCCAGCGTTGTGCCGGGCGTCTTCTTTCTGACCATCACGGCAGGCTATCTTTTCGGCCCCTGGGTCGGGGGTGTGTCGACCGCCATCGCCGCGACGCTGGGGGCTCTCATCGTGTATGGCGTCGCCCGTTCGGCGCTGGGTGAGGACCTGCGGCGCAGAGCTGAGGTGGACAAGGGGATGTTCGCCAGGGTGTGCGCCACCATCGACAAGGATACCTTCTGGTATGTGCTGGCCTCCCGACTGGCCGTCGTGGTGCCGTTCCACATGATCAATGTCGCCGCCGGTCTGATGACGGTCCGGCTGTTTCCATACTCTGTCGCCACCGTGATCGGCCTTCTGCCAGCCCACATCATCTACTGCTGGATCGGGGCGCGCCTGAACATGCTTCTGGTCAACGACCCGGACCCGGACATTCAGGCGCTCTTCGGTCAGTTCTGGGCACCGATGCTGGGTGTCTTCGTCCTGGCCGTCATCCTTCCCCTGGCGCTCAAGGCCGTGCAGCGCCGCCTGCCCGGAGGGGCGGCGCCGTGACCCCGCGCGATCAGCTCAATAACCTTCTGACACGGGTCCGCCGTTGGCGACCCGCCGCGCCCGATGGCCTGCAGTCGCGGCTGCTGATCCTGACCGTGCTGTTCACTCTGGTGGTCGAGGCCCTCATCCTCCTGCCCAACGCCGCCAACTTCCACGAGACCTGGCTCCAGGACAGACTTCAGGCGGCCGAGTTGGCCTCGGTTGGGGTCGAAGCCCTGCCCTACAATGCCGTCGACGATGAGACCGCCGACCAGTTGCTCCGGATCGGGGGCGTGTCGGCCGTCGCCATTTCTGACCAGGGCGTCATGAGCCAGCTGTTGCGCGCGCCCGATCTACCTCGTGCGCCGAACTTCATCGATCTGAGGCGCCGAAACACCGGGGCCCGGCTTTGGGAGCCATTCGAAACCCTGATGAGCCACCCGGATCGGTCCATTCGGGTCCGCGCCGCGCCCCGCTATCGGTCCGGCGACTTCATCGATGTCGTCGCCCCGGCCGAGCCCTTGAAGCAGGAGCTGCGCGCCTTCCTGCTCAACAGTCTGATCGTCTCCTTGCTCATCTCGGCCGCGGCCGGCGGATTGCTCTATGCGGGTCTGGCCTTCCTCGTCTTGCGGCCCCTCCGACGCGTGACTCGCTCGATCGAGGGCTTCGCTGCCGACCCTCTGCTGCCCGGCCCCGAACCCTCGGACCGACAGGATGAGATCGGCCGAGTCGAGCGCGAACTCGCGCGCATGCAGGAGGAAGTGCGTCAATCGTTGATGTCGCGCGCGCGCCTCGTCGCACTCGGCGAGGCCGTGGCAAAGATCAACCACGATCTCAGAAACATGCTGACCTCGGCCCAGTTGGCGTCCGAGCGCCTTGCCGCCTCGCCGGATCCGCAGGTCGCCAAGGCCCTGCCCCGGCTGGAGCGCGCCCTGGGCCGCGCCGCCGCCCTGGCTCGCAACGTGCTGGACTACGGCAAGTCCGAGGAACCGGCCCCCGTCGTGGATCGTCTCGCGCTCGCCCCGGCTATCGCGGCGGCCGCCGAGGATGCCGGGCTCGAGCCGACCGGCGTGCGCCTGGCCAAGAGCCTCCCCGCCCGGTTCTCCATCCGAGCCGACGGCGACCAGCTGCACCGCATTCTTGTCAATCTGATGCGCAACGCCCGCCAGGCCATCGAGGCCGATCCGACGCGCAAGCCAGGCCGGCGCGGCGCACTCGGATGCGTCACCGTTTCAGCGACCGAGGAGCCGGGCTGGACCGTCATCCGCATCGCTGACGACGGTCCCGGCATCCCGCCGCGCCTTTCGGAGCGCCTGTTCGAACCCTTCGTCAGCGGTAGCGGTTCGGACGGCACGGGGCTGGGCCTCACCATCTCGCGCGAGCTGGCCGCCAACCACGGCGGCGACCTGCGCCTGGTCGAGACCGGCCCCACGGGCACCACCTTCGAGCTACGGCTGCCCGCCTAGACGGCGTCAGATTTCCTGGTTGTAGGCGCCGACCTCGGGGTGGCGGGCCAGGCGCGGCTTCACCTCTTGGCGGAACAGGGCGCGCATGTCGTCCTCGGATCGCATGGACTCGACCACCACGACCAGCTCCGGCTTGTTGGAGGAGGCGCGGACCAGCACCCACGACCCATCGTCCAGATGCACCCGGGCACCGTTGACGGTGATGACCTCGACGATCTTGCGCCCCAGGATCGAGCCACCCTTTGCCGCCAGGGCCTCGTACTCAGCGACGATCCTGGCCAGGACATCGTACTTCAGCTCGTCGTCGCAATGCGGCGACATCGTCAGGCTGGTCCAGGCGTCGGGCAGGGCGCGCTTGAGTTCGGACAGGCGCTTGCCCGGATTGCGGTCCAACATCTGTAGCACCGCCGCCGCCGCCACAAGGCCGTCGTCGTAGCCCCGCCCGATGGGGTTCGCGAGGAAGAAGTGCCCGGACTTCTCAAAGCCCGCCAGCGCACCCAGCTCGGCGGTCTTCCTTTTGATGTAGCTGTGGCCGGTCTTCCAGTAGACGGTCGTCGCCCCATTCGCGGCCAGAACCTCGTCGGTCTTGTAGAGACCGGTCGACTTCACATCGACGACGAAGGTCGCGTTGGGATGCAGCGCCGAGAGGTCGCGCGCCAGGAGCAGCCCGATCTTGTCGGCGAAGATCTCCTCGCCGGTGTCGTCCACCACCCCGCAACGGTCGCCGTCGCCGTCGAAGCCCAAGGCGAGGTCGGCGCCCGTCTCGCGCACCTTCTCGGCCATCTGGACCAGCATGGCGTGGTCCTCGGGGTTGGGATTGTACTTTGGGAAGCTCCAGTCGAGCTCGGCGTCCATCTCGATCACCTCGGCACCCATGCGCCGCAGCGCCTCGGGGGCGAAGGCCCCGGCCGTGCCGTTGCCGGTGGCGCAGACGACCTTCAGCGGACGGCTCAGCTTGATGTCGCCGACCACTTCCTGAAGGTAGGTCTCACGGAAGTTCTCGACGCGCTCGATGCGCCCGCCGGGACGGGGCACGCCGGTTCCCGACAGCACGATCTCCTTCAGCCGCCCGATCTCGTCGGGGCCGAAGGTGACGGGCGGATTGGTGCCCATCTTCACGCCGGTCCAGCCGTTCTCGTTGTGGCTGGCCGTCACCATGGCCACGCACGGCGCCTCCAGCGCGAACTGGCCGAAATAGGCCATGGGCGACAGGGCCAGACCCACGTCCAGCACCTCCATCCCGCCCTCCATCAGGCCGATGGTCAGGGCGTGCTTCACCGTCGAGGAATAGGAGCGGAAGTCGTGGCCCACGACGATGCGGGGCTTCACCCCTTGCTCATGCGCAAAGGTCGCCACGGCGAGGCCCAGGGCCTGGATGCCGAGGAGATTGATCTCCTTTTCGAGGATCCAGCGCGCATCGTACTCCCGGAACCCGGTGGGTTTCACCAGCGCGATGGTCTCGTACTCGAAGGTATTGGCGATCAGGTCCTGACGAGGCTTCTGCATGCGACATTCCGATAAGTGAGCCCGGGGCCGGACGGAGCGCGGTATAGACGGGGGCTTGGAAGCCGACAACAACGTCACCGCTGAGCGGGGGATCCCGTCTTGACCCACGAATGGGCCAAGCCTACCCCGGCTCACTGGAGTTTCCCGGAGACCGCATGCCCCGTCTGATCCTGCTGCGCCACGGCCAGAGCCAATGGAACCTGGAAAACCGCTTCACCGGCTGGGTCGATGTGGACCTGACGGCCGAAGGTGAAGCCCAGGCCCGGCGAGCCGGAGAGCTCATCGCACAGGCGGGCTTCCATCCCGGCGTGATGTTCACCTCGGTCCTGACCCGGGCGAAACGCACCGGTGCCCTCGCATTACAGTCGGCGGGCCTGAAGGATGTGCCGGTCGTGGAGGACTGGCGGCTGAACGAGCGTCACTATGGTGGCCTGACCGGTCTGGACAAGGCCGAGACAGCCCGAAAGCACGGCGAGGACCAGGTCAAGGTCTGGCGTCGCAGCTACGACATACCCCCGCCTCCGCTGGAGACCGGGTCCGAGTGGGACTTCGACGGGGACCCTCGATACGCCGGTCAGACCATTCCCACGACCGAGAGCCTCAAGACCACTCTGGATCGGGTCCTGCCTTACTGGAACGACGCCATCGCGCCACGACTGGCAGCCGGGGAAGACGTGCTGATCGCAGCGCATGGCAACTCGCTTCGCGCCATCGTGAAGCACCTGTTCGGCGTGCCGGATGACCGGATCGTCGGGGTAGAGATCCCGACCGGCAATCCGCTTGAGATCGAGCTGGACGCGGAACTGAAGCCGACCGAGGCCCGCTATCTGGACGCCGACCGCGCCCAGCCCCTGCCTGAAGCCGCATGAGTGCCGACGATGCCCGCTTCATGGCGCGCGCGATCGAGCTCGCGTTCGCCCGCATGGGCGAGACGTGGCCCAACCCTTCTGTCGGCTGCGTTCTGGTGAAAGACGGGCAGGTCGTGGCAGAGGCGGCGACGGCACCCGGAGGGCGGCCGCACGCCGAGGAGCAGGCGGTGCCTGCGGCCGGTGAGGCGGCCCGAGGTGCGACGGCCTACGTCACTCTTGAACCGTGCGGGGCCCGGTCTTCCGGGCGAGCGTCCTGCGCCCAGTTCCTTGTCGAGGCGGGCATCACGCGAGTTGTTGTGGCCGCGCTCGATCCTTCGCCGTTTGCTTCCGGGCGCGGCACGGAGCGCCTGCGTCAGGCCGGCCTCGTTGTCGAGACCGGCCTGATGGAAGAGGCAGCGAGGACACTCTCCGAAGGATTCCTGCATCGCCTTGAGACCGGCCGTCCGATGGTCCGCGTCAGCGAAGATGGTACGGGTTTCGACGCCCGCTTCGCCGTCAGCCCACGAGCGGACCTGGTCACCGAACTGAAGCGCCTCGGTGAGGCCGGCTATACGCGTCTGTGGACGGGTCCCGGTGAACTGGCAGAGGCTCTGGCCGAACAGGGCCTGCTGACAGGCTGAAAAATTTGTTCGGAACCACGGTTTCCGAAAACCTTCCTTAAGCGGCGCCGTCCCAGGATGGGACTATGTCAGCGGTCCAAGAAGGCGTCGTGAGGCGCCGCATCAGCCAACAGGAGCTCGACGCGATCTGCGCCCGGCACGACCGGCTGTGGCAGGCGCGCCCGGGTGGCGCGCGCGCGGTGTTCGCGTGGATGGACCTTTCGGGCCTGAACCTCAGGGGACGCAACCTCGCCGACGCTGACTTCTCGGCCGCCAGCCTGATCGGAACGGACCTGACGGGCGCGCGGCTCGATAACGCAGCCTTTTTCGGAGCGGACATGCAGGACGCTCTGCTGATCGACGCCTCGCTGCGTCGAGCAGACCTGCGCGGGGCCTGCCTGAAGGGTGCGGACCTCTCAGGGGCGGATCTGTTCGAGGCGGATCTGCGGGAAGGCGCGCTCGCTGCCGCGGACAAGTCGGTGGGATTCCGTATCGTGGCATCCCAGGAGCGGAACCCGACGGAGGCGCAGGGGGCCAGCCTCGTCGGTGCCAATCTGCAGCGCTCGCGACTGTCGGGGATCGCCGCCCAGGCGGCGGACTTCTCCGACGCGATCATGAAGGACTGCAAGCTCGTTCGCGCCAACCTCAAATCAGCCAACTTCAGGGGCGCGGACCTCGCGGGCGCAGACATGTCCGGCGCGGACCTGACCGGTGCGGACCTGCGCGACGCCGTCCTGGTCGGGGTGACCGCGGTCATGTGGCGAACCGACGGAGCCAATCTGGAAGGGGCCCTGACCGATAACCGCCCCGCAGGAGCGCCGGTATCGTCGCTGCCTGCGGCCAACATGCTCCACGAGCACGCGGTCTGGTGCGAGTCGGGCGGTATCGAGGGCCAGCCCTCGGTGTTCGATGACGTCGACCTCCGACAACTCGGCTCGATCACGGGACTGAACCTGACAGCGCTTTCGGCGAGACGGGCGGTCTTCTACGGCCTGAACATGGAGGGCGTTCAGCTCCAAGGGGCCCATCTGGAAGGCGCGGATCTTCGCTCGACCAACCTGCGTCGCGCGGACCTCAGGGGCGCCCGACTGGCCGGTGCCCGCCTGAACGGGGCCGACCTCAGGGAAGTTCAGCTGGGTCCTCTCATGCTGGGCCGCGATCGACTTCTGCCGGCCGACCTGACGGGCGCGATACTTCGCGGGGCCGACTTGTCCGGGGCCGACATGAAGCGTGCGATCCTGACCCGGGCTGACATGACACGAGCGCACCTGCACGGCGTGCAGACCCGCCAGGCCGATTTCACCGACGCGATCCTGACCGGGGTCCGGGGTCTTGAGCAGGAGGAGGCATCCGCATGACGATCAACCGCCGCCGCCTGGGTCAGGGTGACTTCGATCTCTTCGCCGCCGCTCACGAACGGTTCATTTCAGGCAAGCCGGGCGGGCGAAAGCTGTCGCTGAAGTTCGTTGACCTGACCGGCGTCAGCATGGCCCACAGGATTCTCGACGACGCCGATTTCTCCGGCTCGGTCATGCAGAATTGCAATATGGCGGGAGCCAAACTGGAGCGCGCCGTCCTGTTCGGTTGCGACCTGCGCGGGGCTGACCTGACGCGCGCCCGGCTTGTGCGCGCGGACATCCGGGGGACCTGCCTGCAGGGCGCGGACCTTTCCGAAGCCAACCTGACCCAGGCGGACTTCCGCGAGGGCGTTATCGCTGTGCCCCACGAGACCAAGGGTCTTGCGGCCGCCCGCCACGAGACGCGAGGCGGACAGGCCGACGGGGCGCGGTTCTCGGGCGCGACGCTGGATGGTTCCCGCATGGACGGCATCAGCGCGACCAAGGCCGACTTCACCGACTGCTCGCTGAGGGGCGCGAACCTCACCGGGGCCAACCTGAAGGACGCAGACCTGTCGGGAGCCCAGATGGAGGGTGCAGCCGTCGCGGGTGCCAACCTGGCCGGTGCCAAGTTGTGCGGGGCCATCCTCAGCGGTGTGGCCATCGAGACTGCCAAGCTGGACCGTACCGACACGACCGGCTGCATCCGCGAACCGGATCCGGCCGCGGTCGCCCGTGCAGAAGAGCTGTACGAAATGGCTCTGGATGCCAACGCCTGGGTCGAGAGCGGCGGCGCGCTCGGTGGCGCTGCGATCTTCGATGGCGAGGACCTTCGCCCGCTCGGGGACCGGCTCAAGGGCCTCAAGCTTTCTGCCATGAGCGCCAAGGGGGCTTGTCTGGCAGGCCTGGACTTGCGGGGCCTGGCTCTCCAGGGGGCCAACTTCGAGAACGCCGACCTCAGAGGTGCGCGGCTGGCAAAGGCTGATCTTCGAGGCTCACGCATGGGCGGAGCCCTGCTGACCAAGGCCGACCTGTCCTCCGCCGACCTCGGCCCCCTGCCGCTTGGCCCCGGTCGCTCCATCTCCACCAATCTGAGCGAGGCCCGCCTGCGCTATGCAGAGCTTGGACGGGCCGATCTGTCGGGGACGGTCCTGAGGGGCGCTGATCTCTCCGGGGCGGATCTGACCGAGGCCAATCTCGCTGGAGCCGACCTTACAGACGCGCGGCTGGACCGGGCAGCGGGTTTGCCGGAGATCGCCGCCGCCTGATCTCAGCCATCGACGGCAATGATCTCGACGGTCTGACCGGCCACGACGGCCTCGTCTCCTCGGCGCTTCCCGATCAGGGCGCGGGCCAGAGGCGAAACGTGACTGACAGAGCCACTCGCGGGATCCGCCTCGTCTTCGCCAACGATCCGCCATGTCTGGGTTCTGCCGTCATCGCGCTCGATAGTGACCGATCCGCCGAACCGGACCCGACCGTCAGCAGGCACTTCGGTCAGCTGGGCAGAAGCACGCCGGGCAGACCAGTAGCGCAGGTCCCGTGTCGCCCGTGCCATCGCGGTCCGATCCGCTTCGATCGAGCCCCGGGCCTGGGCGGCGGCATAGGCCGTACGGGCCTCGGCCAGGGCCGCGTCGATCGCGGCCAGACCGTCTGGCGTAACCAGATTGGGATGGGGGGAGATCGGGCGATCGGGAAGATCGGCGGCCGTGGCCTCCAGATCTTCCTCTCGGGTGAAGGCGACGCTCATGGGAGCCAAGCGTATGCCGCGCACGGACGTTCCGCTGCAAGGCCGGCCGGTCTAAGGGATGGGGATGAACCCTCCCGATCCCGTCCACGTCATCGGTGCCGGCCCGGCCGGGCTGATGGCCGCTGAGACACTGGCGCGCGAGGGGGCACGGGTCGTGGTGCATGACCGCATGCCCTCCGTGGCACGCAAGTTCCTCATGGCGGGGCGAGGCGGGCTGAACCTGACACATTCCGAGCCGGCAGAGGTGTTTGCGCGTCGCTACGGCGATCGGGAGGGCCATCTCGCCCCATGGCTCGCCGCCTTTTCCCAGGCCGATCTGATCGCCTGGGCTGGAGGCCTGGGCCAGCCAACCTTCGTTGGTTCGTCCGGACGGATCTTCCCCCGGGCCATGAAGGCGTCGCCGCTGCTTAGGGCCTGGCTGGCCCGGCTGGGCGATCTCGGGGTCGAAATCCGGACCCGGTCGCGCTGGATCGGCTGGGACGCCGACAGGCTGGTGTTTGATACTCCCGAGGGTCAGCGGCACGAGCGATCATCCGCGACCGTTCTGGCACTCGGCGGGGCCAGCTGGCCTCGACTGGGTTCGGACGGCGCCTGGACCCCCTGCCTTGCGGAGATCGGGGCCGAGGTCGCGCCCCTGATCCCGGCCAATGCCGGCTTCAACGTCGCGTGGTCGCCCGTCCTGGTCGAACGGTTCGCCGGGGCCGTGCTGAAGCCTGCGCTCCTGACGTTCGGGGACCGGCAGGTACGGGGCGAGCTGGTCATCACTCGCTACGGGATCGAAGGCGGTGCAGTTTACGCCCTCTCGTCCGCGCTGCGCGACGCCATCGCACGCGACGGTTCGGCCATCCTGACCGTCGACCTCCGACCAGATTTGACCGAGACCGCGCTGGCCGAGAGGCTGGCGCGTCCGCGCGGTAAGGACAGCCTGACCAACCACATGCGCAAGGCCGGCGGCCTTTCCCCCGTAGCCGCCGCCATTCTGCGCGAGATCGGCGAATTGCCCGCGAACCTCGAAAAGCTCGCGAAGAGGATCAAGGCGATCCGGCTCAGGTTGACGGCCATCCAAGGATTGGAGCGGGCCATATCATCGGCAGGCGGGGTTCGATTCGAGAGCCTGAATCCATCATTGATGCTGAAGGCTCGACCCGGCGTCTTCGTCGCCGGAGAGATGATCGACTGGGAAGCGCCAACCGGCGGCTACCTCCTTCAGGCCAGTCTGGCATCAGGCGTTGTTGCCGGCCGCGCCGCGTTGGAGTGGCAGGCGTCGCAAAGCGCGGCTAGGGAAGACGAATGACGACCCTGCCTGACATTTCCGGCCACTGCCCCGATCACCTTGCCGCGGTAAGGGATGCCTTCGCCGCCAACTTCGTCGATGCGCCCGATGGGCTGAACGAACAGGGCGCGCGCTTTTCTGTGGTGATCGAAGGCCAGACCGTCATCGACATCTGGGCCGGCCAGGCGGATGCGGCCGGGGTGGAGCCCATGTCCGAACGCACGCTGGTGCCCGTCTTCTCGACCGGCAAGGCGGTGATGGCCATCCTGATGGCCTCGGCGGTCGAGCGCGGCAAACTGGCCTATGAAGAAGCGGTCGCCGCTCTTTGGCCAGCCTTCGGAGCCCGGGGCAAGGACCGGATCACGGTCGCTCAACTGCTGTCTCATCAAGGCGGCCTGTCGGGCTTCTCGGAGCCGGCCGATCCGGCCATCTGGTTCGACCGGCAGGCGGTGCTGGATCGGCTCGCCGCCCAGGCACCGATGTGGCCGCTCGGGACGGGCTCGGGCTATCACCCCATCACCGTCGGCTATCTCGCCAATGAGGTCTTCCGCCTCGCCGACGGTCGGACCATGGGTCGCGCACTGGCTGAGGATTTCGCCCGTCCCTTCGGTCTCGACCTGTGGATCGGCCTGCCGGAGAGCGAGCACGGCCGGGTGGCGGCGCTCAGAAAGCCGGCCAAGGCGACCGACCTCGGGGCCATCGACGCCATCAAGAAGGCCGCGTTCCTGGACAAGGGCTCGGCCCCCGGCGGACGCGGCTCTGCGGAATGGCGCTCGATCGAGATCCCGTCGGCCAATCTGCACGGCACGGCGCGCGATCTGGCGCGTATCCTGGGCGTCATCGCCAACGACGGGATGCTAGAGGGTCAGCGCGTACTGTCGCCGACAGTGGTGGCCGAGGCGACACGCGAGCGGGTCGCGGGTCAGGACAAGGTCCTGCCCTTCGTCATGAGCTGGGGCGCGGGCTTCACCCGTAACGCCGGGCTCGACATCTTCGGCCCGAACCCCGAGGCGGTGGGACATTGCGGCTGGGGCGGATCATGCGCCTTCGCAGATCCGGCAAGGCGTCTGTCCGCTGCCTACACGATGACGCGCCAGTCACCCTATTTGATCGGCGATCCCCGGGCGCAACGGCTGATCCGGGCGCTTTACGCCGCGCTCTAGACCGGCAGGGCGGCACCCTCGGTCGCTCGACGGGCTGCCCGGGCCCGCATCAGGGCGGCGGCCGCGAACACACCTGCGCCCAGCCAGATGAAGGCGAAGGATGCGCCTCTCAGGGCGGTGAAGTCCTCACCCGCCGCCAGGCCGACGCAGAACTGTAACGTCGGGGCCAGGAACTGAATGAACCCCATGGTCGACAGCGGCATGCGGCGGGCCGCGAAGGCGAACAGAGCCAGCGGCAGGACCGTCGCCGGACCATTGAGCAGGGCCCATCCGAAGCCCTCCAGCGACGAGAATCCGTGACCGAGACCCGAGGCCTGCAGCCAGGCGACGTAGGCGATCCCGAACGGCAGCAGGATCAGGCACTCGATGAACAGGCCGGCCTGGGCCTCGACCGGCACGCGCTTCTTGATCACGCCATAGGCCCCGAAGCTGAAGGCCAGCATCAGCGAAATCCACGGCGGTCGCCCCAGAGCGAGGGCCTGCAACAAGACTCCCATCGCCGCGAGACCGATGGCGACCCAGCCCCAGCGATCGATCCGCTCCCGGAACAACCAAAGCCCCACGATCATGTTGAGGAGGGGATTGATGTAGTAGCCGAGGCTGGCCTCGAGCGTCGCCTGGTGGGTTGTCGCCCAGACATAGACGCCCCAGTTGAAGGCGATCAGGACGGTGGCGAACAGCAGCCATGCGACTGTGCGCGGCTGGCTGAGCGCCTTGCGGACCTGGCCCGACTGGCTGGCGAGCAGGACGAGGCCGCCGGCGAATAGCACCGACCAGAGGGCGCGGTGGGACAGGATCTCCAGCGAGGTGAAGCCGATCGCCGCCTGCCCCATGAACAAGAGCGGCATGAACCCCCAGATGACGTAGCAGCCGAGGGCGGAGAAGAACGGGGCGCGGGCGTTCATCTCCCTCTCCTTCCGGGAGAGGGAGTTCCAATCATACCGCGATCGACCGGTAGCCGCTCCGGGGCTTGATCGTACCTGTCTCGTCCAGCAGCTGGGCGATCTGGACGGCATTGAGCGCCGCGCCCTTTCTCAGGTTGTCCGAAACCACCCAGAACGACAGGCCGTTCTCGACCGTGTGGTCCTTCCTGATGCGGCTGACGTAGACGGCGTGCTCGCCGGCCGCGTCGACCGGGGTGATGTAGCCGTCATGCTCCTGCTTATCGATGACCAGCACGCCCGGCGCCTCGCGCAGGATGGCGCGGGCCTCGTCGGGGCTGATCGGCTTGTCGAACTCGACCGTGACGGACTCGGAGTGGCCGACGAAGACCGGCACGCGCACGCAGGTGACCGTCAGCTGGATCGCCGGGTCCAGCATCTTGTGGGTCTCGTCCCACATCTTGGCTTCCTCGTCGGTATAGCCGTCGTCGCGGAAGGCCCCGATGAACGGGATGACGTTGAAGGCGATCTGCTTGGGGAACTTCTTCGGCGTTGCGTCGCCCAGGCCGTAGATGGCCTTGGTCTGGTTCCACAGCTCGTCCATGCCCTCCTTCCCGGCGCCCGAGACGGACTGGTAGGTCGAGACGACCGCGCGCTTGATCTTGGCCGCGTCATGCAGGGGCTTGAGCGCCACGACCAGCTGGGCGGTCGAGCAGTTGGGATTGGCGATGATGTTCTTCTTCGTCGCCCCCTTGATGGCGTCCGGGTTCACCTCGGGCACGATCAGGGGAACGTCCGGGTCCTTGCGGAAGGCCGAGGAGTTGTCGATGACGATGGGACCGGCCCTGCCGATCTTCTCGGACCATTCGCGGCTCACGTCGCCGCCGGCCGACATCAGCACGATGTCCACCTTGGACCAGTCGAAGGTGTCGATGACCTCGCAGCGGACGACGCCGTCCTTCCAGGCCACCTCGACGCCCTTGGATTTACGCGATGCCACCGCATGCATCTCGGCGACCGGAAACTCGAGCTCCTCGAGGATGGTCAGCATTTCGCGCCCGACATTGCCGGTCGCGCCCACGATGGCGACGTTGTAGGCCATTCTTGTCAGTCCTTCAGACGCGCCAGCGCTCGCCGTACGGCGGCTCGCGGCCTGAGCGCGGTATGGGGTTTGCGGAACCGTGGTCCCACACCGTCGCATTTATGCTTTCGCGTGTGCGAAGCAACCGCTTTCCTCCAAAGAGCGGTCCGGCTAATCCCCGCGACCATGGGATCACGCACCCGCGCCGCCTATGAAAACCGGCTGAAGTCCGGCGTCCTGACCCGCGACCCCGCGCAGGGGCAGGCTGTGGAGGCCCTGGTTCGGCTCGAAAAGGATCTGGGGCGGCGCGGTCTGTTCGGCGGCGTCCCACAGGTCCGCGGCCTCTATCTCTGGGGCCCTCCAGGGCGCGGCAAGTCCGTACTGATGGACCTGTTCTTTGCCGGCGCACCCGAGAAGAGGAAAACCCGCGCTCACTTCCATGCCTTCATGGCCAGGGTCCATGACCTTGTCCGGCAGTGGCGCGAAGGCGACCGCAAGGCGCGGCAGCGCGTGTTCGGGACGCACAAGGGCGACGACCCGATCGAACCAGTCGCAGCCCTGATCGCCTCAGAGGCCCGGCTGCTCTGCTTCGACGAGCTGCAGGTCACCGACATCGCGGACGCAATGATCCTTGGCCGCCTGTTCGATGCCCTGTTCGCCAGAAAGGTGGTGGTCTGCATCACCTCGAACCGTGCGCCGAACCAGCTCTACCGGGATGGGATCAACCGACCCCTGTTCGTGCCCTTCATCGACCGCATCATTGAACGCTGCGAAGTTGTGGAACTGAAGGGTGCGCGCGACTGGCGACTGGACCGGATGCGGGCGTCGCGGGTCTGGTACAACGGCGAGGCAGGGTCCCGCCGCGAGGGGTTCGAACAGCTGTGGGCGGATCTGCGCGGCGAGATGCCGGAGTGCCCCACGACTCTGCACATCCTCGGCCGAGAAGTGACGATCCACAGGACCGCAGGTGGGCTGGCCCGGGCGACCTTCGCCGAGCTGTGCGATCGGCCGCTGGGGTCGCGCGACTATCTGGCTATGGCGGCGCGCTTCCACACCCTGTTCATTGAGGACATCCCGCTCCTGACACCGGACAAGCGCCAGGCGGCCAACCGGTTCGTCACGCTGATCGACACCCTCTACGAAGCGCGACGGAGACTGGTGGCCGTCGCGGCCGGCGCGCCCGAGGCCCTCTATCCGAAGGGCGACGGTGCCTTCGAGTTCGAGCGCACCGTCTCGCGTCTGAACGAGATGCAGGGGGCGCAGTGGCTCGAGCAGGCATCGACCGAGACCGTCGACGCGCCCGTCGCCGCTTCGCCTCAATCGGCGCTAGACTGAACCGCCTCTACTCCGGGGACCCCCGCATGAAGCTGACCGCCTTGATCGCCGCGACCGCTGTCGCCCTCGCCCTCGCCCTCGCCCTTCCGGTCACCGTTAGCCACGCCCAGGAGACGGCGACCACCTCGGCCGGTCGATGGAGCGGCTTGCCGGTGTCAGACATCACGGGCCGACTGACCGCCGCAGGCCTGACGGTTTCAGAGCCACAGGCCGTGGGAGACCGGATCTATCTGCGGGTCGATGACGGCCCGCTGCGCTGGGTGTTGACGTTGTTCTCCTGCACCGACGGACGGTGCCCGGACGTCCAGTTCACAGCCGCCTTCACCGGCCCCCAGGCGACCGAGGCCATCATCAGTCGCTGGAACGGCGAACGCCGGTTCGTGAAGGCCTTCTACGCCGCTCCTGAAGAGGGTTCGAACGTGCCCGGTCAGGCGGTGGCCCAGTACGATGTCCTGCTGAACGAGGGCGGCGGCGCGGGCCAGCTCGACGATCCGATTCAGGTCTGGCGCAGCCTCGCCATCGATCTCGGCCGCACCATCTCGCCGCAGGGTCGGTAGTCGGCGGACACGCCCTGCGCGACGATCAGACCGGCTCGCCGCGCAGCAGCCGGGGCAGATCGCCCGTGGCCCCGCCGGCCTCGCCCATGAAGGCCCTTCTCAGCGGCGCGATCCGGTTGACCGCCGCCATGCCCAGATCGCGGGCCATGCGAACCGGCGCGAGGTCGTTGGAGAACAGGCGCACGAAGCCGTCGAACCCGGCCGCCAGGGCGAAGGTGTCGAACCGCCGCCACCGCGCATAGCGATCCAGCACCGTCTCGGACCCGATGTCTTCGCCAAGACGCGCCGCCTCGACCAGAATCTCGGCCAGCGCCGCCGTGTCCTTCAGACCCATGTTCAGGCCCTGACCCGCTACCGGGTGCACGCCGTGGGCGGCGTCGCCCAACAGAGCCGTGCGCGGCCCGGTCAGCCGGGTCGCCAGCTCCAGGGACAGGGGATAGACGAAGCGCGGGCCCTCGGGCCGAGCCTCCCCCAGAAACTCCCCGAACCGCCGCATCAGATGCGACCGGAAGGCGGCGTCGGAACTGTCGCGCAGGGCCTCGGCGGCGCGCGTTGTCTCTGTCCATACCAGACTGGCCCTCTGGTCGGTCAGGGGCAGGATGGCGAAGGGGCCGTTGGGCAGGAAGTATTCGTGGGCCACATTGCCGTGGTCGTAGTCCAGACGCACGGTCGCGACCACGCCCGACTGCCCATAGCCCCAGCCGACCGTGTCGATACCCGCGGCCTTGCGAACCAGCGACCCCCGACCCTCGGCCCCCACCACCAGTGGAGCCCCGAGAACGCGGCCATCCTTCAACGCCACCATCGCGAGGGGGCCACCCCCATCGACCGTCTCGACGGCCGCCGGGGCCATCAGATCGACCGGGCTGTCCGCCAGGACTTCGGCCAGTGCTGCCCGGATGCGGCGGTTCTCGACCATATAGCCCAGGGGCTCGCCGCCGGTCGTATCGCCGACCTCTTCGGAATCAAAGCGCAGGAAGGCGGGCGAGGCCGACTTGGAGGCCGCCCCCGGACGCCGGCCGTCGGTCACCAGAATGCGATCCATCCGGCAGGCGTGGGGCCGCAGTTTCTCTCCGACCCCCAACGCATCCAGCATGCGAAAGGTCGACCAGGCGATCGCTGTCGAGCGCCCGTCGAAGGTCTCGGCCAATTGCACCGGAAACGGCTGCGGATCGATCAACGCGACCTTGAGCCCGCCGCTCGCCGCCGCCAGAGCGAACGTAGCCCCCGCGAGCCCGGCACCGGCAACGATGACGTCATGGGTCTGGGAAGGGGACATGGGTCTAAGGGAATAGGGATTAAGGAGGAGGGATCAGGGATAGCACATTGGAGGATGCTGTCGCCGTGCACCTTCGTCCTGCGGCGATGCGGCAGGAACCCCTACTCCCTGCTCACTACTCCCTGAGCCCCAAGCCCTCCCCCTCAGGTAAACAGCCCCTTAACCCTGTCTCACCCACACTGCGGCCTCCCGTCGTCCGGAGCCGTGAATGTCCGCCGCCCTCGCCATCGGTCAGCGCGCCTGGCAAAGCGCCGTCATCCTGTGGGACGCGCCCTTCGTGGTGCGGTTCCGCGGCGTGCTACAGGCGCTCCTGGCCACGCTGCTGGTCATTGCCCTGGTCTCCTGGAACCCGGCCGACCCCAGCCTGAACGCAGCCTCTTCGGCAGCACCGACCAACTGGCTGGGCGCGAACGGCGCCCTGTTCGCCGACCTCTTCATGCAGTCGATCGGTCTCGCCGCCTGGCCCGCCGCGGCCCTGACCGTCGCCTTTGGACTAGCGGCCGCCATTGGCGACGCCATCCAGCAGCGGCTCAAGCCCACGCCGCTCAAGGCGCTCGCGGCCACTGGAGGCGTGTTGTCACTGGCGGGCGCTCTGTCGGCACTCGCGGCTCCCGCCGTCTGGCCCCTGGCCACAGGGCTCGGTGGCCTCTGGGGCGACGCCGTGATCGGGCTGTTCGACAGCCTGTTCCGCAGTCTCGATGTGCCGGGCGGAACGATCGTGGGCGGCATTCTCTTCCTCGCTTTCGGCCTGTGGACCTGCGCCTTTGCCGTGGGCCTGAGAACGAAAGACTTCGCGGACACGGGGGCCTGGCTGGCTGGCCTGCGTCGCGCCCCGGCCCCGTCCGCGCCCGCGCCGGCTCGCCGCCGCCCGATCATGGAGCCGGAGATTGCCGCTCCGCAGAAAGCCACATCACCGCGACGCGCCACGAGGCTGGAACTGCCCGACGACGACGAAGTCGTCGAGCCCCTGCCGTGGGACGAGCCGACACCCGAGCCGGCAGTGCCGTCGGCCCGGACAGCTCCCGAACCCCGCGTCGCCGCGCCCAAGCCCTCCAGGACGTCCAAGAAGGCCGTCGACGATGCCCAGGCTGCATTTGATTTCGCCCGCCCGGAAGGCGAGTTCGACCTGCCGCCGCTGGCCATGCTGGCCAAGCCCCACGCTCGAACGTCAACGGTTGACGAGACGGCTCTGAAGCAGAACGCCAAGATGCTGGAGGGTGTGCTCGCCGAGTTCGGCGTGAAAGGCGTCATCGACCAGATCCGCCCAGGCCCCGTCGTCACCCTCTATGAACTGGTCCCGGCACCGGGCGTGAAGCACGGCCGCGTGGTGGCCCTGTCCGACGATATCGCCCGTTCGATGAGCGCCCGGGCCTGCCGCATCTCCGTCGTGCCGAACAGGAATGCCATCGGCATCGAGCTGCCGAACCTGAAGCGCGAGACCGTCTATCTGCGCGACCTGCTGGCCTCCTCCGAATACGGCAAGCCCGCCCACCTGCTGCCGTTGGCGCTGGGCGAGACGATCGGCGGCGAGCCCTATGTCGCGGACCTGGCGCGCATGCCGCACTTGCTGATCGCGGGCACCACCGGATCGGGCAAGTCGGTCGGCGTCAACGCCATGATCCTGTCGATCCTGTATCGGCTTTCGCCCGCCGAATGCCGCTTCATCATGATCGACCCCAAGATGCTGGAGCTGTCGGTCTATGACGGCATCCCGCACCTGCTGGCCCCCGTCGTCAC
>JAIERG010000090.1 GCA_019747095.1 Caulobacteraceae bacterium | reverse complement strand
GAGGCCGTCGTCGCCCTGATCGGGGAGAAGCGCGAAATCGCGCTGCAGATGGACGTGCAACGCTACGTCCGCCCCGTCGCCTTCAAGCCCGGCCAGCTGACGTTCGAGCCCGCGCCGGGCGCGCCCGCCAACCTCGCCACCCGTCTCGCGGGCCGCCTCAAGGAATGGACCGGCCGCCAATGGTTCGTCGTCGCCAACGGCCAGGGCGGCGGCGAGACCCTGATCGAACAGGAAAGGAAGGCCGCCGCCTCTCTCCGCGCCGAGGTCGAGGCCGACCCCTTCGTCCAGTCCATCATGGCGGCCTTCCCCGGCGCCACGCTGGGCGAGATCAAGACCCTGGCTCCGGTGGTCGAGTTGCCGGTGATTCCGGACGAGGCGGTCGAGGAGGACTAAGCTTTGAAGCCTAGATCCAACCGGCGGCTCACGCCGGACATCGGATCACGATTGCCTTGCACCCCGCGCCCGCCAACGCCTATCTACGGCGCATGAAAGATCTCAGCGCCCTGATGCAGCAGGCCCAGGCGATGCAGCAGAAGCTGCAGGACGCCCAGGCGAAAATGGCCGAAACCACCGCCGAGGGCACCTCGGGGGGCGGCATGGTGACCGTGGCGCTGAAAGGTCCGGGCGAGATCACGGCGGTCCGGATCGACGACAGCCTCATGGTCCCGGGCGAAGGCGAGATCCTGGCCGACCTGATCGTCGCCGCCCACGCCGACGCGAAACGCAAACTGGATGCCGTCAACGCCGAGCTGATGCGCGAAGCCGCCGGTCCCATGGCGGGGCTCAACATCCCCGGCATGCCCAAGCTGTTCTAGGCCCCTGGTGGCCGCTTCCGCCGGACCCGAGATCGAGCGGCTGATCAGCCTTCTGGCCAAGCTGCCTGGGCTCGGCCCCCGCTCGGCCCGGCGCGCGGCTCTGGCGCTCCTGAAAAAGCGTGAGCAGCTTCTGGTGCCGCTCGCGGCCTCACTCGCCGAGACCGCCGAGAAGGTGGTGTCCTGCTCGGTCTGCGGGACGCCCGATACCCGCGACCCCTGCGCCATCTGTTCCGATCCCGCCCGCGACAACGGCCTGATCTGCGTGGTCGAGGAGGCCGGGGCGCTGTGGGCCATGGAGCGGTCGGGCGCCTTTCGCGGCAAGTACCATGTGCTGGGTGGGCTCCTGTCCGCGCTGGACGGCGTTGGCCCCGATGCCCTGCGCGTCTCCGAACTGGTCGGCCGGGTCAGGGGAGGGGGCGTGCGCGAGGTCGTCCTGGCGCTTCCGGCCACCGTCGACGGCCAGACCACCGCCCACTACCTCGCCGATCGCATCGCAGGGGATGGGCTGGAAATCACCTCGCTCGCCCGCGGCGTCCCCGTCGGAGGAGAGCTGGACTGGCTGGACGACGGCACCATCGTCCAGGCGCTTCGGGCGCGGCGTCCCGCCTAGCGACTCCGCTTGCGGCGGGTCGGGAAACCCTGCGTCCGATTCTGACGTAGGAATCCTCTAGGATGCATCGATGAGCACCCGCCTCGCCTCGTCATCGAAAGAAGCCTGACGGTCTCGACGATCGGGACCCCGGGGACTCCGGGGACTCAATCCACTCCGTGGACTCCTTGTACGGCTTGGACTCCTTGCACGCTCTGGACGCCTTGCACTCCTTCGACGGTACAAATGCGGCTCGGGCATCCGCGATGCTCGCCCCGCGCCCCGACTCCGTCTATCGAACGGATCATGAACGCCCCGACCCTGATCCTCGCCGCCCTCGCCGTCGGCTTCGCGCTCGCCTTCGTCTGGGCTTTCCTGAACTGGCGCACGGCGAAGGGGCAGGTGACGCTGGCGGAGGAACGGCTGACGCTGCTGGAAGACAGCCGCGCGACGATGGCCGAGTTCCTCAAGGCCCAGGCCGCCCAGTCGGCTCAGGCGGTGGCCGACCAGATGGTGACCCGCGCCACGGAAACCTTTCAGGCCCAGGATCGCGTCGCCCGCGAACGGCTTGAGGCCCAGCTCAAGCCCGTGGCCGAGACGCTCTCCAAGTTCGAGGAGAAGGTGACGGCGCTCGAGAAAGCTCGCGCCGAGGAGACCGGCACGCTCAAGGAACAGCTGTCGGCCCTGATGATCGCGTCGTCGGCAACCCGCGACGAGGCGCGCCGCCTGACCGAGGTCCTGCGTGGCAACACCGGTCGGCGGGGCCGCTGGGGCGAGCAGACTTGCCGCAATGTGCTGGAGGCCGCCGGCATGGCGGGCCGTTTCGACTTCATCGAGCAATCCTCCGCCGCCGACGAGGATGGCCGCCAGAAGCGCCCCGACTTCCTCGTGCGCCTTCCGGGCGCGGGCATGTTCGTCATCGACGCCAAGGCCCCGCTGGTGTTCCCGGAACCCGGCGACGCCGACGACGCGGAACGCGAGGCCGCGCTCGCGGCCCGCAACGCCCAGGCCATCAAGGCCCACGTAGCCGCGCTCGCCGCCAAGGCCTATCAGGACCAGTTCACGCCCAGCCCCGACTTCGTCGCCCTGTTCGTGCCCAGTGACGCCTTCCTCTCGGCCGCCCTGGATCGTGAGCCCGAGTTGATGACCGAGGCGATGACCAAACGCGTCATCATCGTCACACCCTCAACGCTCTTTGCCCTGTGCAAGGCCGTCGCCTACGGCTGGCGGGCGGAGGAGCAGTCCCGAAACGCCGATGAGGTCGCGAAGCTGGGCAAGGAACTCTACAAGCGACTGTCGGTCATGGGCAGCCACGCCGCGGGGCTGGGCAAGTCGCTGGGGCTCGCCGTCGACAGGTACAATGCCTTCGTCGGCTCGCTGGAGACGCAGGTGATGGTCTCGGCCCGCCGTTTCGAGGATCTGAAGGTCGATCACGAGGGCCGCGACCTGCCGCTGGCCGCCCCGGTCGATGCCGCGCCCCGCGCGCTGAACCGCCCCGAACTGCTGGCTGACGCGGCCCGGGTAGAGCCGCAACGTCCGGCTCTTGAAGATTCGCGCGACCGCTGACAAGGTCACTTGACAAGCCGTGCGAGCGGTGTAAAACAGCCTTGTCAATCAGACGAGGTCGCTTGTCATGGCATTTGGTTGGATCGCGGAGGAAACAGTGTCTGAACGCCCCCTGTCCCGGTACGCTGCCGTCATGGGCTTCTGCGTCCTTGCCGGAATGGTCGCTGGTGGCCTTTCGACGGCCTTCGGCGACCTCGATGGCGTTGGCCCGGCGATCGTCGCCGGCGCGGTCGGCATCGCCATGGCCCTGACGCTTTGGGCGTGCGCCCGTTGGTGGCGCGCCCTCGATGAGGCTGCGCAGGAAGCTCACAAGTGGGCCTGGTGGTGGGGTTCGACCTTTGGCCTGGCCATCGGCAGCGTCGCCCTGTTCACGCTCGCCTATTCCACGCCCGAAGCCCTCACGGCCCAACCCAAAGATTTGCTCCTGGGCGGCGCGGCGATCATCGGCCTCAGCCAGGCTATCGGCTATGGCGTCGCCTGGGCCTTCTGGTGGCTTCAGCGTCGGTGACCTCATGAACAATCGCCTCAAGGTCCTCCGCGCGGAGCGCAACTGGAGCCAGGCGGACCTGGCTGCCGCGCTAGGGGTCTCGCGCCAGACGGTCAATGCGCTGGAGACCGGCCGCTATGACCCCTCCCTGCCACTCGCCTTCAAGATCGCTCGCGTCTTCGAACAACCCATTGAATCCATCTTTTCGGACACCGGAGCCTGAACATGATGTCCAAGTCTGAAGATCGCCCCCAGTCCCTCGCCACGAAGATCGGCATGGCCATTGTTCTCGGGGGTGTCGGTGCTCTCGCCGGCTACGGCATGGCCAAGACATTCGAGTCTCAGGGCGCGCCATGGCCTGATGTCCTCGCCACGGCGATGGCGGTCGCCCTGATCGCCATAGGCCTGATGAGCCTGGTTGTGCTCTTCACCCGGCCCTCTACCATCCCGAAGGGTTGCGGGGTGCTCCAGATCAGCGTCTTCCTGCTGGCTGGCGTCATGTTCCTCATGCCGATGTACGCGCCAGCCTCCGTCGCGCCGAATCTCGTCTTCGGGGGAATCGTGGCCCTGCTGGCCATCCAGACGGTCGCCAACGTCATGCTCTGGCGTCGTGCAGACGAGATGCTGCGCCAGGTCATGGCCGACACTTCAGCCATCGCCTTCTGGGCGCTGCAGACGGCGCTGTTCCTCTATGCCGCGGCCGAGCGCCTTGGATTGGTGGAGAGCATCAGTGCCTGGGCGATGATGGGCATACTGATGGCCGTCTATCTGCTCGCTTCCATCGTCGCCTCCGCGCGACGCGGGATCTCCTGACCCCACTTCGCCTTCCTTCTGACCTCAACGCCTGCCCAACTGATCGAAAGGATCGGAACGATGAAACTTGCCTCCCTGCTCAAGTCCTCCGCCGCTCGAATCGGCCGCTCGGCCGCCGGTGCTGCCCTCGGTCTCGGCCTGACCGTGACGCTGCTGGCCTCGGCACCCGCCGACGCCTTCGCCCAGACGACCGCTCCGGCTTCCGTTCCCCAGGCTCAGGGTGACGGGCCTGCGCTCTGGGTCATCAGGGACGCTGACTCGACCCTATATCTCTTCGGCACGGTCCACGTGCTGCGTCCCACCACCGCGTGGGGCTCGGCCAAGGTCGACGCTGCCTTCGACGCCAGCCAGAACGTGATCTTCGAAATCTCCAATCCCGACGACCAGGCCGCCATCCAGCCCCTGATCGGTCAATATGGCGTGTCGCCCGACCGCCCCCTGTCCAGCCTGCTGACGCCGGAAGAGCTCGCCGACCTGAACGAGGCGGCCCAGTCGATTGGTGCCTCCGCGGCCCAGCTCGACCCCCTTCGTCCCTGGCTTGCCGGCCTGACCCTCTCGGTCGCGCCGCTGATGCGCGCGGGCTACGACCCCCGGTCCGGCGTCGAGACGATCCTCAAGGCCCGGGCCGAGGCCGCTGGAAAGCCGATCTCGGGCTTCGAGACGATCGACGAGCAGGTGCGCATTCTGGCGACCCTGTCGGAAGACACCCAGGTCGCATTCCTTCGCGCCACGCTTGAGGGCTTCGAGAATGCCACGACCGAACTGGATGGCCTGGTGTCCGCCTGGGCCACCGGAGATGTCGAAGGCATCGAGCGCCTCGGCGTCGACGAGATGCGCGCAGCGTCGGAAGAAGTGTACCAGGCCCTGCTGGCGCGTCGTAACGCCAACTGGGCGGACCAGATCCAGACCCTTCTCGCGGGTTCCGGCACGACCTTCATCGCTGTCGGCAGCGCCCACCTCGCGGGCGATGACAGCGTCCAGGAGATTCTCGAGGACCGTGGCGTCGCGGTCACGCGCCAGTGACGCGGGGCTCTGGCGACGGCCGGTCAGGGCGTTCCGCCCCGGCCGGCGCGACCCTCGGCCTCGCCTTGATCTGGATCGGCGTGGTCGGGTTTCACCTGTGGTTCCGCAACTGGGGCGACGCCGCATTCTGGGCCGCCATAGGGATCGCCACCACAGTGGGCTCCGGCGCCGGCTTGCTGACCCGCAAGCGCCCCTAGTCTGGGCACGCGAAATAGGAAACGCCGCCCTGCAAGGGCGGCGTTTTGGGCTCCGTCAGGGCTGGAGCGGGCAGCGGGAATCGAACCCGCACGAAAAGCTTGGGAAGCTTTCAGGCTACCACTACATCATGCCCGCAGCAGCGCGGGGCACCCTAGCGAAACCGCCGGTGGGCTCAAGATGGATTCGGCAGCGGATCACTCGTGAGCGATAAAGTCCGTTGTCGGATGGATTGTTGCGCAATCGTCGAAAGTATTCAGAATCGAAAATTTGATGAATACTCCTCCGTTATCGGAGCGACTGTAATAATCAGTCGATTTTCTGTCACGGGAGCATCGCATTGACCCCCTAAAGGCGGCGCGGGGTTGCTGGGACTGCGTCGTTCGGGCGCGTGGCGACCGAACTTTCAACGCGAGGGGATCCCCGATGCTTCGACTGACCAAGGTTCTGATGGCCGGTGCGGCCGTGATGGCGCTGGCCGCCTGCGGCTCTGCCGAAGTGGCTTCGCCCGGTGAGGGCGACTTCGGCGGCGGCACGACCCCGACCACGCCGACCACCCCGACCCCGCCGACCCCGGGCACGCCGGCCGCCGACTGCCCGGCCGGCCTCGCCAACGTGGGCCTGGTGGCGAACGGCACCCTGCGCGCCTGCCAGCTGCCGGCCGACATCATCGGCAACCTGACGCTGACCAACCGCGCCGGCACCATCTACGCCATCTCGGGCCGCACCCAGGTCGGCACCGACCGCGGCATCGATCCCGCCTCGACCACCGGTCAGCAGGGCATCCTGACGATCGAGCCGGGCGTGCGCGTGTTCGCCTCGGGCGGTTCGGACTATCTGATCGTCAACCGCGGCTCGCAGATCTTCGCGGAAGGCACGGCGTCGAACCCGATCATCTTCACCAGCCGTCAGAACATCGAAGGCACCACCACACTGACCTCCCAGGGTCAGTGGGGCGGTCTCGTGATCGCCGGCCGCGCGCCCCAGGCCAACTGCCAGCTGACCGCCCCGGTCACCTGCACTGGCCAGGTCGAAGGCACCTCGGCCTTCTACGGCGGCAACACCCCGACCGATAACTCGGGCCGCATCCGCTACGTCCAGATCAAGTTCTCGGGCTTCGAGATCTCGACCGGAAACGAACTGCAGGGCCTCACCATGGGTGGTGTCGGCTCGGGCACGACGGTCGAGTTCGTCCAGGTCCACAACTCTTCGGACGACGGCATCGAAATCTTCGGCGGCAACGTGAACCTGCGCCGCATCGTGATCACTGGCGCCGACGATGACGCCTTCGACACCGACACGGGCTGGCGCGGGGGTGCCCAGTTCGGCATCGTCACCCAGCGTGCCCCGACCTCGACCAGCCGTTCGGCCGGCTTCGAGTTCTCGGCCGCTCCGGCTGCGACCCCGCTGGCCTCGCGCTACAACTCGCGTCCGCAGATCGCCAACTGGACGCTGGTCGGCCGTAACTCGCCGATCGATGCCCACACCGTGGCTCACTTCGACACCGGCACGGCCGCAACCGTCATCAACTCGGTCTTCACGGCGGCCCCAGGCTCGGTCGCTGGCTGCCTGGCCATCGCCGACGCTGACACCCAGACGGCGGGAACGAACTTCCGCTCGGTGTTCATGTCCTGCCCGGTCTCCTACCGCCCGGCCAACGCCACGATCTCGACGGCGGTCTTCACGACCGCTCCGAGCGTCGGCAACACGGCTGCGGGAACGTCGACCCTGACGGCTCCGGCATCGGGCGCGACGCTGACCAACCAGGTCCTGACCTTCATCAACGGCGCCAACGAAACTGCCGTGACCCCGGTCAACGCCCCGGCCGTCTACAGCTTCTTCACGGCGACGACCTACATCGGCGCTGTCCAGAACGCCGCCGACACCTGGTACGCCGGCTGGACGTGCGGCCTGTCGGGCAACACGACCTGCTGATGACGGATTGCGAGGCGGCGGCCTTCACCGGCCGCCGCCGCCTTTCCCGCTTTCCGTTGAACCCCTTCAAGGCGCGCAGATCATGAAGACTCTTTCCCTGACCCTGACAGGGGTCCTCCTGGCCACCAGCGCGCTGATCGCGCCCGGCCTGGCCACGGCCCAGACGGCCCCGGTCGAGCAGACCGCCGCTGACCCCGCTCAGGACGAGGCCACCGAGGTCGACGAGATCGTCGTCCTCGGCCGTTACATTCCCGAACCCAACCGTGAGAGCCCTGAGGTCGCCGCCTTCCTGACGGCCGAGGACCTTGAGCGTACAGGCGACTCCAGCGCTGCTGCCGCCCTGACCCGGGTCACTGGCCTGTCAGTGGTCGAAGGCCGCTTCGTCTATGTCCGGGGCCTCGGCGAGCGCTACTCTTCGGCCCTCCTCAACGGTTCGCCGCTTCCTTCGCCTGAACCTCTGCAACGCGTCGTTCCGCTGGATCTGTTCCCGTCGTCGATCCTCGAAGGCGTGACCGTTCAGAAGACCTATTCGGTCAACTACCCCGGTGAGTTCGGCGGTGGTGTGATCGACCTGGAAACGGTCGACGCCCCTAATGAGCCCTTCTTCGACCTGAAGGTCGGCATCGGCTACGACACGGAAACAACCGCCCAGGATGGCTTGATCTATTTCGGCAGCCGCACCGACTTCCTCGGCTTCGACGACGGCACCCGCGACGTGCCGGGCCCGCTGGCCCTGGCCTTCCGGTCGGGCAACCGCATCCAGGCGGGTCCGAACTACACCGCAACCCAGCTGCGCCAGATCGGCCAGTCATTCGAGAATTCGTCGCTTCGTCTCCTCCAGCGCGAGGAAATCCCGATCGACGGCAGCATCGAGGCCTCGGGCGGCTTCTCGAACGAGACCCCGATCGGCACGCTCGGCGTCCTCGCCGTGGCCGGCTATGACTACAGCAGCCAGACTCGCCAGGGCTTCCAGGAAGAGGGTCAGTTCTCCGGCTCCAACCTCGTTGTTTCGACCTCCAAGGCCTTCGCCTCGACCCAGAACGACGTTCAGCTGAACTTCCTCGGTGCCCTGTCCCTGTCGGGTCTGGATCATGAGGTCCGCTGGACCAACTTCTACGTCCGCAGCACCTCCAAGGAAGCCCGGACCCAGGAAGGTCCTGACTTCGATGCCGGCGGCTCGGTCATCCGCGATGACTTCACGGAATACTTCGTGCGTCAGCTCTTCTCGACCCAGCTGGCCGGCGAGCACGATTTCGCCGATGGAGCCATCGAGATCGACTGGCGCGCTGCCTTCGCGACCACCTCGCGCGATGCTCCGTACGAGACCCGCTTCGGTTATGGTCGCAATGCGGCCGGTGCCTACGTCCACGACATCAACCGCAACCTGATCTCGTTCAGCGAGCTTCAGGACGACGTCTTCTCGGCCGGTGCCGACTTCCGCTACACGCTGGAACTGTCGGACTATCGCGAGGCGGTTTTCAGCCTGGGTCTCGCCCATCTCGACAACACCCGTGATTCCGAGCGTCGCGACCTGCGCTTCATCTCGCCGGGCGGCCTCAGCGAGGACCAGCGCGAGTCGCGTGTCGACTTCCTGTTTTCGGACTTCAACATCAACGGCACGACGCTCCAGATCGAGGAGATCACGGGGTCGAATGGTGCCGCCGCCTATGACGCGGAACTGACCGTCAACGCCATCTACGGTCAGGTCGAGGCCGAAATCATCCCGCTGGTGAACCTGACCGTCGGCGTCCGTTATGAGGACGGCGAACAGTCGGTCTCGCCGCGCGACCTGTTCGGCGGTGCCGCGCCCTTCGCGGGCACCGGGATCGAGGAGCAGTATTGGCTGCCGGCCGCGACCGTCACCTGGAACTTCGCCGAAGACATGCAACTGCGTCTCGCTGCCTCGCAGACCATCGGCCGGCCCCAGTTCCGCGAGCTGGCACCCCAATCCTACACCGACCCGGACTCCGACCGGACCTTTATCGGCAACCCGTTCCTGATCGACACCGAGATCCTGAACCTGGACGCGCGCTGGGAATGGTACTTCGCCCGCCAGCAGTTCATCACGGCCGGCGTCTTCTACAAGGACCTGGAAAACCCGGTGGAGTCGATCATCGTCGACGTCGGCAACCAGCGTCAGCAGTCCTTCCTGAACGCGCCGCAGGCGACCATCATCGGTGCCGAGGTCGAAGCCAAGAAGTACTTCGAGTTCCCGGACAACGGCATGAGCTTCATCGCCAACAAGCGGTGGCTGGTCCAGGCCAACTACACCTACTCGGACTCCGAGGTTCAGGTGGATGCGGGTGACCGGGTCTTTACCCTCGGTGGCGCAGGCGTGGCGGAAAGCGCGGCCTTCTTCATTCAGGATGGCAGCCGCATGCAAGGCCAGTCCGAGCACGTGGTCAACGCCCAGTTTGGCTGGGAAGACGACACGGCGCGGTCGCAGGCGACCCTGATCGTCAACTACGTGTCGGAGCGCATCACCGCGCGCGGCGCGGGCGTGAGCGGCAGCCGCGAACCGGACTACATCCAGGAGCCGGGCATCTTCCTCGACTTCGTCTATCGCAAGGACTTCGAGGCCATGGGCCGCGACCTCGGCTTCGCGCTCGAGCTGCGCAACCTGCTCGGCACCGAGTTCGACGAGTATCAGGAGCTGGGCAACAAGATCCGGATCAACAACTACGATCTCGGCTCCAGCGCCTCGATCAGCCTGACGGCCCGGTTCTGATAGACCTGTCTCCTCCCCCATTGGGGGAGGGTGACCGCGAAGCGGTGGAGGGGGCTCGCGCATGCAATGGCGTGCGCGGTTACCCCCTCCGTCTGCTTGCCGTCGCGACGCATCCACCTCCCCCAACGGAGGCGGATTTACTCAGCTCTATAAACGACTTCGCCGTCGACGATCGTCAGCACGGCGCGGCCATGCGGAATGTCCGCTTCGGGAACCATCATCAGGTCGATGTTGAAGGCGGTGAAGTCGGCGCGCTTGCCGACCTCGATGGTGCCCAGCTCGTTCTCACGGAACGAAGCATAGGCCGGCCACAGGGTGAACATCTTCAACGCCGTTGCCCGATCCACGGCCTCCTGCGGTCGCCAGTCCGCCCCCTGGAAGCCCTCCAGGTCACGGCGCGCGACCGCCGCATAGAACTCGATCAGGGGATCGCCACGCTCGACCGGCGCGTCCGATCCACCCACCACGATCACGCCTCGATCCACCAGGCTGTGCCACGCATAGGCACCGTCGAGGCGCGCGTCGCCCAGCCGGGCCGGCGCGAAATGAAAGTCACCGATGGCGTGGCTGGGTTGCATCGAAGCGATGATCGGCAACTCTTGGAACCAGCGATAGTCGATAGGTCGCAGGATCTGGGCGTGCTCGATGCGCCAGCGAACGTCCTCGCCGTTGGGCCGTTCCGACGGGGGCACGTTGCGCAGGACCTCGGCGTACCATTCGGCCACCTCAGTGTTGCCCCGGTCGCCGATGGCATGCGTCGCCAGCTGAATGCCTGACCGCAAGGCCTGCTCATAGAGAGGCACCTGCTGCTCACGCGTCACCTGCATCAGGCCCGAGGTGTCGGGCGCGTCCGAATACGGCTGGTGGAGCGCCGCCCCGCGCGACCCCAGCGCCCCGTCGGCATAGAACTTCACCGCGCGGGTGATGACCCGCCCGTCAGCGACAGAACGCGCTCCGGACTCGAACAGCTCCGCTGCGCCGTCTGGCGTGACGCTGTTGTAGACGCGAATGGGTGCCTCGCCGGCTTGCGCCATCGCCTCCAGCAGAGGCACGTCGCGCCATGGCACGCTCATCGAGTGTATGCCGGTCCAGCCGTAGCGGGCCTCGACCGCAAAACCGGCACGATAAGCCGCGCGTGTCGCCTCCGGGTCTGCCTGGGGCATCAGGGGGGCCAGAAGCTGCTCGGCCGCATCGATGAACATCCCTGTCGGCTGGCCGTCGGCCCCCTTCAGGATTTCGCCGCCGAATGGGGCCTCGGTGTCTGCCGTGATCCCCAGACGCGTCATCGCGGCGGTAGAGGCCACCGTCGCATGCCCGTCGGCGCGCTGCAGCAGGACGATCCGACCCGGCGCTGCGGCGTCCAGATCGGCAGCGGTCAGGAAGCGGGCCCCGTTGGCGCTCTCTGGCCAACGCGTCTCGATCCAGCCTCGCCCAACGATCGCGCCTTCCGGGTTGGCCTGGGCCCAGGCCGTCAGGCGGCTCATGGCGTCCACGACCGAGGTCGAGCCTTCAAGGTTGAGCGTCAACTCCCGCCAGCCGATGCCGTCCAGATGGGCGTGGCCGTCGGTGAAGCCAGGGAACAGCGTCGCGCCGTTCAGATCGACGACGTCCAGCCCTTCCGTCGACGGAGCGTCCGCCGCCGAACCGACATAGGCGATGCGGCCATCACGGGCGATCACGATTTCTGCCGGGGCCGCGCCATCAACACCCGTGTGGATCGCACCGCCCCGGATCAGCAGGTCCTGAGCGGAGGCGGGCAGGGCGATCGCAGCAAAGGCGACAGTCAGCAGGGTTCGATAGGTCATCCGCCGACATCACGACGGCGCTGAGGCAGGGTCAAGCCGCCTTCGCCCGGTCGCGCGAAGGGACGCGCCCTATTGCGCCGTCATCCCGCCGTCGATCTTGAACTCGGAACCGGTCACGAACTTGGATTCGTCCGACGCCAGATAGATGACCAGATAGGCCACGTCGTCCGGCTCGCCGATGCGCTTCAGCGGGATGCCACGCGCCAGCTTCTGGTGCGCCGTCGCCTCGTCCCCGCCCGCCATGGCGACGAACGGATCCAGGATCGGCGTCTTGATGAAGACGGGGTGGACGGAGTTGCAGCGGACATTCCAGTCCTTCTTGGCGGCCTCGAGCGCCAGGGTCTTGGTGTACATCCAGACCGCTGCCTTGGTGGCGTTATAGGCGCCCATGCCCACGCCGGCCGCCAGACCCGCGATCGAGGAAATGTTGATGATGGAGGCCGGAGCCGCCGCCCGCAGATGCGGCATGGCGTACTTGGAGCCCAGCATGACCGACTTCAGATTGATGTCGAACTGACGCTGCCAGTTCTCGACCGTGTCGTCCTCGACGAAGGCCAAGGGTCCGCCCACGCCGGCATTGTTGATCAGAACCGACAGCGAGCCCAGCGCGCCGACGGCTTCGGCAACCACGGTCGCCCAGCGCGCCTCATCGGCAACATCGTGCTGCCAGGCGAAGGCCGAGCCCGGTGTCTCGGCATTGATGGACGCAGCGAGAGCCTCGGCGCGGGGGCCGTCGATGTCGGTGAGGGCGACCTTGGCCCCCTCGCGCACCAGCATGCGGGCCATGGCCTCGCCCAGGCCGCCGGCGGCCCCCGTGATCAGGGCGGTCTTGCCCGCAACGCGTCCGGTCATCTCAGTGTCCTCCCAGGGCCCGTGCGGCCTCATCGATAAAGTGGGCCAGCGTCACGTCCAGCGCGGTCACGCCGCCCGCGTCGTGGGTGGTCAGCAAAACCTCCACCCGGTTGTAGACATTGGACCACTCCGGGTGGTGATCCATCGTCTCGGCCTTCAGGGCGACCCGGCTCATGAAGCCGAAGGCCGTGTTGAAGTCGGCGAATCGGATCTCGCGGCGGATGGCGGGGCGGTCGCCCGGCGCGACCGACCAGGCGGTCAGCTCGGCGACGGCGGCGGCGGGGTCGATGACGGCTCGGCTCATGACCTCCGCCTAGACCGCCGCCTTGCGTCGGGCAAGCGACCCCCTGTTGCCGCCTGCGGCCACGCGGGCGGATGACGCCGCGCGCGCGACCCGCTAGACCGCCCCCATGACCGAGACCGCCGCCACTTCCTCCTTCGGCTTCAGGGACGTCGACGCCCGCGAGAAGGTGCGGCTGGTGCGAGGCGTCTTCGACAGCGTGGCCTCCAGCTACGACCTGATGAACGATCTCATGAGCGGCGGCGTCCATCGGCTCTGGAAGGACGCCGCGGCCGCCAAGCTCAATCCCCGCCCGGGTGAGACCATTCTGGATGTGGCCGGCGGCACCGGCGACATGGCCCGGCGCTATTCGAAACTGGCGCGCGCCGCCCAGGAGCGCCGCGGCGGGGCCGACGCCTCCGTCATCGTGCTGGACTACAACGCCGAGATGATCCTGGCGGGGGTTCAGAAGGGCGGCGAGCCCGAGATGGTCTGGACGGTCGGTGACGCCATGAAGCTGCCCATCCCCGACGCCTCGGTGGACGCCTATTCGATCAGCTTCGGCATCCGCAACGTCGCCGACATCCCCGTGGCCCTGCGGGAGGCCCGGCGCGTGCTCAAGCCCGGCGGCCGTTTTCTGTGCCTGGAGTTCTCGCGCCCCACCGCCGAGGCGGTGCGCAAGCTCTATGACGCCTGGTCGTTCAACGCGATCCCGGCCATCGGCGAGTGGGTCGCCAAGGACCGCGACAGCTATCAGTACCTGGTCGAAAGCATCCGCCGCTTCCCCGATCAATCGACCTTCAAGGCCATGATCGAGCAGGCGGGCTTCAGGAACGTCGCCGTCACCAACCTGTCGGGCGGGGTCGCGGCCATCCATTTCGGGTGGGCGATCTGAGCCCCAATCCGTCATATCGCGTTGCCCCGGCCGCGCCTCCGACCGAGCCGGTGCGCGATCCGCTCGGTGCGACGGTGCGCCTGATCCGCTGGGGGGGCGCCCTGGCCAGGCATGACGCCCTGATCCCCCGCGAGATCACGCCTCTGCTGCCCGCCTGGTTCCGGCCCATCGCCGGGTTCGTGCACCTGTTCGCGGGCAAAGACGCGCGCACCGGCCGACCCGGGCAGCGCCTGGGTCGCGCTTTCGAGACGCTCGGCCCTGTCGCCATCAAGCTGGGCCAGGTCATGGCGACGCGCGCGGACATCTTCGGCATCGAGTTCGCCCGCGACCTCGGCCGCCTCAAGGACAAGCTGCCGCCGTTCCCAACCGATCAGGCCCGACTGGAGATCGAACGCTCCATCGGGCGCACGGTCGAGGACCTGTTCATCGACTTCGGCGACCCCATCGGCGCGGCCTCGCTCGCCCAGGCGCACCCCGCCTACCTCGCCGATGGCCGGAAGGTAGCGGTCAAGGTGCTGCGCCCGGGCGTTGAACGCCGGGTGGCCAAGGGGCTGGACGCCATGCGTCTGGCCGCGCGTCTGGTCCACCGCTTCGTCGTCCCGGCGCGACGGCTCGAGCCCCAGGCCTTCGTCGAGACTGTCGCCCGCTCCATGTATCTGGAGCTGGACATGCGCCTGGAGGCGGCCGCCGCGTCCGAGCTCCATGACGTCATGGAAAAGGCTCGGGCCGACGGCATGATGCACATGACCTCGCCCAAGGTCGTCTGGGACGGCGTCGGCAAGCGTGTCCTGACGCTGGAATGGGCGCCGGGCGTGCCCATGACCGACCCGGACGCAGCGCGTCAGCCCGGTCTCGACAAGGACCAGCTGGCCGACAACGTCGTGCGCGCTTTCCTGATCCAGGCGCTGGATCACGGCGTCTTTCACGCCGACCTGCATGAAGGGAACCTCTTCTGCCAGGCCCCGGCCGACCTGACCGCCGTCGACTTCGGCATCGTGGGCCGCATCGGCCCGGCCGAGCGCCGCTACCTGGCCGAGATCCTGTGGGGCTTCCTGACCCGCGACTATGGCCGCATCGCCCGGGTTCACTTCGAGGCCGGCTACGTCCCGCCCCACCACAGCGTCGAGGCCTTCGCTCAGGCCCTGCGGGCCGTGGGGGAACCCGTAATCGGCCGCGCCGCATCGCAGGTGTCGATGGGCCGATTGCTGGGCCAGCTGTTCGAGATCACCGCCCTGTTCGACATGCATCTGCGGCCCGAGTTGATCCTCTTGCAAAAGACCATGGTGTCGGTGGAGGGCGTGGCACGCCGACTGAACCCCGACCACGACCTATGGAACGCCGCCCAGCCGGTGGTCGAGCGCTGGATCATGCGCGAGCTCGGCCCGCGCGCCCAAGTCCGCGACGCGCTGAAGGAGGGCCTCGCTGCCGCCCGCGCGCTTTCCCGCCTCGTGCAGGACCCGCCCAAGACCCAGACCGTCGTCGTGGAGCGGACGAAACTGTCGCCCTGGCTGGGCGTTGGTGTGGGTGTCTCCGTCATCCTGTCGGCCGCCGCCTTGCTTCTGTCGCTTTGGCCCCGGATTCTCGGCTGACCTCTTCAAAGGACGCCCGATGATCCGATCTCTCGCCCTGGCCACCGCCTTGCTGGCCCTCGCCCCCACGTGCCTGGCCCAGACCTCGGGTCAGGCGGTGCCGGCGACGGGTGAGCCCCGATCTCTCGCCCCGGCGTCCTCGCCCACGGCGGCGGCGACCCTGCCCAACACCTTTGATGGACCGCCGAGGGCAACCGCGGCTTCGGCGAGTGCGACGGCTCCGGCCACTTCGCAGGCTGGCGTGACCGATGCCGATATCGCCGAGGGCGCGCTCCGCGTCATCATCGCCGACCTCGCCGAGGGCCAACTGGACGCCGAGCTGTTCACGACCGATCTCGCCAATCGCCTGCGTCCCCAGCTCGCCACCCTTCGGCCCATCGTTCAGGGCTTCGGTGAACTGGGGATGATCGAGGCGCAGGGCCTCAGCAACGGGGCCAACCAGTTCCTCGTAACCTTCGAAAACGCGGCCACCCAGTGGATCATCGGCCTGAATGGAGAAGGCCGGGTCGCGGCCCTGCTCTTCCGCCCAGCTCCGGCCGTGTCATCCGAACCCGAAGAGGCGCCGACGACCGCCGCACCGCCTGCGCCGGCGACGGAGGGTCAGCCTCCGGCTGCGCGACCCGCACCCCCGTCGACCGCATCGTCCGGGGATGACGACCGCTAATCCAGATCGGGTCGGCCTCGTCCGGCCTTGATGGCGGAGCGTCCGGACTTGGCCTGAAGCCGCCGCTCTTTCGAAGCCCGCGTCGGCCGGGTGGCGATGCGCTTCACCGGTGCCACCGACGCCTTGCTGACCAGCTCCTGCAACCGCTCGATGGCGTCGGCCCGGTTCCGCTCCTGGGTGCGGAAGCGCACGGCTGTGATCACGATCACCCCGTCCAGCGTCAGTCTCTGGCCTGCCAGCCGCATCAGCCGCTCGCGCACCGGCTCCGTCAGGCTGGGCGAGTTCAGCGCGTCGAACCGCATCTGAACCGCCGTCGCCACCTTGTTGACGTTCTGCCCGCCCGGTCCGCCGGCGCGGAAGAAACGGAACTCCAGTTCGCTCTCGGGGATGACGGTCACGTCGAGACCCGTTTCGCCCGCACCACCGCCGTGTCCAGCGCCTGCAGAAAGGCGGAGCGGTCCTTGGGTCCGAATGGCGGCGGCCCCGACGTCGCCACACCCATCGACCGCAGGTGTTCACCCACCATGCGGCCGGCCAGGGCCGATCCGATCATGTCGGGTGTGAAGCTCTGTCCATTGGACTTCAGCGCCTGCGCTCCGGCCTTCAGGCAGCGGTCGGCCAGGGGAATGTCCGCGGTGATGACGATGTCGCCCGGCCCGGCCCGTTCGGCGATCCAGTCGTCAGCGACGTCGGGTCCGGCATCGACCACGATCTGCTCGATCCAGGGCTGGCGCAGGGTGTTGATCCAGCCGTTTGACACCACGAACACATGCAGGCCGTACCGCGCGGCCACACGATAGACCTCGTCCTTCACCGGACAGGCATCGGCGTCGATGAAGATGCGCGGCTGGGCCATGACGCGCGGTATAGCCCGAGAAGGCTTCCGTCTCCCAGACGCAGAAACCCACGAGCCCCCTTTCTCCCTCCCCGGAACGGGGAGGGTCGTCGCGAAGCGACGGGGTGGGGGCGGCAGAGCGATGCACAGGCAATGGCCGGAGTCCGGCTCACCGGCCGCCCCACCTTTCTCCCTCCCCTTTATGGGGTCGACGAAGGTTCGCATGCGAGCCAAGGAGCAAGACCGCGAAGCGGTCAGGGTGGGGTGCGAAAGGGACATCGCACTCCGCACGTTCGGACCCCACCCTGGCTTCGCTGCGCTCCGACCACCCTCCCTCCCCATGAAGGGGAGGGAGAAACGCGCGCTGTTTTTCTCAATCATCCAACGACGCCCGGATTCACCCAATGAATCCAACGCCAGTCCCGATTGAGACGCCGTGAGCTCGCCCGCATTGAAAGTCGTCCTAGACTCTCTCCCGGTTCCGTCGCTTGGGAAGGGCGCAAGGCCTTGCGAG
>JAIERG010000015.1 GCA_019747095.1 Caulobacteraceae bacterium | reverse complement strand
CTCCGCCCCCGCCGCCCCCGCCGCCTCCGCCCCCGCCGCCGCCTCCGCCGGCTCCGCAGGCGCGTGAGTTCGTGGTGTACTTCGACTGGGATCGCTCGACCCTGACGGCGGAAGCCAACTCGGTCGTGACCCAGGCCGCCAACTACGCCAAGTCGGGTCGTCCGACGCGCATCCTGGTCGTCGGTCACGCCGACACCTCGGGTTCGGCCGCCTACAACGTGGGCCTGTCGAACCGCCGTGCGCGCACGGTCGCCGATGCCCTGGTCGCCCAGGGTGTGAACGGCGGCGTGATCTCGCTGGACGGCCGTGGTGAAACCCAGCTGGCTCGCCCGACCGCCGACGGCGTTCGTGAGCCGCTGAACCGTCGCGCCACCATCGGCATCAACTTCTAAGACCCAAGGGCGGGGTCTGGACCTTTTTCGGGTCCGGGCTCCGCTTTTCGGGGTTCAGAAGGCGATGGTTGGCCGGGGGTTTGCTCCTGGGACCCTTCTGTCGCACCGATGATCCGTATGCAGAGCCGCCGGTTTTCGTCCTGAAGACCGGCGGTTTCGCTTTTTGGGACAAGTCGGTTGATCCTGCGCGACATGGCGGCGACAAAGAGCCCATGTTCGTGCTCGTGAGCTTCTCTCGTTCGGCTTTCGACGGAACCCTTCCGGCCCTGCGTTCAGGCAGGTGGAGGGAAACGCAGAACCGAAACCGGAGCGGCCGCGTTCAACCTGCCTGCCAGTCAGACTTCGCGTGAGCCGGTCCAACATGACGGACGTCCGCCAGCTTCAGAGCCTGACCCGCGAGACCGCCTCCCCGGCTCGCGCGCTCACTGCGGCTGCCTCCACGGTTGTGTTCGTCTCTCCCGGACGCGCTGTTCCCGGCCAGAGCCTTCTGGGCCGCCGCTTCCTGATCGTGACCGCCCCCTTCGGCCCGTTCGGCCGGGCTCTGGCCGATGCGCTGCAGGCCGAGGGCGCTTCGGTGGCGCGCATGCTGTTCAACGCCGGCGACGCCGCGTCGTGGCGGCGGTCCGGGGCCGTGCCCTATACCGGCGACGTGCGCCGCTGGCCCCAGCGGCTGGCTCGTCTGGTGCAGGACCAGGGCCTGACCGACCTGATCGTGTTCGGCGAGGGCGGTCCCTACAACCAGGGCGTCCTGGCCCAGCGCGACAAGCTCAAGGCCCTGGAACCTGGACCCTCCTCGGTCCATCCGCTCAGAATATGGGTGCTCGAGAACGGCTACTTCCGGCCGGACTGGATCACGGTGGAGGAGAACGGGGTCAACGCGTCGTCCAGCCTGCCCCGTGATGCCCGGGCCTATGACCCGCCCATCCCCGAGATCCTGCCGACCCGTCCGGCGGGGCGCATCCTGCCCCATCACGTGGTCAACATCAGCCTGTATCACATGGTCCAGCCGCTCGGCCGGCTGGTGTTCCGGCGCTATGTCTATCCCTACACCCAGAGCCCGTGGCTGCAGTTCGCGGGCCATGTGAAGCGCTTCCTGGGCCTCACCTTCGCCTCGCGCTCGGAGGCCGACGCCGAGGTGATCCGCGCGCGCGGGCCCTTCTTCCTCGCCTGCCTGCAGCGCGAGGGCGACGCCCAGCTCCTGCGCTACTCCCACTATGCCGACAACACCGCCTTCCTGGCCGAGGTCCTGACCTCGTTCGCCCGCCATGCCCCCGCCGGGGCCCGGCTGGTGGTCAAGAACCATCCGCTGGATCCCGGCCTGGTGGACCTGCGCCGCATGACCCACGTGCTGGCGGTCGAGCGCGGCATCGCCGACCGGGTCGACTTCATCGACGGCGGCAACCTCGCCCAGCTGTGCCGCGCCTCAAGCGGCATGGTGGTCAACAACTCCTCCGCCGCCCTGTCGGCCATGGGCTTCAAGACCCCCGTCAAGGTCCTCGGAGAGGCCTTCTTCGACTTCGAAGGCCTCGCAGACCAGAAGCCCCTCAACACCTTCTGGACAAACCCCACGCCGCCAGACGACGCCCTGTTCCACAGGTTCCGCGCTCACGTCATCGCCAGAACACAGGTCAACGGGAACTACCACGAACCCAGAGCCCTCAAACCCACCGCAAAAGCACTCGCACGCAGGTTCGCAGCCGCAAGATAAAGGCAAGCTGGGGACTGGGGATGTATCCGTGCGACCGTGCGTGACGTAGCTGTGGCGTCCCGCTGAACGGAGCTTTCTGATGTTGCGCCTTTCCCGCCTGGTTGCCCTTTCCGGTCTGATCCTCGTCAGCTGTTCGCCGGGCGGGTCAGCGACGGCGGAGCCACCGGTTCAAGCCGGCCAGGACAGCGGTCGGCGCGAGGTCGCGCTCTTTGCCGGCGGATGTTTCTGGTCGGTCGAAGCCAACTTCGAACGCATGCCAGGCGTCGTTTCGGCGGTGTCCGGCTTTGCGGGGGGGCGCGTGGCGAACCCGACCTATGACCAAGTCGTGCGAGGCGGAACCGGTCATCTCGAGGCGGTCCAGGTCACATTCGACCCGGCTCGCATCAGTTACCGACAACTGGTCGATCGCTTCTGGCGGACCATCGACCCGACCGATCCCGATGGCCAGTTCTGCGATCAGGGGGCAACCTACGCCACGGCCGTCTTCGCCACGGCAGCCCAGCGCCCGGCTGCGGAGGCGTCCCGCGCGGCGGCAGCCGCCGTCATCGGAGAGCGGCGTTTCGTCACGCCCGTGCGCGACGTCGCCCGTTTCTGGCCAGCGGAGGCCTACCATCAGGATTTCGCTCGTCTGAATCCCGTCCGGTACGGCGGATACAGCCGATTCTGTGGTCGCGAGGCCCGTTTGCGTGCGGTTTGGGGCTGATCGAGCCACTGTGGCGCCAGCGTCACCGTCTGACGCTGTCACGTATCTGTCACATCACTATCGTCCCGCGTTCCAACACGCGGCTTACAGGGAGCGGGATTTTAGCGGTGGGGGCCTCCTCTCCGCTCTTGCCGCGCGCCGGGCGCTGACCCGCACAAACTGGGGATAGACAGACATGAACTCTCGCACTCGCGTGCTTTGGGCATCCACCGCCCTCGTCAGCGGCCTCTTTGTCGCTGGTGCCGCTTCCGCCCAGTCGTCCGGTACTGACGCTGCTGAAGGCGTGGTCATCGAGGAAGTCGTGGTGACCGGCCAGCGCGGTCCGCGCTCGATCTCGGGGGCCACGGTCGCCCAGACGGTCGAGAAGACCCGTTCGACCATCACGCAGGAATACATCTCCCGCCAGCAGCCCGGTCAGTCGATCATCCAGACCCTGAACAACGTCCCGGGCCTGAACGTTACGAACAACGACCCGTTCGGTAACTCGGGCTCGAACATCCGTCTGCGTGGCTTCGACGGCAACCGCGTCTCTCTGACCTTCGACGGCATTCCGCTGAACGACACCGGCAACTATGCCGTCTTCTCCAACCAGCAGCTGGACTCCGAACTGGTCGAGCGCGCTTCGGTCAATCAGGGCTCGACCGACTCGGACAGCCCGACGGCCTCGGCCAACGGTGGCACCATCGCCTACACCACGGCGCGTCCGCGCCGCGAGCGCACGGCGCAGATCGTCTCCTCGATCGGCAGCTTCAACTACGGCCGCGTCTTCGGCCGCTTCGACACCGGTGAGTTTGGTCCCTGGGGCACCACTGCCTTCCTGTCGGCCTCCTACACCAACTACGACAAGTGGAAGGGTCCGGGCGATCTTGAGAAGAAGCAGTACAACGGCCGTCTTTTCCAGGATCTGGGCGATGGCGACTTTGCCAGCCTGGCGTTCAACTGGAACGAAAACCGCAACAACTTCTACAATAACTTCAACAACCTGACGACGTTCAACCTGGGCGTCCGCCCGGAGAATGACATCGCCTGCTTCCGCCCGACCCCGGGCGCCGGGACGGTGCAGAACGAAGCCACGGGCTCCACCATCATCACCTACTTTGGCGGCATCGCGGCCGGCAGCTGCACCAACGATCACCGCACCCGGATCAACCCGTCCAACACCGGCAACATCCGCGGCCAGTTCCGCTACAGCCTGACCGACAATCTGGTCCTCACGGTCGACCCGTCGTTCCAGTACGTCATGGCCAATGGCGGGGGCTACACCCTGGTCAGCGAGCGTGACGACCGCCTCGACCAGAACGGCACCAACAACGCTGCCGTCACGACGGCCGCCCAGTGCACGGCCGCGGCCATCCTGAACACCGGCTTCGACCTGAACGGTGACGGTGACAGCTGCGACAACGTCGGCCTCTACACGCCGTCGAACACCAACACCCGTCGTTACGGCGTGATCAGCTCGCTGCTGTGGGACATCAACGACAACCACCGCGTCCGCGTCTCCTACGCCAACGACTACGGTCGCCATCGCCAGACGGGTGAAGCCACCCGTTACAACGCGGACGGCTCGGTGCCGGAAGTGTTCGGTGGCGAGAACACCTGGGGCAACGAGGACCTGCGCGTCGCTGGTCGCAACGGCTACTTCTTCCGCAGCCGTGACCGCTTCTCGATCGCCCTGCTGAACCAGATCTCGGCCGAGTATCGCGGCCAGTTCTTCGACGACGCCCTGACGCTGCGCCTCGGCGTCCGCGCGCCCTTCTTCACCCGTGAACTGAACCAGTTCTGCTTCTCGCAGAATGGCTCGTCGAACGTCCGCTGCACCACCGAAGCGGTTGCCTCGACGCTCGCCAACGGCAACGTGACCTTCGCCTCGACCGGCACGACACAGTTCATCCGGCCCTACTCGGTTGAAATCGAGTACGAAGATGTCCTGCCGGACGTCGGCGTCAGCTACCGCTTCTTCGACAACCACTCGGTCTACGCCAACTACGCCGAAGGCATCTCGGTGCCGCGGACGGACAACCTGTACCAGCCGGTCCGCAACGCCGCCGGCGGTCTCGACTTCACACAGGTTCAGCCGGAAACCACCAAGTCCTTCGACCTGGGCTATCGCTTCACGTCGTCGAACCTCATCGCTTCGGCGGCCTTCTGGTGGGTCGACTATGACAACCGGATCGTCTCGTCGTTCGACAACGATCCGACCTCGCCGACCTTCAACCTGTCGGTGGACCGGAACCTGGGCGCGGTCGAGCAGAACGGCTTCGACGGCTCGGTCGAGTGGCTGATCGGTGACAACTTCTCGCTCTACGCGGCTGCGTCGTACAATGACTCGGAAGTGCAGACGAACGTGCCGCTGTCGGCCACGACCTTCCTGCCGACCGCCGGCAAGCGCATCGTCGAGACGCCGGAGTGGACCTTCAACCTGCGCGGTCAGTGGGCCATCACGGACAACTGGACCGTCGGCCTGCAGGGCAAGTACGTCGATGAGCGCTTCACCACCGACGTCAACGACGAAGTGGTTCCGTCCTACACGGTCGTCGACTTCGACAGCCGTTACGACCTGACCGACACCTTCGGCATTCGCAACGCCTTCGTGCAGTTCAACGTCACCAACGTCCTGGACGAAGAGTATCCGGCCTCGATTTCGTCGGGCAACAACGCCACGACCATCGACGTCGACCCGACGGCTGCCGTCGTGCTCCGCACGGGTCAGCTGCGCACCTTCTCGCTCGGTGCGCCGCGGACCTTCATCCTGACGCTCGGCACGACCTTCTAAGGCCGTCCTTTCGCCGGAACGAGACAGGGGCGGTCCTTCGGGCCGCCCCTTTTTCTTTGTGCCCGGCTTGGTCGTTTCGCATTGCAGTCAGGGTACGCCCTGACTATCTGGCGCGATCCGCTGGCCAGGAGCCCATCGAACTCATGACCCTCCGCCCCATCCCAGCAGAATGGTCGCCGCACAGGGCGATGTGGGTCGGCTGGCCCAGCCACGGCGAACTCTGGGAGGACAACCTCGAACCCGCCCAGGCCGAGGTGGAGGCTCTCGTGCGCGCGCTCGCCGGACCCGGCCGCGAACGCGTCAGGCTGATGGTCGGCAAGCCGGAAGCCCTCGCTGACGCCCGCGCTCGGTTCAATGGGGTCGATGGCGTAGAGATCATCGACGGCCGCTTCGGCGACATCTGGCTCAGAGATACTGGCCCGATTTTCCGATCAGGCTCGGCAGGTGCGGCGGCGTTCCGATTCAACGGCTGGGGGGGCAAGTACGAGCTTGAACACGACGACACCGTGTCTACCCAGATCGGTGCCGCATCCGGTGTTCCCCTCGACCGCTACGACTTCATCCTGGAGGGCGGGGCTCTGGATCACGACGGCTCCGGCACCCTCCTGACGACACGACAGTGCCTCCTGAACCCCAACCGCAACCCCGGCTGGACAGAGACCGTCGCTGAACATGCGCTGGCCGATGCTCTGGGGGGCCGCAAGCTGCTGTGGCTCGGCGACGGGCTTCTCAACGATCACACCGACGGCCACGTCGACAATCTGGCTCGTTTCGTCGCGCCCGGCGTGGTGGCCTGCCCGGTCGGCTGGGGCCGCAATGACCCGAACTACGAGGTCTATGACGCGGTAGCGCAGACCCTATCGACCCTGACAGACGCGGAAGAACGGCCCATCCGATTGCTGCGCCTGCCGTCCCCGGGCCTTGTCGTCGATGAGGACGAGCGGCCGATCCCGGCGAGCCACATGAACTTCCTGATCGCAAACGGTGCTGTGATCGTCCCGACCTATGGCGACGAAGCGGCGGCTCGGCTGGCCTGCGAAGGACTGGCCACCGTGTTTCCCGGTCGCGACATCATTGCCCTGCCGTCCATCGCGATCCTGACCGGTGGCGGATCCTTTCACTGCATCTCCCAGCAGGAGCCAGCCTGATGGCCCGAACGATCAGCGTCGCCGCGATCCAGACCGCCTATGGCGATGATCTGGGCGCCAACATCGAAACCACCATCGGCTTCATCCGGGAAGCTGCCTCGAAGGGTGCCCAGGTGATCCTGCCGAGCGAGCTGTTCCAGGGCCCCTATTTCTGCGTCAGTCAGGAGGAGCATTGGTTCGCAACCGCGCATCCGTGGGCGGAGCATCCGTGCGTGACGGCTCTCCAGCCCGTCGCGGCCGAGCTGGGCGTCGCCATCCCCGTCTCGATCTTCGAGCGCGAGGGGCCGCACTACTTCAACAGCCTGGTCATGCTGGACGCCGACGGCCGCGCGCTCGGCGTCTATCGCAAGAGCCATATCCCTGACGGCCCCGGTTATCAGGAGAAGTACTACTTCCGACCTGGCGACACGGGCTTCAAGGTCTGGAGCACGCGCTTCGGCCGGGTCGGGGTCGGGATATGCTGGGACCAGTGGTACCCCGAGACCGCCCGGGCGATGATGCTGCAGGGGGCCGAGGTCCTGATGTATCCGACCGCGATCGGGTCTGAGCCGCATGACAAGGAACTGGACACGGCCGATCCCTGGCGACGTGCCATGCAGGGGCATGCTGTTTCCAACGTGGTGCCCGTGGTCGGCGCCAACCGCATCGGCCACGAACGCGTGACGGACGCCGGACAGGTCTTTTACGGATCATCCTTCATCGCCGACCATCGCGGCGATCTGGTCGAAAGCCTGGGTCGTGACGAGGAAGGCGTTCTGGTTCACACCTTCGACCTCGACTACATCGACCGACACCGCGCGGCCTGGGGCTTTTTCCGGGACCGGAGGACCGACCTTTACAGCAGCCTGGTCGCCCCGCGTCCGGCCTGAGGCGGACGGTGGCCGCAGCTCAGGGAAGCGCGATCGAAAGGGCTGCCCGCTCGGCGGCGCAGGCCGGGCTTGTCCGGGCCGCGCTGCGAGCCGCATCGATCTCGACGCGTGCCGCTGTCGCATCGGCCTCGAAGCCCGGGGAAGCGATGATCGCCTGCCCTACGCCTAGGCCAAGCGTGGCCCCGTCGCTGACATCGCTGGGATAGTGCATGCCGCAGACCATGCGGCTGACCCCGATCTGGCGACCGATTTCCAGGACCGCTTCGGATCGATCGGGCACAAGTGCAGCCATGACCTCGCCGTATGCGCGCCCGACGGAAGCGCTCCCGGATGGGTGCGAGGGCGTGGACCGCTGCGCGGCGGTCACGACCTGACAGGCTCGCCGCTCGGGGTCGTCACCGACAGGCCGGGCCCGCATGGCCCGGGCCTTGGCCAGCTCCGCCGCCTCGTTGGCGTCATGCAGCACGCGCATGAGGATGGCGACCAGCCGAGGGGCCTCGGCCGCCTCGATCCTGAAACCCAGGGCGCAGTCGAAATGGGACAGGGCGAGCGCCGGCCGCAGTTCGGCATGGCGGGTGGCCAAAAGCCAACGGTCGGTGTCTTCCAGCGCGGCCAGTCGCGCCGAGGCCGTGCGGTCCGCCACATCCTCTGCCGATCCCGGCGTCGGTGGGGCCGGTACTGCCATGGCGAGGGCCATGACTGTTTCGTGAGCGAGGTAGCCAGCCGGCTCGGTCGTCACATCCTGTACAGACTTCGCTTCAGCGGTCGCGCCCGGGCAAACAAGCATCAGTCCGGCGAGCAGCGTGCCGAGCGTCGCCCGTCTCATCCCTCAGCGCTCCAGCTCACCTGGACCGAGGTCATCCCGTCGGGCGTTGGTGCCGCAACCACCTGCAGGCTGGTTTGGGCCTTGGCCGCGCCATAGGCCCGGGCCTCGCCCTGGTTCATGGCCATTACCGACGATAGCCCCGCGCTCTCGGCCTGGCTGCGATGAAAGGCGATGACGGTCTCGGGGTCGGCGTTGGTCAGATAGGTGGCGAGCCCGCCTGGGCCGTCAGGCCCTGCCGCCAGAACAGGATCGCCCTGCAGCGCCGCGCCTGGGTAGAGCGCCGCGAATTCCGGTGCTCCCGCCGCGACCGCCTGGGCCTCAATCGGCTCCAGGGGCATGGTCGCGGGCGCCGCCGTGGAGCTGATGTCCGCCTGCACCGGGTCGGGGGGCGCGGCGTCGTCAGCCTTTGGTGAGGTGGTTTCACCGCCCTTGCAGGCGGCCAGAGCGGTGATCGCGGCCGCAAGGGCCGCAGTCGCCCACAAACGCTTCATCCCAATGTCGTCCTGTCGACGTCTTGTTCGGGCCACCGTGGCCCATCCCGGTGGCGCCAGCAAGGCACCGTCCCGGATCAGTCGAAAATGTCGAAGATGCTGTCGAGCTTCTTTTTCTTCCTGTAGCGATAATCGTCGTCCCGATAGCGCGGCTGATCGCGATAGCCGTATTGCGGGGCCTGGGGGTGCTGCGGCTGTGCCCACGGTGACGGCTGCGGAGCCTGTGGCGGAGGGGCATAGGCCGCCTGCGGCGGGGCGGCCGGCGCGGCAGAGGTCGAAGCCTGCTCCATCAGCTTTTCCAGCTCGCCGCGATCCAGCCAGACCCCGCGGCACGTCGGGCACATGTCGAACTGCACGCCCCCCCGATCCAGGGTCTGCATCTGGGCGTTGTCATTGGGGCACATCAGGAGCGGCATGGGGGTCTCTCGCTGCGGGGATTGCACCAAAGGTGAGGCGTTTGCCCCGCCCGTGCAACCGGGCGGGGCGTCGCGCCCCTCTCGCCGCCTTGATCGATCAGCCTTCGGCCAGAACGATCAGCCTGTCCTCGGGCAGGAACTCCAGCACCTCGGCCTTGTCGGGGTTGACCACCACCCCGCCCATGTTGCGGTCGTCGGCCCCGTCCTCGTCGCGCTTGCGGCGATAGCCGATGGCGGTCTCCCCGCGACGTCGGGCCGCTTCCATCAGGGTATAGCCGCTGACAGGTCCGGACAGATCCACATAGTCGCCGATGGGGCGCATGTAGATTTCCGAGCCGTCCTCATCCAGCAGATCGCCGAAGATGTCGGACAGGTATTCGTTCTCGGAGGCCTGAGCGAGCATCAGGCTGACCAGCTTGTTGGACACCACGAAGTCGTCGGCGCGGGTCACCTCGGCCAGTTCGCGGTTGCGGATGTCGATCATCTCCGACACCACGCTGATGTGGATGCCGAGTCGCTCGGACAGTTTGCGCAGGTGCAGCAGGGTGATCAGGGTGCGGGTGTCCGCCGACTGGGCCTCCATGGTGTCGGAATAGCCCAGCACCATGATGGAATCGTAGGACGCCGGGTCCAGCCCTTCGATCGAGCCCGCGTGCCCGGTATCGATCACCTTCGCCTCGACCTTCATGTTCTTCGACCCCAGAGGCATCGAGGCGATCTCCTCGGCGAAACCTGGGGTGTCGGCCGCGACCGTCAGCAGCGAGCCAGGACGGACGTACTTGGAAAGCTCATGCGCGATAAGGGCACCCCGGCGGTTCCAGCCGATGATCAGGGTGCGCTCGGCCTTCCTGCGCACAGCCTTTGGAGCCCGGATGGCGGAGCTGTCGATGAGCGACTCATCCGGGGCCGTCAGGCGGATCGAGGCGTCGTCCTCGGCGATGATGATGGCCCGGCACCCTTCTGCGATGATCTCGGCCATGGGCGGGTTCATGCGGGTGCGGCCGTCAGGATACCGGAGGCCGATCAGGGCGGAGTCGCGATAGCCCATGATGGCGTCGCCATAGGTCTTGCCGACCAGGTCCTTGAGCTCGGTCGTGTAGATTTCACAGCCGTCGAAATCGAGCAGCTCCGAATAGACCGCGCTGAGACCGGCCTGGCGGCTGGACTGCACGACGATGCGCGAGATCAGGTCGTCGGCCAATACCAGCTGGACTTCGTCGCCTCCCACGATGCGGGCCACTTCGGCGTTCTCGGAGTCCCTCAACTCGGCAGCGATCAGGTAGCGCTCTTCGCGCCGCTTGGGATCGTTGGTCAGGGCCAGGACCGTCTTGATCACCTGGCTGTCAGGATCGTCGCTTCCCTCCGGCGAAACCACGATGATGGAGCGGCAGGCCTGGGGATTGACGATCGACAGGTCGAACAGGTCGGTTGGGTCGCCCGAGCGGCAGATGATCTGGGTATTCTTGAGATCGGCGACCTTGTCGGCGATCTCGTCTTCCATTTCGACCTTGTCCTTGTTGGCCATGATAACGATGCGCGGGTTCTTCCGGCTCTCGTTGGCGATCACAAGTTCGGAAATGATGTCGAAGACCGAGGCGGACCAGTTCAGGATGATGGTGTGGTCCGATTCCAGCACGCGGGAGCGCCCCTTGCGTGCTTCCTCGATCTTGGAGTCCAGGCCCGCTGAAATGACCGAAATCAGGGCCGAGAAGACCAGAATGCCCATCGCCGTGACGAACAGGTTCAGTCCGCGGAAGGCCCAGCCCGAATCGCCGGCCACCGTGCCGGCATCGGTCGTGCGCATCAGCGATTGCCACAGGGCCTCGACGAAGCTCCAACCGCCATCCGGCCCCCAGCGCGTGAGGGTCAGGACGGTGGCGGCGAACAGGATGGTGATCAGGGTGACGAGCCCGAGCCAGCCGACCAGGGCCATCGCTCCGCCCGACATCGATTTGTCGAAACCGTACTTCAGGCGTTCGCCCAGGCTGGCGTCGCCCATTTGGCGGTCCTTGGTGGTGTTTGGTTTGGTGGCGCCGGCGCCCTTGGCGGCGCGTGCGGCATTGGCGCGTGTCAGTGAGCCCATGGTGTGGCAGTCGGTCCCCGATACATCGCCGGTCCCCCTGACCGGCGTTCCTCCGTGGACGAAAGAAAAATCATCGTTCCAGCGGATTGGCTGTCGTCAATAGTGATCTCTGATCACCTTGGGAAGCTGACGGTTTCCGACTAAATCACCCCGCTCCCCATCCGCTTCCGCGAGGGCCTTCATGCGTTATCTCCACACCATGGTCCGCGTCCGGGACCTTGATGCGTCGCTCCGCTTCTGGACCGACCTGCTGGGCCTTCAGGAGGTCCGTCGGTTGGACAATGAGCAGGGCCGCTTCACCCTGGTGTTCCTCGCTGCGCCGAAGGACCTGGAGCGGTCCGCCGCCGAGCGGTCGCCCGAGGTCGAACTGACCTACAATTGGGACCCCGAGGAGTACACGGGCGGCCGAAACTTCGGCCATCTGGCCTATAAGTTCGACAATATCTATGCGGCCTGCCAGCGGCTGATGGACGGCGGCGTGGTCATCAACCGTCCACCGCGCGACGGACGCACGGCATTTGTCCGGTCGCCAGAGGGCATTTCGATCGAGCTGCTGCAAGAGGGCGAACCCCTGCCTCCGGTCGAGCCCTGGGCGTCCATGGCGAACACGGGCACCTGGTGATGCGAGCCCTGATCGCCCTGGGGCTCTCGATCGGCGTGTCAGCCTGCGCCTCGACCACCGAGTCCAACCCCGGCCGGACTGCCACAGAGCAGCTTCTTCTGGCGCGCGCGGCGGATCTTGCGGTCGAAGGTCTGCGCCTGCCGATCAGCGATGACGCCCGGGTCTATGTCGACAACCGCTTCCTGACGGGGGAGGGGGCGGCCTATGCGACATCCACGGTGCGCGCAGCCCTTTCCGGGCAAGGCTATGCCCTGGCCGACGACAAGGGGCAGGCCGACGCGGTGTTTGAACTGCGCGCAGGAACCCTCTCGATCGAACAGATGCGGCGCGTCGTCGGACTGCCGCCACTTGCGCTTCCCATCAACGAAAACCTGAACGTCGTCTCGATCCCGGAGCTCAGCGTCTACAGTCGCCGGGACCGCGTGGGCGTCGCGGAGTTCTCGGGCTTTGTCTACGACGCTCGTACGGGTGCCCCGCTCGGCGCTATCACGCCCATGATCGGCGAATACCGGATCCGCAGCCACAAGGTCCTGATGATGGTGACCTGGGGTCAGCAGTCGGCCCGCCCCGGCGAGCGCGATCCCGGCGACAGCTGGCGCGAGTTCTAGCCGCCGTAGGCGACGCGGTGCAGCGTCCATCCAGCGATCGCGCCCGGAATGGCCAGAGACAGGGTCAGGGCCCAGGTCTCCCACGCCGTGACCGGTTCTCGGGCAGCGAGGACGAAGATCATCGCCGCGGCACTCGATAGGACCGCTCCCGCCAGAACCGCGTCCGACCGTCGCTTTCGCCCAGCCCTCGACAGCAGCCACCACGCCGGCGTGCCGATCACGACAAGCCCGGCCAGATAGGCCGTGAAGGCGTACAGGATCGCGGCCGGCAGGATCCAAGTTCCGCGCTGGACCTCGGCCCAGCCCATGCCGTTGGCGAGTGTGGCGTAGGTGCTTATGGCCGCGAAGCCTATGGTCACGACTATCGCGCCGGCCAGCGCCGCCGCCGGATAGGCCAGGGCGACCGCGCCCCATCCCCGGATTTTCATCGTCCACCCCTCCCAAGGCTTCGACGCCCCCAGACGACGCCTTTGCCGGCGAACGGTCAAGCCTGCGAAAGCTGACGGGGAATGGGGCTCGATGCGTGACGGCGCGAAAGTCGCCGCCTATGGTCGGTGCCATGTCCGATACTCCGCTCCGGCTGTGGCTGATCGACGCCTCGGCCTATATATTTCGCGCCTACCACGCGCTTCCGCCCCTCACCCGCAAGTCCGACGGCCTGCCGGTCGGCGCGGTGCAGGGCTACTGCAACATGCTGTGGAAGCTCCTGAAAGACATGAAGGGTGCGGACGGCCCCACCCATTTGGCCGCCATCTTCGACCATTCGGAAAAGACGTTCCGAAACGACCTCTACGATCAGTACAAGGCCAACCGCTCGGCCCCACCCGAGGACCTGATCCCCCAGTTCCCGCTGGTCCGCGACGCGACCCGGGCCTTCGGCGTTCATTGCGTCGAACTGCCCGGCTATGAGGCCGACGATCTGATTGCCACCTACGCCTGCAGGGCTCGGGACGCCGGCGGCGAATGCGTGATCGTGTCTTCCGACAAGGACCTGATGCAGCTGATCGGGCCCTCGGTCGTCATGTGGGACCCGATGAAGGATCGCCGCCTGGCCGAAGAGGCGGTGATGGAGAAGTTTGGCGTCACACCGGACAAGATGATCGACCTGCAGGCCCTGATCGGTGACAGCGTCGACAACGTCCCGGGCGCGCCTGGCATCGGCCCGAAGACCGCCGCCCAGCTTCTGGAGGAGTATGGCGACCTCGACACGCTCCTGGAGCGGGCGGGGGAGATCAAGCAACCCAAGCGTCGCGAAACCCTGATCGAGCACCGCGAACAGATCCTGCTCAGCCGCCAGCTGGTCCGCCTGACCTGCGACGCCCCCGCGCCCGAGCCAATCGAGGACTTCGTCGTGCGCGATCCCGATCCGGCGACCCTGTCGGCCTTCCTGGAGCTGATGGAGTTCCGCTCGCTCGCCCGGCGGATCGGGGACGGCAGGGTTGAGGGACATGACGGCTCCGCCTTCGCCCCGCCGCGTCCCGCCGCCCCCCTGACCGCCCCGGTGGTCTCGCCCCGCTATGCCCCACAAGCGGTGTCCGAATCGGTCGCAACCCAGACGTTCGACCATGACGCCTATCGCTGCATCCAGACGCTGGAGGATCTCGACGCCTTCCTCGCCCGCGCCACCGAGGCCGGCGTCATCGGTTTCGACACCGAGACCGACGCCCTGTCCGCCACCCACGCCGGCCTGTGCGGTGTGTCGCTGGCCATCGGGCCGAACGACGCCTGCTACATCCCCCTGACCCATGAGCACCCGCCCCTGGAAAGCAGCGGTGGACTGGACTTCGGCGGTGAGGGCGACGCGCGGGAGCCTCTGTCCCAGCTGGACAAGCCCACGGTTCTGGCGCGCCTCAAAACTCTGCTGGAAGATCCCGCTGTCCTGAAAGTGGTCCAGAACGGCAAGTACGACCTCGCCGTCATGGCCCGACGCGGCATCCGTGTCGCGCCAATCGACGACACCATGCTGATTTCCTATGTGCTGGAAGGCGGCCTGCATGGCCATGGCATGGACGAGCTCAGCCGGCTCCACCTGGGTCACGAGCCCATCCCGTTCAAGCAGGTCGCCGGGACGGGCAAGGCCCAGAAGTCCTTCAAGCATGTCGAGCTCAAGCCCGCGACGGCCTATGCGGCCGAGGACGCGGATGTGACGCTGCGGCTCTGGCGTATCCTTAAGCCCCGGTTGGCGGCAGAGAGCTTGGCGACCGTCTATGAGACCCTGGAGCGCGGCATGCCCGCCGTCCTGGCCGACATGGAACTGGCCGGCGTCCGGATCGATCCAGACCGCCTGCGCCGTCTGTCGTCGGAGTTCGGCTTGAAGATGGCCGAGCTTGAGGCCCGCGCCCACGAGATCGCCGGTCGCCCGTTCAACATCGGCAGCCCCAAGCAGATCGGCGACATCCTGTTCGGTGAAATGAATCTGCCCGGCGGCAAGAAGACCGCGACCGGGCAGTGGGGCACCGATGCCAGCGTACTGGAGGAGCTGGCCCTGACGCACGACCTGCCGCGCGCCATTCTGGACTGGCGCCAGCTGTCCAAGCTGAAGGGCACCTACACCGATGCCCTCGTCGCCGCCGCGGACCCGGCCACCGACCGGGTGCACACGTCCTACCAGCTGGCGGCGGCCACCACCGGACGTCTGGCCTCGTCAGACCCGAACCTGCAGAACATCCCGATCCGCACCGAGACAGGCCGTCAGATTCGCCAGGCCTTCATCGCCAAGGACGGCCACGTCCTGATCAGCGCCGACTACAGCCAGATCGAGCTGCGGCTGCTGGCCCATATCGGCGACATCCCCGAGCTGAAGCGCGCCTTCAAGGCCGGGATCGACATCCATACGGCGACCGCCTCGGAGATGTTCGGCGTGCCCGTGGACCAGATGGACCCGGAGACGCGCCGCCGCGCCAAGGCCATCAACTTCGGCATCGTCTATGGCATCTCCGCCTTCGGCCTGGCCGCCCAGCTTGGCATCGATCAGGGCGAGGCCGGGGCCTACATCAAGACCTACTTCGAACGCTTCCCCGGGATCCGCGCCTATATGGACAAGACCCGGGCCGAGGTCCGCCAGAACGGCTTCGTCTCGACCGTCTTTGGTCGCAAGATTCACATCCCGGCCATCCACTCCAAGTCCGGGGCCGAGCGCCAGTTCGGCGAGCGGGCCGCCATCAACGCCCCGATCCAGGGGGCCGCCGCCGACATCATCCGCCGCGCCATGATCCGCATGCCGGGGGCTCTGTGCCAGGCGGGGCTTGCGACCCGCATGCTGCTCCAGGTCCACGACGAACTGGTGTTCGAGGCGCCCGAAGCCGAGGCCGATCGCGCCATCGCCCTGATCCGAAAGGTCATGGAAGGAGCCGCCGAGCCCGCAGTGGCCCTGACGGTCCCCCTGGTCGTCGACGCGCGCGCGGCGACGAACTGGGACGAGGCCCACTAGGGCTTCAGGCCGCGTTGGTCGCCAACCAGGCCACGTAGGCACCGTAGGCGGCCAGAAACACAAGTCCTTCCCAACGCACGATCTTCATCCCGGTCCGGACGAAGACAACCAGAAGCGCCGTGGCCGCCAGCATCACCCAGAGATCGACTCGAGCGATCTCCGGCGGGACCTCCAGCGGCGAGAGCATGGCTGTGATGCCGAGGATGCCGAGCACATTGTAGATGTTGGAACCGATGATGTTCCCGAGGGCCACGTCGGCATGGCGACGGACTGCGGCCACGACCGAGGTCACCAGCTCGGGCAGGGAGGTGCCGACCGCGACGACGGTCAGCCCGATCACTGTGTCTGAAACGCCCAGATCACGGGCGATGACCACCGCGCAGTCGACCAGCAGCCGCGCCCCGCCGATGGTCAGGGCGATCCCGACGACCGCGAGGCCCAGGCCGACCCAGAGCCCGCCCTTCGCATCGGGCGCGTCTTCAGAAATATGCTCATACTTGGCTCGTTCGGCGTCCTGCACCGAACGCTCGCCCAGATAGGCGACCACGACGTAGGCGATCAGCATCGCCAGCATGACCAGACCCCAGACCAAACCTATGCGGCCCGCCAGCACGGCTCCGGCGCAGACGGCGCTTGCGATCACCAGCATCCAGCCATCGCGCCGGAACGCCGCGCGATCGACAACGATGGGCGTGATCAGGGCCGCAACACCGAGGATCAGAAGGATGTTGGCCGTGTTCGATCCGACGACATTGCCAACAGCAATACCGGGCGAACCGGCGATGGCCGCCGTCAGGCTGGTCACCAGCTCGGGCGTGGAGGTTCCGAAACCGACCAGCGTCAGGCCGATCAGCAGCGGAGAGACGCCCAGAGATTTTGCAGCTGTCGAGGCTCCGCGCACCAGGGTGTCACCGCCCAGTGTCAGCAACACGAGGCCGCCGGCCAGCATCAGATATGTTGTCAGGGTCGCATCCATGCTCGTCGGCATGCCATGCTGTGGCGTGGCTCGCAATCTCGGCTCGGTGACGCGCGACCGGCTGTCGTGCCCTTGCCGGACCGACTGATCGTCAGGCCGCCAGCCCTGCCGCCTTCATCAGGGACTTCAGCGGCGCGATCTGCTCTGGCGACGCCGTCAGGGCGGCTCGGGCCTCGGGTGCGCGGAACAGCTTGATCGCCTCGGCCTTGGCCCGGTCCGCCGCCGGGCCGAGCGGCGCGGTTTCGCCGGCCGCCAGACGCAGGAGCGCCGATAGTTTCTGCGCCGGTGGGGCCGGTGCCCGCGCCAGTTGCGCGGTCAGCTTGGCTTCCGCCTCCACCACGCCCCCTACGTGGCCGATGGCGCCGTTGATCTGCTGGGTGTCATGGTCGGACAGGGCCGCGGCCCGCACCGATCGGTTCAGTAGCGCGAGGGACTGCAGCTTCCTCGCCGCCGTCTGGGTC
>JAIERG010000155.1 GCA_019747095.1 Caulobacteraceae bacterium | reverse complement strand
AACTGGCGCGCGCCGACGTCGGAGGTGGCCTCGATCGTGCCCTTGTGCGGCTTTCCCTCGGCATCGACGGCTTGCCAGGCATAGACCGGCATCAGGCGTCCTCGCGGACCACGCGCGCGACCTCCTGGACCGAGGTCTCCCCGGCCATGGCCTTGGCGGCGCCGTCTTCCAGCAGGCCTGGGCCACGCTGGCGGGCCAGACGAACAAGCTCAGGCTCGCCCGCGCCGTCATGGACGGCTTGCTGCATGGTAGGATCGACCTCGATGACCTCATAGACGCCGAGGCGGCCCTTATAGCCCTCGCCCCGGCACTGGGGGCAGCCGACAGGGCGGAAGACTCGCGCGCCGACGGGGATGGCCCCGCCGGTCAGCTCGCTGTCAGCCTGGGTGGCGGTGTCTTCCTTGCGGCAGTGGGGGCAGAGGCGCCGCACCAGACGCTGGGCGATCAGGCCGGTCAGCATGGGGGCGAGAAGGTAGCGTTCGACCCCCATGTCGATCAGGCGGGTGACGCTGCCGACGGCGGTGTTGGTGTGCAGCGTCGACAGCATCAGGTGGCCGGTCATGGAGGCGCGCACGGCGACCTCGGCGGTCTCGTGATCCCGGATTTCGCCGACCATGATGACGTCGGGGTCCTGACGCAGGATGGCGCGAAGGCCTCGGGCGAAGGTCAGGTCGATCTTGGCGTTGACCTGCATCTGGCCGATGCCGTCCAGCGCATACTCGATCGGGTCCTCGACCGTCATGATGTTGCGGCGGCGGTCGTTCAGTCGGGTGAGCGCCGAATAGAGCGTCGTCGTCTTGCCCGAGCCAGTCGGGCCGGTCACCAGAATGACGCCATGCGGGCGGGCGATCAGGCGCTCGAAGGTCACCAGGTCGCGCTCGCTCATGCCCAGCTGGGCAAGGTCGAGCGAGGTCGAGCCCCGGTCCAGCAGACGCAGCACCACCCGCTCGCCGTACTGCGACGGAATGGTCGAGACGCGGACGTCGACGTCCAGCCCGCCGATGCGGAGCGTCACCCGGCCGTCGTGGGGCACGCGCTTCTCGGCGATGTCGAGACGCGCCATGACCTTGATGCGGCTGACGAGAAGCGGGGCCAGGGCCCGGGCCGGCTCCAGCACCTCACGCAGAACACCATCGACGCGGAAGCGGACCACGAGCCGCTTTTCCTCGGCCTCGATGTGAATGTCCGAGGCACCGTCGCGGATGGCCTGGAGCAACAGGGCATTGATCAGACGCACGACCGGGGCATCGTCCCGGCTGTCCAGCAGATCGTCGATGACAGCGGCCTCGTCGGCCAATGCCTTCAGATCGTCTTCTGAAGCGGCGATGTCAGCGGCGGGCGCGGCTTCGCCCCCTGTCTGATCACGCAGAACAGCGTCGAAGCGGTCGTCGTCGACAGCCTCGAACGTGAGATCGGTCCCGGCGACGCGGCGGACTTCCAGAAGGGTCTCCAGCGTCGCGGAGCGGCGGTGCAGGCAGACCGGACGCTCGCCGCCAGTGACGATCATGGCACCGCGCCGCCTGGCGAAGGCATAGCCAAGGGTGGCGGCCGAGGCGGGACGCTCTTCGGCGAGGGTCATGGGCGTTCGACCCTCAAGGTGGCATTCACAGATCCCGGCTGGGCGCCGCGCTGCAGCTCGACCGAAGACAGGATCGCGCCCGAGGTCTCCAGCGCCGAGAGCCAAGGGATCAGGCTGTCGTAGCGGCCTTCAGAGACAGTGACGGTCGCCGCGTCACCGTCCATTGCGACGGTCGGGACGATCCCGAACGTCGCGGCCTGGGTCGGGATCGCGGTCTCCAGCGGGCCATCCAGACTGGCGACCATTGGGCCGGGAGGTCCAGCTGTGCGCACGCGGACCATGACCTCTTCATAGGCCGCGATGCGGGCGATCGAGGCGGTCCGGGCGTCAAGCAGGGGGCGCAGCATCAGAAGCCACAGCGCAGTGCCGGCCAGCAGAACGCCGAGGCCGACCAGCAATATCTGCTCTCGCCGCGAGCGCGCGGCATACCAGGCTGCGGCCGCGTCGAGCGCGGGTGCCGGACGGGTCGCCAGGCCGGGTGCTTTCATTCGACGCCTTCCGAGATGCTCAGGGTCGCATTCAAGCCGCCGGATGCCGCGGCGGCATCGACCACGCCAGGTTCGCCCGACGCCGTGAGTCCGGAGGCGTTGAGAGCCTGAACCGCGCCGTTCAGCGTCGAAGCGTCGGGAACGACGACTGCGATATCGAGCTCGCCGGGCACATAGGCCACGCGGCTGAAGGAGACGACGCCGGCGCCGGGCAGGGCCTGTGAGGTTCGGGCCATCAGCCCCGTGAAAGGCTTCGCCTCGCCGCCCGCTCCGGGCAGCAGACGATCGGCGGCCGCCACGGGGTCATCTGTCGCGGTGATCTGAGGCGCGACGGACTGCAGGACGGCCCGGGCCTCGGCCTCCTTGCGCTCAGCCATGCCGTGCAGCACCAGAGCATCGACGCCAAGGATGGCGATGTGAGCGACCACGCCAATCCCGGCGACCCAGGCCAGGGTGCGCCCGGCGGAAAGGTCGGTGGGACGCGTGGCGGTGTAGGTCCCTTGGCGCAGGTCCAGCGGCGGCAGGATCAGCAGAGGTTCGCTGGAGAAATCGACCGTGACCCCAGAGGCATCCACGCCTTCCAGCAAGGCGGCCGGCAAGGTGTCGCCAAAGGGAAAGATGCGGGGCTGATCGGCAGCAGCCCAGGCGGCGTCGAGCATGCTCACCGCCACGGCGAAGCCCGAGCCGCCGTCGGTCCGAACCAGAGCGCGATCGCCCTCGATTTTCACGGTCCAGGCCCCCTCCGGCGGGACGGGAAGGGCCAGGGCGTCGGGCATGAGGACGGCGGGCTCCAGCTCGGCCTTGGCCAACAGTTCGATCCAGCGGTCCATCCGGGCGCGTCGGACGACGCCGGCGATGTGGCGGCGCGGCGCGACCTCATAGCCTAGGGCGAAGTGCAGATTGGCGAGCGGCTCTGCCACAGCATCTTCCATCGCATAGGGAAGATTCGACAGCCGCTGGGCGCGCGTCGCGAAGGGCAGGTCGACCGTCAGGGTCAGGACATCTTCGGATGGCACCAGAACCGTGGTTGGACCCGCCCAGGCGCGGTCGACCGCAAAGATTCTGTCATCGACGATACGCCATAAGCCTCGACTCGGAAGGTTCGAACGGGCGGGTCGACCGGGCATCGGAAGTCCGTGACAGAAGGGCGTGGTCCAGGGCCACGAGGCGGTCTATAGCAGCGAAAAACAGGCTGTCGCTACGGGCAGTCCCATCGAGAAAAAGTGTCATGATTACTTCGTCTGAGCGTCATGAGCGCGGACGTCGTCTGTTGAGGCGGCGGGCGGGCCTGACTCTGGTCGAGATGATCGTCGTCCTGGCGATCATCGCCGTTGTTGCCGTCCTGATCGTGCCCAACGTCATCGGCCGCCCTGACGAAGCGCGTGTGACGGTCGCCAAGACCGACCTCAAGACCGTGGCGACCGCGCTGCGCATGTACCGGCTGGACAACGGGGACTATCCAACGACGGAGCAAGGACTTCAGGCCCTGGTTGAGCGCCCGACCGCGCCGCCCGCGCCGCGGGCCTATCCGGCCGAGCCCTATCTGACCGAGCTGCCGCAGGACCCCTGGGGACGTGACTACGTCTACCGCAGCCCGGGGCAGGGCGGAGCCTACGACCTGTTCAGCCTCGGCAAGGACGGCGAGGAGGGCGGCGAGGGGCTGGACGCCGATCTGACGGAGAAGAGCCGCTGATGATCTCCGTCGGGGGACAGGTCGGGCGGATCCGCCGCGAGGGCATGACGCTCGTGGAGATTCTGGTCGTTCTGGCCATCGTCGGCGTCATGGCGGGGGTGGTCACGCTGGGCGTCGGCGCGGCCGACCGCGGCATGGGCGTGGAAACCGAGGCCAACCGCCTGGCCGATCGGCTGACGCTCGCTGCCGACGACGTGCTGGTGACGCGCCGGCCACTCACCCTCGCCTTCGATGGAGAGGGCTACGGCTTCGTCCGCCCGGACGGACAGCCGACCGAGGGGCTCGAGGCCCTGGCCGACCGGCATGCCCTGCCGCCGGGCGTGACGCTGATCGGGCTGGACACTGCCTCGCCCGTGACCATTGACCCCGACGGGGCCCAGCCGATCGCTTCTTTCGGCCTCGCCAAGGGCGACCAGCGCTGGCGCGTAGAGTTCGACGGTCTGAACGCGGTTGCTCGGCCCGTGACGGATGAGGCCACCTGATGCGCCCCCGCCGTTCGGGCTATTCGCTGATGGAGGCGCTGGTAGCCCTCTTCATCCTGGCCATCGCCACCGTGGGTCTGACCCGCGCCACTCAGGCGCACGTGGATGGTGTTCGCGGGCTCGAGGATCGGGTCGTCGCCCAGTGGGTGGCCGAGAACCGCCTGACCGAACTCAACCTGAGGGGCGGAGCGAACACGCCCGATGTCTCCAGCGTCACCATGCTGGATCGACAGTGGGACGTGCGCGTCAGCCGCCGCGCGACCGATGATCCGGACCTGATCGCGGTCGACGTCGCCGTGGGGCCGGCCGGGTCGGGCGAGGAGACACTGCGACTTTCCGGTTTCGTCGATCGTCTGGAAAGCGCGGCATGACCCCGGAGCGCAGGAACGAGATCGCGTTGCGCGTCGTCAGTCTTCTGGTGGTGGGTTCCATCGCCTGGGCGCTGGCGGCCCTGACGTGGCGTCTGGTCGGCTGGGATGACGGCCGCACGGAGGTCGCCGTCGCAGAGAGCCTGCCTCCGCTGGGGGCAGCCGCAGGCGGGCCTGATCCGGACGTGGCGAGGATTGTCGGTCTCGCTCCGTTCGGTGGCGGGGCCGCTACGACGGGAGGCTTGCCGGCCTCTACGCTTGGGCTGGTTCTGAAAGGCGTGCTGTCGGCCTATCCGGCCAGCGCCTCGACCGCCCTGATCGCTGTCGGAGAGGGGCCGGCCGCCATCTACGGCATTGGCCAGAGCCCGGCCGCCAATGCCGTGATCGAGGCCATCGAGGTCGACCATGTGATCCTGAATGTGGGCGGAACGCGCGAGCGTCTCGACTTCCCCCAGCCAGTTGTCGCTCCGGTCGATCCGTCGGCACCCGCCCCGGGTTCAGGCATCACCGTCACGCCTGTGGCTCCCGGTGGGGCCTCTCCCCCACCTCCCGTCGCAGCCTCGACAAACACCGGGTCGGGCTCGGCGATGTCGGCCCCTTCGCCCGCCCAGACCGTCGCAGGCACCGCTGCTGCAGCGGGGGTTTCGGCGACTTCCGCCGGATATCGCATTGGCCCCAACCCCTCGCCCGAACTCCGCCGTTTCGGGCTGCAGGCGGGCGACGTCATCGAAAGCCTGAACGGTCAGGCCGTCTCGGGCGCCTCCAGCGATCAGGCGCTGCTGGAGCAGGCGCGCGCGGCTGGCCAGGCCCGGGTCGTCGTCAACCGCGATGGCCGTCGTCTCACACTCACCTTTTCGCTTCGCTAGGAGCCCGGCGTGACCAAACTCCTCCGACTGACCACCGCCAGCGTGATGGCCCTCAGCGTGGCCGCGACCGCGCCCCTTGCGCCTCTCGCCCAGACCGTCGCTCAGCCGCCCGAGGCCATGCAGGATGTGGTCATCAACATGCGCGGCGCGAACATCCAGGATGTGGCCGAACAGGTCAGCCGCATCACCGGCCGCACCCTCGTCCTGGACCCCCAGGTCCAGGGCCAGGTCAATGTCGTCTCGGCCCAGCCGCTGAGCCGCAACGGCGTCTGGGAACTGTTCCTGTCGGTCCTGCGGACCTCGGGCTATGCGGCGGTGCGCAGCGGTTCGATCTGGCGGATCGTCCCCCAGGCCAGCGTGGTCCAGAGCGGTGCGTCCGAGACCGGCGCGGCCAGCTCGACCCAGCAGGTCGTGACCCGTCTGGTTCGTCTGCGGAACCTGCCGTCCGATCAGGCGGTCCGCGCGCTCCGGCCGCTGGTGTCATCTTTCGGGGCCATCGAGGCCCTGACCGAGCCGAACGCGGTGGTCGTCACCGACTATGCGGAGAACATCGCCCGCGTGCAGCAACTGGCCGCGACGCTGGACCGGGGCGGCGGGGCCTCCTTCGATTCCATCGTGCTTCAGCATGCCTCTGCGGTGGATGTGGCCGCTTCGGTCAGCCAGCTGCTGGGCTCTGACGCGGGTGGGCCGCGCGTCACGGCGGACGAACGCTCCAACGTCATCCTGATCCGGGGCGACGCCTCCGATATCGCCCAGGCCCGATCCATCGTCGCGGCGCTGGACACGCCCGGAGGGGCGACGCCGGTCGTGCGCGTCGTGCGCCTGCGGAACTCTGATGCCGAGTCGATCACGGAAGTCGTGCGTGGCCTTCTGGGCGGAGAGCCGTCCGCGACCAATGCCGTGGCCCGCTCGCTTCGGAACGACACCGGTCTGGCCAGCCTGTCGGCGTCCAACCGCGATATGGCCGCCCAGGCTGCCTCGGCGATCACGTCAGGCGGGGAGGGGGGCGGTAGCCTGCCCCAGCCGGGCGCGGGAGCCACAAGCGCGCGGCCGGCCAGCTTCACTCTGGATGGGGTGACGGTCCAGGCCTCTCCGGAACTGAACGCGGTGGTCATGCGCGGCCCGCCTGCGACGGTGCAGATGCTGGAGGATCTCATCGGCGAGCTCGACCTGCGTCGCGCCCAGGTCAAGATCGAGGTCGCCATTGTCGAGATCACGGGCGAACTGGGCGAGCAGATCGGTGTCCAACTCGGCTTCGGCGGTGCCGTGCCCGCGACAGGGGCGACCGGTGGCACCTCGTTCGGGAACGCAGGGTCATCGCTCGCGACGGTGCTCACGGCGCTGGGCTATCCGGCCGGGCGGCTCCTGTCGTCGGGCCTGTCGGTCGCGGCCGGCGAGGACGGCGAGTTCGGCCTGCTGCTTCAGGCGCTCGGCACCAACTCTGCGGCCAATCTCCTGTCCTCGCCCAGCGTGACGGTGCTGGACAATGAGGCGGCCGAGATCGTGGTGGGCCAGAACGTGCCGTTCCGGACCGGCAGCTTCGCCACCGATGGCAACTCCACCAACCCCTTCACGACCATCAGCCGCGAGGACGTCGGCCTGACCCTGCGGGTCGTGCCACGCGTGCATGAAGGCGAGACGGTGCGTCTGGAGGTCAGCCAGGAGGTGTCTTCGCTGGTCACCACGGCCGTGACCGGCGCAGCCGACCTGATCACCAACCGCCGCAGCATCCAGACCAGCGTCCTGGCCGATGACGGCGAGACCATCGTTCTGGGCGGCCTGGTCACCGACGATCGCCAGACCGGTAACAGCCGGGTTCCGGGCCTCGGTAACATCCCCCTGATCGGCAACGCCTTCCGGTCGAGGAACGAAACCCAGACCCGCCGGACCCTGTTCATCTTCCTCAAGCCGACGATCCTGAGGGACGCCGCCGACGTCGCGGCGTCGGCGCAGGAGAGCTACGACCGCCTGCGCGCCGCCGAGCCGGTCCGCATCGACCCTTCGCGGCCGCCCGCGCTTCAGACGACGCCTAGGCTGGAGCCCGACGTGGACGAGGTGTTTTGACGCAATCCTCCCTTCTCCCCTTGCGGGAGAAGGTGGCCGAGCGCAGCGAGGTCGGATGAGGGGTGAGACTCGCTACTGGACATGACCGCCGACTTCACCCTGCAGGTGCATGACAGCCTGTCCGCCATCGGTCGAGAAGCCTGGGACGCCTGCGCGCTGCCGACGGGCGACCCGTTCGTCAGCTTCGACTTCCTCCACGCCTGCGAGGCCTCGGGCAGCGCCGTGCCGCGTCAGGGGTGGGCGGGGCGGCACCTGACGCTGCGGGACCCCGACGACCGCGTCCTCGGCGTCATGCCCCTCTGGCTCAAGGGCCACAGCCAGGGCGAGTACGTCTTCGACCACAGCTGGGCCGACGCCTATCAGCGGGCGGGCGGGCGCTACTATCCCAAGCTATTGTCTGCCGTGCCGTTCACGCCGGCGACCGGCCCCCGCCTGATCGCCCATCCGGACGTCGACGCGGCGTCAGTGCGCGAGGCCCTGATCCAGGGGGCCCTGACCCTGTGCGAGCGGCTGGACCTGTCGTCGCTGCACGTCAACTTCCCGACCGAGCCGGAGTGGCGGCTGATGGGCGACCAGGGCCTGCTGCTGCGCCAGGACATGCAGTTCATCTGGCGGAATGAGGGCTATCAGAGCTTCGACGACTTCCTCGCCGCCCTGTCGTCGAACCGGCGCAAGACCATCCGGCGCGAACGCCGCGACGCGCAAGAAGGGCTCGACATCCGCGTCCTGACGGGATCGGACATCGCAGAGGCGCACTGGGACGCCTTCTTCGCCTTCTACATGGACACGGGGTCGCGGAAGTGGGGCCGCCCCTACCTGACCCGCGCCTTCTTCAGCCTGATCGGCGAGACGATGGCCGACCGCATCGCCCTGATGATGGCCTTCCGGGGCGAGACGCCAATCGCCGGGGCGCTCAACTTCATCGGCCGCGACGCCCTTTACGGCCGCCAGTGGGGCGCGCTGGAAGAGGTGCCCTTCCTCCACTTCGAGCTCTGCTACTACCAGGCCATCGACTTCGCCATTTCGCGCGGCCTGTCCCGCGTCGAAGCCGGTGCCCAGGGCGAGCACAAGATCGCCCGCGGCTACCTCCCCACCCCCGTCCACTCCGCCCACCACATTGCCGACATGGCGCTGCGCGTGCCGGTGGAGCGGTATCTGGAGCAGGAGCGGCGGGGCGTGGAGGCGGAGATCGCGGGCCTGACGGCGGAGTTGTCGCCGTATCGTCAGGCTTGATCTCTATTCGGCGTCGCGTCGGCCCTGCTGCTGGGCGCGGATTTCGTCGGCCATGGTGTTGGCGACATTGCCGATGCGGGCGTTGGAGGCCTCGTCGGTCTGCTCGGCCGCGTAGAGGCCGCGCAGGAAGGCGCGGTCCCAGTCGGTCAATCCGGGCGGCGGATTGGCCCCCGGCGAGAACAGGCTGAGGATGGTGTCATAGGAACCGGGGTCCAGCTCGGGATCGATCTGGGCCAGGCTGATCACCGCCAGATAGTCCGCTAGCGCCCCCAAATCGACGCCCGCCACCTGGTCGATATCCACTATAATTATCACTTGGGACAGGTCGTCACGGAGCGGGCTGCGGATGCGGGAGGCTTCGGTCCGTGTGCCGCGCTCTCCTAGATCCTGAGGACTAGTCAGCCTCGCCGCCGAGAAGGGCGGTTGACCTGGCAGTCGCGCGGTTACGCGCCCCGTGTCCTCATCGACTGGGACACTCGACTGCCACCATCGAACCGGGCGATCGGATGCAAGAAAAGCCTGAAGAGCGGCGGGGCCTAAGTCGGCTCCGGAGATGCCGATACGAAATTGTCGTCCGCGGGCATCAATCAAGTCTTGCGCCGCAGCGTCCGCGTCGCTGGTGAAAACAATGAAGGCCCGGGGTTCACACCTTGGCCAACCTGCCTCCAACCCGACGCTCTCCGCAACGGTGGAGATGCGATCAACCACGAACTCTGCCGCCTCGCGCTGCAGGTTGCCGACTCCAACGCACACGCGCCGATGCCATGTCGCTGCGCCTCTGCTCCGAGGCGGAGCCGCAACGCGCGCGACGAAGTCCGCTGTGGCCTCGCGCAGGGGTCGACCTTGAACAACAATATCCTCAAGTTGCGTCTCGTCTGGGTCGGAAACGGACAGGATCAGTGTTGTTCCTGATCGCTCCTGGAGATTCGCTCTTACATCCCCTGATAGGGGCGGGGTCGCTTCTACGATGGTCAGGATTGCCAGTCCGGTCACAACCCACGACATTTCAGGTCACTAGCTCCGTTCAGCGACGTCTCGCCTACAACCGTTCATCGGCACCAGGTTGACGACCGTTGCCGACCTCCTCGCTCGACAAGCTTGGCTCAGCAGGCTGTCCGTCTGGACGTGGCGCTATGGGTGGAGGTGACAGGCCGCAAGGCAATGCAAAATCAGGTGGTGTGCGATCACTTTTTTCTTTACTACCCTTTGTTGTATTTTGGATGTCACTTGGTCGCTGCCAGTATTCGACGGGTCAAGGGGCTACATCTTGATCAAGAAGTTAATCCTCGGGCTGGCAATCGCGGCGGCATTCGCGCCTGCCAGCACACAGGCCTCAGACTACGAGTATTGTCTGCTGTATTCAGGATGCTATTTTGATAGCGGGACGCTTTCTTGGGTTTGTCCGAACCCTGACATCTACGCGCTTTGCGTAGAGTAGGTCTGGAAGGTTTGAACTTTCGAGACTCCTCTTTGCTCTAGGGAGCATCGAGGAGTCTCAAGTCTCGGGTTTACCCCCGCTCCGCCGTCGCCCTAAACATCCGCGCGATCTCCCCGTCCACCGCCGCCGCGTCGCCCAGCTCCCCGACCGCCGTCAGCCGCTCGGACCAGCTTTCCTTGCGCGTCGCCGCCCCCAGCCGCCCCGACGCCTCCAGCTCCAGCTTCAGGCCCAGCAGCGCCCGGCCGCCCTTCGGCGGGCGCATGGCGGCGAACTGGACGCTGCGGCTCCAGGCGGTGTAGCCCTTTCTCTGGGTCGGGACGACGCCGTCGACGCCCGCCGCGATCCGTTCTACCGCCTCCGGATCGCCTGTACTGAGGCGAAACCCTTCTTCTGCCGTTCGGTCAGAGAGGCCGGGACACCAGCCATCCGTTCAGTTCAGACGGAAGTTGTTGTGGAAAGCGGCTGGCGCATTGGCGCTGCCGCCCTGAACCGTGGCGGCCAGCGTGTAGCTGCCCGTGGTGCTGGACCACAATGACGTCGGGCGCAGCCAGTAGGTTCGTCCGGCCTCGATCGTGACTGTCACCTGGGAGTTGTGACCCATTTGCGGTCCATCGTCGTTGCGTTCGTCGACCGACATCGAGGCGCAATCCGACCCGTGACCGACATAAAGAACGCTGTCGAAATCCGTCGAGGTCATGGTCACCACCACCGTCTGGCCCGTCTGGGCGATCAGCGGCACGCAATCGTAGTAGGCCCCCTCCATTTTGGCGTTGCTGGAGCTCAGAACTCCTGTCCCGGACTGACCGGGCGACAGGCTGTCTGCAAAGGCCGGACCCGACAGGGCGAGACATCCCAGAACCATGGCTGTGCGGCGCATTTTCCCCTCCACGCGAGATGTCAGATCAGAAACCGCAGTTCGGCCAAGGGTCAAGGCCGACAGGCTCGGGGATGTTCGCGCGAGACCCGTCTCGCCGTTCGGGATATGATTTCGAATCCCATGCCCATCCGCCGCCTCCCGCCCGAGACCGTCAACCGCATCGCTGCCGGCGAGGTGGTCGAGCGCCCGGCCAGCGCCATCAAGGAGCTGGTCGAGAACGCGCTGGACGCGGGCACCCGCCGCATCGAGATCCAGGCCGACGGCGGGGGCCTGTCGCGCATCCTGATCGCCGACGACGGCCACGGGATGGCCCCGGACCAGCTGGCGCTGGCGGTCGAGCGCCATGCCACCTCCAAGCTTGAGCCCGACGACGCCGGCGACGTCGACCTCTTGCGCATCCACACCCTGGGCTTTCGCGGAGAGGCCCTGCCGTCCATCGGCTCGGTCGCCCGGCTGACGATCACAAGCCGAAGCGCGGGCGGCGACGCCCACCAGATCACCGTCGAGGGCGGCGACCAGCGCCCGGTCGCGCCGGCTGCCTTTCCCGGACCGCACGGCGCCCGCGTCGAGGTCCGCGACCTGTTCTACGCCACGCCGGCCCGGCTCAAGTTCATGAAGTCCGAGCGCGCCGAGGCCATGGCCATCTCGGAAGAGATCAAGCGCCAGGCCATGGCGCACGAGGCCGTCGCCTTCACCCTGGACCTCGATGGCCGCACCGTGCTGCGCCTGCCCGCCGAACACCCCGGCGACGAGGGTCGGCTGAAGCGGCTGGCCGCCCTGCTGGGGCGCGACTTCGAGGCCAATGCGCTCCTGATCGACCAGTCGAGGGAGGGCATCCGCCTGTCCGGCTACGCGGGCCTGCCGACCTATTCCCGGGGCAACGGCGCGCACCAGTATCTGTTCGTCAACGGCCGCCCGGTGAAGGACCGGCTGCTGCAGGGCGCGCTGAGGGGCGCCTACGCCGACTTCCTGGCGCGCGACCGGCATCCGGCAGCGGCGCTGTTCCTGGACATCGATCCCCTGTTCGTCGACGTGAACGTGCATCCCGCCAAGGCCGAGGTCCGCTTCCGCGACCCCGCCCTGGTGCGCGGCCTGATCGTAGGGGCCCTGCGCCACGCGCTCGCGGGGGCGGGCCACCGCGCCTCCACTACCGTCGCCGCCGACGCCCTGTCGGGGTTCCGGCCGCACACCGGCGTGGACAGGTTTCAGGTTCCAGGTTCCAGGGATCAGGGATCAGGCGGCGCGGCTCCCGGCTGGTCCGGGTGGCAGGCTTGGGCTCAACCCGCTACGGCCACCGCCCAGATCATCCCTGGCCTCGGCGAACGCAGCGCCCGCGTTGAACCAGACCCGGCTTCCCTGGACCCTAGTCCCTCGAACCTTGAACCTGATCCGCAGGATCGCCCCCTCGGCGCCGCCCGCGCCCAGGTCCACGGCACCTACATCGTCGCCCAGACCCGCGACGGCATCGTCGTGGTCGACCAGCACGCCGCCCACGAACGCCTCGTCTACGAGCGGATGAAGGCCCAGATGGCGCAAGGGTCCGTCACCCGCCAGGCCCTCCTGACGCCCGAGGTCGTCGAGCTGGACCCCGCCGAGGCCGACCGCGTCATCGCCCGCGCCGACGAACTGGCCCAGCTTGGCCTCATCGTCGAGCCCTTCGGCGGCGGGGCGGTTCTGGTGCGCGAGACGCCGGCGCTCCTGGGCGACACCGACGTCCAGGGCCTGATCCGCGACATCGCCGATGACCTGGCCGAGCACGGCGCGGCGCTCGCCCTGTCCGAACGCCTGGGCGAGGTCTGCGGTACCATGGCCTGTCACGGCAGCGTCCGCGCCGGTCGCGTCCTGTCAGCGCCCGAGATGAACGCCCTGCTGAGGCAGATGGAGGCCACCCCCCATTCCGGCCAGTGCAACCACGGTCGTCCGACCTACGTCGAGCTCAAGCTGCAGGATCTGGAAAAGCTGTTCGGACGTCGCTAGCCGGGCCGGTCGCGGGGGTGCAGACCTCGACGATCGTCTCGATGGGCCGACGGCGCAGCTGGTCGACCAGCCGGTCCCGATCCGGAGAGCCCAGGATCAGCCAGGCCAGAACCGACGACTGGGCCAGAACCACGACCGCCAGCACAGTCAGCAGCGTGTCACTGAGACGCGATCGTCGTCCGCTCATCGCCACCCCCCGTTGCAGACCGCTGTTCTCGCAATCCGGCTTCGGCCCGACAAGCGGACCGAACGGTAACGGGCATTTCAACAGGCGGTGTTGCGCCGGTGCCAATCCAGCCGGCGAGGGCAGGGCGCGATCAGCCCGCGACCGGGGCCATCACCTCGTTGCGCCGCAGGAACCACAGGGTCCACGGCGGGTCGTATTGAGCCAGCGTGATCGGGCCGGTGCGCCGCATGCCGCGCGCCGCCAGCTGCTGGTCCAGCTCCTGCTCCCGGCGTTCGACCTGGCGTGCGTCGGCGATGCCCGAAAACCGTACCACCGCCATCCGGTGCGCCGGTTCCTCGCGCAGGGTGACCCGCGGGTCGTTGGGCACAGGCAGGGTCTCCATCGTGTACTCCGACGGCATGATGAACCGCACGGCCCAGCGGTCGCCCGACGCCGTCTGGGTGACGGGGGCCGTCATGGCGATGGTCTCGCTGGCGCGGTTCTGGGCGACGGGCGCGGTCATTGCGATCGACTGGCGCCGCGTGTTTCCGCCGAAGATGTAGTTGGCCAGGATCTGGAACCCCCGGTTGGAGGCCCGGTTCTGGCTCCCGCTCACCGTCACCTCCGCCACCACGGTCGGCTCATAGTCGCGCACCTCGAACGCCCCGTCCCGCAGCACCAGGGTGAAGGCGGGTTCTTCCGTGGCCATGGCGGGGGTTCCCAGGGTGCCGAGGATCAGCACGAGACAGAGGATCAGGCGAGACATCGGCGACTCCATCGGACCGGCAGGCGCGGTTGTCGTCTCGTCGGACGGTTCAGGCCAGCGGAAACACGGGGCCGCGACAGTGGGTAGCGGAGACAGGGTGCGGAGGGATGAGGACGGGCGGGGCGAGGGATGGCAGAGCGGGCCGCTGGCCGACGTTTGCGGCTCTCAGGCTAGAAGGATTAGGAGCAGCTGTCTGGCGGAGAATGAAGGCTCTGAGCCGCGTTGGCGAAGCTCAAGTGTCAGGCATGCCTGCATAGCCTAATATCTATATTCAATATTTCCTGCCAGATCCTCATTAAGAGCAAATAATTATTGACTTTCTCAAAAGTAGCGGCCAGGCCAGCTATACGATTCACAATAGTGTGTTCCGTCTTGGGGTGTCTCCGCCCTCTCACTGTTCGCCTGTGACCTGGCGATGACGTTAAGTTGTCGCCGTTCGCGTTGATTTTCTGCTGGTTCTCGCTACGATAGGTTGCAAAGGTGCACGGGAGCGATTGCATGACAACCATCGTTGGAACTGCCGACGCAGACAATTTGTTTGGGACCGAGTCCGACGATGTGATCGACGGTCTGGCTGGAAATGACACGATCAATGGTCGCCAGGGCAATGACCGCCTATTCGGCGGTGAAGGCGATGACACGCTCGTCGGAGAGTTGGGTAGTGATACTCTATTTGGAGGAAACGGTGCGGATCGGCTTTACGCCGGCTTTCAGTTCAATAGCGTTCTTCGTGACAGCGGCAGCGTAAATGAACTCTATGGAGAAGCTGGCAACGATATTTTAGTCGGCGGTGAAGGTCGAGATCGGCTCGATGGTGGAGATGGAGACGATTTCCTCAGTAGCCAATATGATGATGCTGATCACGGTGGCGATTTATTGATCGGGGGTGCCGGGGCGGATAGCTTTCGACTCAACGGGGACATCGCAGACGGAGGAGACGGTAACGATGTATTCTTTTTTGGCGAACGCGGAAGTCGTGTCACAGGTGGTGCAGGTGCCGACATATTTGATATAGCCTCTGCATCTGCATCGCGCGGCAATTTTGATAGTAGGAGCTACGACCACGTAACCGATTTTAATGGCGCGGAAGGTGATCGAATCGATTTTGGTCAGATGGTTCGCTATACGCCTCCACTGGTTTTTCGTGGGGCGCTTGATAATCAGCTGTTTTCTCTTTCCACGGGCACGAGATTTTCTTCTAACGACTACGGTTCGGGGTTCGCTCAGGTTTGGACTTGGGTGAGCCAAGGGGTGACATATCTGATCGCTGACCTTGATGGCAGCGGTGACCTCGGCTCTCGCGACTATGTTGTCGCGATTACCACGGTCAGTCCTCTGGTTGAGGGAGATTTCTTGCCCGGCTCGTTCCTGCGGGTGTCTGGTGGAACGGATGGGGCTGACCATTTCGAGGGAAACGAAACCGATGAGGTCTATTACGGTCTTGGCGGTGCAGACGTGCTCTCCGGAAATGGAGGAAACGACGAACTGTATGGTAACCGGGGCAACGATCGACTGATCGGGGGCAGCGGTTTTGATATTCTAGATGGCGGTCCCGACGATGATTTCCTCGACGGGGGAGATGGGAATGATCGACTCACAGGGGGAGCTGGGAACGACATTCTTGTTGGTGGCAACGGCAGTGATGTGCTGCGCGCAGGGGGCCAGCTCCTAGGTGAAGGCGACGAGCCGACTGGCCGAAACATCCTTCGTGGCGGCGCGGGGGACGACCAGCTATCCGGGGGCTTCGCTCTCTTTGACGAGCTGTATGGCGAGGACGGGAACGACTCGATCTTCGGAATGGGGCTCCTTGATGGTGGCGCGGGTGATGACGGCTTGAGAGCTGGAAATGGACCGGCAAGATTGTTCGGCGGTGCGGGGAACGATCAACTGCGAGGGGGTGCTTTCGATGACTATATTGTCGGAGGAAGCGGAAGCGATGGCGTAAGTGCTGGGTCAGGCAACGACGTCATCTTGATCGAGTTTGGTGACAACGGGACGCTCGGTGAAGCTGGCAACGATCTGATCATCGTCGACGGCATCGGTAACGACAGCCAGCAAGCACTCTTCGTCGATGGTGGGGCCGGCCTCGACACTTTGGACTTCGGTCGGGCAATTCAGGTGATGCAGATCGACTTGGCTCGTGACACCGTCCAAGAAACGGGCTTCGGCCGCGTCACGGTGTCAAACGTGGAGAATGTTAACGGTGGAGATTTCGGAGCTCTGTTGAGAGGAACCGATGCGGCAAACATTTTGAGGGGCGGCCGGGGAGCGGATAGCTTATTTGGGGGTGCTGGGAACGACTTGTTGTTTGGTGGCGGCAGCAACGACCAGATCGATGGTGGAGGAGGTTTCGATGTTGCACAGTATGATGGCGTTCGCAGACAGTATACAACTTCTGACGGGTCTGTCAGCGGCGGTCCAGAGGGCGGTACCGACACGCTGATCTCGATCGAGAACGCGCGGTTCGTGGATGGTGTTCTGACGTTTGATGCGTCGAGCGCGTCGGCGCAGGTGATGCGACTGTATTCGGCGACGCTGAACCGGGTGCCGGACCAGGGGGGTCTGGAGGCCAATACCGGGGCACTGGCGAGCCTGGGTCTTCAGGGTCTTGCCAACACCTTCGTGGCCTCGGCGGAGTTCCAGGCGCGGTTCGGGGCGCTGAACAATCAGCAGTTTGTGGAACAGCTCTATCAGTTTGCTCTGGGCCGTGCGGGGGATGCGCCGGGTATCGCCAGCTGGGTGGCGCTGCTGAACGGCGGGGCGTCTCGTGGCCAGGTGGTGGTGGGCTTCTCCGAGAGCGCCGAGAACGTGGCGCGCACGGCGGCGACGCTGAACGCGGGGCTGTGGGTTCCGGACCAGCAGGCGCTGATCATCGCGCGGCTGTATGACGCCACCTTCAAGCGTCTGCCGGACGTTGGTGGTCTGACGGGGTGGGTCAATGCGCTGAAGAGCGGGACGTCGGTGACGGACATCGCGGCGGCGTTCGCGGGCTCTGCGGAGTTCCAGGCCACCTTCGGAGCCCTGTCCAACCAGGCCTTCGTGGAGCAGCTGTATCGCTTCTGTCTGAACCGCGAGGGCGACCCGGGCGGCATCGCCGGGTGGGTCAATGCCCTGAACACCGGCACCAGCCGCGCATCGGTCCTGCTGGGCTTCTCCGAGAGCGCCGAGCACGTGGCCCTGACGGCGAACCTGTGGCTGGGCGGGATCCGCTATGCGGGCTTCGTCGGTGCGGCGACCGAGGATGCGGCCAAGGACATGGACGCGCCGCTGGTGCTGCCGGACGTTGAGGTGATCGAGCTCGAACACGACCCGGCGGATCTGGGTCTG
>JAIERG010000188.1 GCA_019747095.1 Caulobacteraceae bacterium | reverse complement strand
GGCTCGGTGATCCTGGCGGGCATCCTGCTGAAACTCGGTGGCTACGGCTTCATCCTGTTCAACGTGCCGATGTTCCCGGACGCCTCGCTGCTGTACCAGCCGCTGGTCTTCACCCTGTCGGTGATCGCCATCGCCTACACCTCGCTGGTCGCCTTCCGGCAGACCGACATCAAGAAGCTGATCGCCTATTCGTCGGTGGCGCACATGGGCTTCGTGACCATGGGCATCTTCGCCGGCAACGAGCAGGGCATGCAGGGCGCCATCTTCCAGATGCTGAGCCACGGCCTGATCTCGGGCGCGCTCTTCCTCTGCGTCGGCGTTGTCTATGACCGGATGCACACGCGCGAGATCGCCTTCTACGGCGGCCTGACCAGCCGCATGCCGTGGTACGCGGCCATCTTCCTGATGTTCACCATGGCCAATGTCGGCCTGCCGGGCACCTCGGGCTTCATCGGCGAAATCCTGACCATGACGGGGGTCTATGAGGCCTCGACCTGGGCGGCGTTCGTGGCGGCCACGGGCGTGATCCTGTCGGCGGTCTATGCCCTGACGCTGTATCGCAACGTCATGTTCGGCGAGATCACCAACCCGGCGCTGGCGACCATCAAGGACATCGACCTGCGCGAGCTCGCCATCTTCGTTCCCCTGATCGTCGGCACGATCTGGCTGGGCGTGCAGCCCGGGCTGGTGCTCGACTATACCGCCGCCTCCGTCGACGCCGTCGTCGGCGGCTGGCGCCTCGCGACCGGCGGGTGAGAGACTGATGACCCCTGACCTGCTCAAGGACCTGAACATCGCGGCCTCGGAAGGCGTGCTGGCGCTCGGCGGCCTCGTGCTGTTGATGGTCGGCGCCTTCGTCGGCGAGAAGTCGGCGCGGCTGGTGTCGATCCTGTCCGTGGCCCTGCTGGTGGCCGCCTCGGCGGTCGCCGCGACCGGACCGCTGGGCGTCGCCTTCAACGGCGCCTATGTCGCCGATCCCCTGGCCATCTACGGCAAGGTGGCGATCTATCTCGCCTCGGCCGTGGCCGTCGTGCTGGGCGGCGGGTGGATGCAGCGCGAGCGGATCGCGCGGTTCGAGTACCCTGTCCTGATCGTGCTGGCCGCCGTCGGCATGGGCATGATGGTGTCGTCCGGGGACTTGATCAGCCTGTATGTCGGCGTCGAGCTGCACTCGCTCGCCCTTTATGTGCTGGCCGCCTATCACCGCGACAACCTGAAAGCGTCCGAGGCCGGCCTGAAGTACTTCGTGCTGGGCGCCCTGTCGTCGGGCCTGCTGCTCTATGGGGCCAGCCTGATCTACGGCTTCACCGGCTCGATGCGGTTCGACGAGATCGCGGCCTATGCGACGGCCAATCCGGGCGTGGGGCTTGTGTTCGGTCTGGTCTTCCTGATCTGCGGCCTGGCGTTCAAGGTCTCGGCCGCGCCGTTCCACATGTGGACGCCCGACGTCTACGAAGGCGCGCCGACGCCGGTCGTGGCCTTCTTCACCACGGCGCCGAAGATGGCGGCGATGGTGCTGTTCGCACGCGCCCTGTCGGAAGGCTTCATGGAGGCGCACGCCCAGTGGGCCCAGGTGCTGATCCTGATCTCGCTGGCCAGCTTCGTGGTCGGGGCCTGGGGCGGACTGGCGCAGAAGGACATCCAGCGGCTGCTGGCCTATTCGTCGATCGCCAACATCGGCTACGCCATCCTGGGCATCGCGGCGGGCACCGAGGCCGGGCTGCAGGCCATGATCGTCTTCATGACGCTCTACATGGTCGACACCATGGGCTTCTTCGCCATCCTGCTGTCGCTCAGCCGGAACGGGCGTCCGATCCGCACCATCGCCGATCTGGCGGGGCTGAAGAACGACCGGCCGGTGACGGCGATCGCCATCACCGTGCTGTCGCTGTCGGTGCTGGGCATGCCGCCGCTGTCGGGCTTCTGGGGCAAGTACTACGTCTTCGGCGCGGCGGCCTCGGCCGGCTACTGGATGGTGGCGGCGGCGGGTCTGGTGGCCTCGGTCGTGGCGGCCTTCTATTATCTGCGGATCATCAAGCTGATGTGGTTCGACGCGGCACCGGAAGGGCTGGTCCGGACCGACAAGGCTCCCGTCGAGAGCCAGTGGATCGGCTGGGCCTGCGCGGCCTTCGCCTTCCCGCTGGTCATCGTCGGCCTGACCTGGCTGGAGCCCGCGACCCGGATCGCCGCCTCGGGCTTCGGGGCGGGGTAGGGCGGTGATCCCGCCCGTCCAGGTCTTCGACGAGCTCGATTCCACCAACGCCGAGGCGCGCCGCTGGGCCGAGGCCGGAGAGGTTGCGTCCGCCTGGATCGTCGCGCGTCGCCAGACCGCGGGGCGCGGGCGCCGGGGACGAAGCTGGGAAAGCGAAACGGGAAATCTTTTCGCCACGCTCGCTCACGTCACCCACAAATCGCCCGCCGAGGCGGCGCAGGTGACGTTCGTGGCCGCTTTGGCGGTCGCCGAGCTGCTGGAGGCCTTCGCCGCGCCGGGTGCGGTCAGCATCAAGTGGCCCAACGATGTGCTGCTGGCGGGCGAGAAGGCGGCGGGTATTCTCGTCGAGTCCGGGGCGCATCCCGCGGGCGGCCTCTGGCTGGCGGTCGGGATCGGGGTGAACCTGGCCCATGCGCCGGAAGGAACCGAGCGGCCGGCGACCAGCCTGGCGCATCATCTGCGACCGGACGTGGCATATCCGCCGAGCGTCGAGACGGCGGCGGGCGTGTTGGCGGGAGCCTTCGAGGCCTGGCGGGCGCGGTGGGAGACGCTGGGCTTCCAGCCGGTGCTGGACGCCTGGACCGCGCGGACCCGGGGGCTGGTTGGCCCGTGCGTGGCTCGGCTGGGCCATGAGACGGTCAGCGGCGTGGCCGAGGGCGTGGCGGCCGATGGGTCGTTGAAGCTCAGGACGGCGGATGGCTCGCTGCGGCTGATCTCGGCCGGCGACGTCTTCTTTGGAGAGGCGGCCTGATGCTGCTGGCGATCGAACAGGGCAACACCAACACGCTGTTCGCGGTCCACGACGGCGAGAGCTGGATCGCCCAGTGGCGCACGGCGACCGAGGCGAGCCGCACGGCGGACGAATACGCGGTCTGGCTGACGCAGCTCTTGGCCATGCGGTCGATCGCGCTGACCAGCCTGACGGGCTGCATCATCTCCAGCGTCGTGCCGCAGTCGATCTTCAATCTGAGGAACCTGGCGCGGCGGTACCTGGCGGTCGAGCCGTTGGTGATTGGCGACAACGTCGAGCTCGGCATCCCTGTGCGGATCGCCAAGCCGAGCGAGGCGGGCGCGGACCGGCTGGTCAACGCCATCGGCGCGCATCTGGCCTATCCCGGCGACCTGATCGTGATCGACAGTGGCACCGCCACCACCTTCGACATCGTGGCGGCGGACGGGGCGTTCGAGGGCGGGGCCATTGCGCCGGGGATCAACCTGAGCCTTCAGGCCCTGCATGAGGCGGCGGCCATGCTGCCCCGCATCGCCATCCAGCGGCCCGAGCGTGTGATCGGCAAGGACACTGTGTCCAATATGCAGTCGGGTGTCTTCTGGGGTTACATCGGGCTGATCGAGGGCATGGTGGCGCGAATCAAGGCCGAGTGGGGACGACCGATGACGGTCGTGGGCACCGGCGGCGTGGCCAGCCTGTTCGAAGGGGCCACCGACAGCATCGACCGGTTCGATCCGGACCTGACCATCCGCGGCCTGCTCGAAATCTGGCGGCGGAACACCCATCTCAAGGACGCATGAAAACTCAACAGAACGACGAACTCGTCTTCCTGCCGCTAGGCGGCTCGGGCGAGGTCGGGATGAACCTGAACTGCTACGGCTATGGGCCGGAGAGCGACCGGCAGTGGATGCTGGTCGACGTCGGAGTGACGTTCGGCGATTCCACCACGCCCGGCGTGGACATCATTGTGCCGGATCCCAGCTTCCTGGCCGGCGAGGACATCCGCGGCATCGTCCTGACTCACGCGCACGAGGACCACATCGGTGCCTTGCCGTGGCTGTGGGACCGCCTGAAGGCCCCGCTTTACGCCACCCCGTTCACCGCCTTTCTGATCCGCGAAAAGCTGCGAGATCGCGGACTGCATGACGTGAAGATTCACGAGGTCCCGGTCGGCGGCTCCATCGACCTCGGGCCGTTCCAGGTCGAGGTCATCCGCATGACGCACTCCATCGCCGAGCCAACAGGCTTGGCGATCCGCACGCCGCTGGGCACCGTGTTCCACACCGGTGACTGGAAGCTGGACCCGCGGCCGGTCATCGGCGAGCCGACGGATGTCGAGGCCATTACCCGCCTTGGCGACCAGGGTCTGCTCGCCATGGTGTGCGACTCCACAAATGTCTTCGTCGAGGGCGAGGCGGGGTCGGAGACCAAGGCGCAGGAGGGTCTGGTCGATCTGATTGGAGCCCTCAAGACGGGCCGGATCGCGGTCGGCTGCTTCGCGTCCAACGTCGCCCGCATGGTCAGCGTAATGAAGGCGGCCGAGAAGGCAGGCCGACGGGTGGCGCTGGCAGGTCGGTCGATGCATCGCATCACGGCTGCAGCCAAGCATGTTGGTCTGTTTCCCGAGGTCGATCGTATCCTGTCCGAGGAGGAAGCCCGCGTCTGGCCTGCCGACGAAATCCTTTATCTCTGCACTGGCAGCCAGGGCGAGGATCGCGCGGCCCTGTCGCGGATCGCCAACGGCACACACCCCTTCATCAAGCTGGGTCTGGGAGATCACTGCATCTTCTCGTCGCGGGTCATCCCGGGCAATGAGCTGGCCATCGCCGATCTGCAGGATCGCTTGGCCGACCGGGGCGTGCGGCTCTTTACCGAGAAGGATCACCCCTCGATCCACGTCTCGGGCCACCCGTGCCGCGATGAGATGCGCCAGATGTACGCCTGGGCCCGACCGCGCATCGCCGTGCCGACCCACGGCATGCGCCGCCACCTGATGGAGCACGCTGCCTTCGCGCGCGAGCTGGGCGTGGCAGAGACGGTGACTCCGAGGAACGGCGATATGGTGCGCCTGGCCCCGGGTCCCGCGGGGATCGTCGACGAGGTACCGAACGGACGGCTCTATGTCGACGGCGGCATGGTGGTGACCGAGCAGGGCGAGGCCCTGCGCGAGCGTCGTCATGCGTCGACCAACGGCGTGCTGGTCGTCAGCTTCGCCATGGACCGGCGGGGCAAGATCGTCTCGGACATCGACGTGCGTGGCATCGGCCTGCCGGGCGACGAGGTCACGCCGCTGGGCGAGGCGCTGGACGAACTGGCCGAGCGCGCCGAGCAGGCGGTGCTGGCCCTCAAGGGCGAGGCGCTTGAGGACGAGGCCGTCATCGAACAGGCCGTCGCACGCGCGCTGAAGAAGACCAGCCAGCGCATCTGGGACCGCCGCCCCATCGTCGAGACGGTGATCTTGAGGCTTTGACGTGATGCCGGACTGGGCGCGCTCGGTTCGGGATGGGCTCCGCAGACGGGCGCGGCGGATGCTCGATCGTATTCGGCGGGCGCGTCACCCTTTGACCGGATGGCGCAAGTGGGCGGTGGTCGCGGGCGAAGGGATGGCCGGCTTCATCCTGCTGTTCGCCCTTGCCAATCTGACGCTTAGCCTTTCCACGTTTCGGGGCGAGGACCCGATAAAGCGCACGGCTCACGAACTCGGTGTGCTCTGGTTTTCGACGCCTGACGGCCAACCAACGTCCGACCGAGGCTTTGAGTTGATCCACGGACAGAACCTGGGCAGCGATCCAAGTCCAGCTCAGATCAGGGCGCACTTCCAGGCAGCGGCGCGTGGCGGAACCTTCCTGCTGGACCAGGTTATGGTCGACCGGATGGAGGTCGTGAACGGTCGGGTTGACGGCGCGGTCCTGCCGCCTGGGGTCTATGTCGGCGCTCATGCCCTGGGGCCTGACGATCCTCCGCTGGTGTGGGTGACCAAATGGCTGGCGCACTATGTCCTTTTCCCACGTCACGCCTACATCCTGGTGGTTCCCGAGAGCGGCCCGGCCTGGGTGTTTTCCGCCAGTCAGGAGGGCAAGTTCCCGGGGGAAACCGATAATCCCAACCGGCTAACGGCGCGCATCGCGCGCTATACCGAGGCCGCCTATGATTATCCGAGTTCCGGCCAGGCGCTGCATGAGATGACCATCGTGAGCGACGATCCGGCGGTCGTCGCCGGTGCCCTGGCTCGGCTGACCGAGGCGCGAGATCGGCTGGACACCTTGAACCAGCCCTACGGCCTGCTGGCACCCAATTCTAACACTGTGGTCGGTTGTATCCTTGAGGAGGCGGGACTGATGGGGCGGGACACGCGACGCTCGATCCTGCTGGCCTTGCGGGCGCCGGGCATCGGCGCGAGGTGCCCGGGTGATGAAGACTGAACCCGGGCTCAACTCTCCAGCATGACTATGGTCCAGCTGAAACGGGCCACGCCATCGGCTCCGGCCGGGATCGGATTGGCCACGACGGCGGCGAGATCCCGCGCGTCGAAATCCGACAGGACCCTATCCTGGGCCAACAAGGGGTCATCGAACATCATCTGCAACGAGCTCCGATAGCTGTTGCCTTGTGCGTCCATATGGATGTGCGGCGCGCGCATCCAGTCTCCCGCGCCAACGGGATAGGCCGCAGGCTTGATCGTAGTGATGCGGAACTCCCCGTCAGCATCTGTGCCGAGTTGGGCGAAGCCCTGAAAGTCCGGGTCGAGCGGCGCAGCAGTGTTCGGATCGGCAGGGTGGGCATAGCGTCCAGCCGCGTTGCACTGCCAAAGATCGATCCTGCCGCCCGTGATCGGTCGACCGCGCCGATCCACCATCCGCCCGATCAGCTGGATGACCTCGCCCTGGGCGCGGCTGGCATGTCCCGCGATGCGGGTCAGGTCGGCGTCCGTGTCGGCCGGCCGGATGACGGGATAGAAGGGCCCCAGGGTGATCATGGGCGTCGGTGGCAACAGGTCCTGCGCCCTGGCACCTCCCATCAGCCCCATCGCGGCCATTCCGCCCAGAACCGCTCGCCTGCCGACATCGCACATGATCGTGCCCTCCCGTTTCCGCCTCGAAGCTAACGACGTTACGCGAGGCGTCAACGTGTCGCTTGTTCAACGGATCGCTTTCGCCGTGACCGCGGCGGCGCTATCAGCCACCTCATGATCGGTCGTTTGAACCATGTGGGTGTAGCCACGCCCTCCATCGCCGAAAGCGTGCGGGTGTATGCCGAGCTGCTGGGCGCGACGCGGGCACATGAGCCCTTTGACCTGCCGGCGCAGGGCGTCCGGGTTTGCTTCATCGACCTGTCGAACAGCCAGATCGAGCTGATCGAGCCGTTGGGGGAGGAGAGCCCGATCCACGGTTTCCTGGCGAGGAACCCCAGGGGCGGCCAGCATCACGTCTGCTTCGAGGTCGACGACATCCTGGCCGCGCGCGACACCCTGAAGGCCAAGGGCGCGACGATCCTGGGCGCGGGCGAGCCCCGCATCGGAGCTCATGGCACACCGATCCTGTTCCTGCATCCGAAGGACATGGGTGGGGTGCTGGTCGAGCTGATGGAAACGCCGAAGGAGGCGCACTGACATGCCTATCGGTCCCGTGACCATGTTCGCCGTCTACATCGTCGTGTGGTGGGTGGTGTTGTTCGCCGTCCTGCCGCTCGGCACCTCATCGGAAACCCACGAGCCGCCGACCGACGGCCGTCAGTGGGGCGCGCCCGAGACGCCGAACCTGAAAAAGAAGTTCATTACCACCACCTGGGTGGCCCTGATCGTCTGGGCCTTCGTGATGTTCCTGGTCTTCATCGGCTGGATGCCCCTGCCGGACCTCGCGCCGCCAGTCCCCTAGGCCGGCTTCAGGCGGGATCGGCGACGCGACAGGCTTCGCGCGATTTCGACCGCGTTCCACCCCAGCAGCAAGATCAAGAAGATCAACATCACCGCCCCGTGGGTCTGGCCCAGCAGCTGAGGTCCTTGCTCATTCAGGATATCGCGCATGGCGTCGATACGCAGGAAGACCTCGTTTACCCCGCCGCCGATGAGCAGGTAGTAGCTGGCAATCATGGCCGACAGGTGGATGTGTTTCCACAGGGGGCGGGGCCAATGGGTGCGGGCCGCCGCCCAGCCGATGGCGATGACCACCAGCGTCACGATCGCAAGGACATGCGGGAAGAAGAAGACGCCAAGCCTGTACACCCCCAGCGCCGACAGGTTCAGCGCGATCATGGACACCATGTAGACCCGACCAGTCAGGATGTGACGCGGGGATCCTTTTCGGGTGGTGAAGCCGTAGGCACCGGCGGCGAGCGCGATCAAGCAGGCGATGCTGTGAAACCAGCCCAGCGGGACAAGGTCGAGATTCATGGCGTTGGCTCCCGTGTCACAGGCCGAGGGCGACGCGGATGACGCCGCCGCTGGGGCCGACGCGCATGGCCGCATCCTCGAACCGCGGTGGACCCATGACGCCACGCGCGCCCCGGCTGTAGCCCCAGGGCTCGACTGGAGCGCCCATCATGCCGCCGAAGGTCAGACGTCCGTCGCGATTGACGTCCTGATAGGCCGAGACGGCGTAGCGGCCGGCCGGGACGCCGGAGAAGCGGGCCACTGCCGTGCCGTCGGCATTGGGTGTGATGCTGGCCTGGAAGCGTGAGGGCCGCATAAATTCGCTCTCGGTGCTGAGCTGGACGAGGACAGGCCCCCTGGGCTGGGCACCGGTGAAGCGGACCTCGACCGAGCCGGACTGGGCCGAGGCGGAGGTGGGCACCATGAGGGCGGCGGCGAGAGCAAGAACGACAGAGTGCATGGAACGTCTCCTGGAAAGCACTTTGTCGAGCAAAGCGCATTATCATTTCCCGGTCAATCGTGTCGCCTTCGCGTTGCCAAGGTTGAAGGCCACGGGCTAGACGAAAGGCCCCCAACCAAGGACCGACCCATGCGCCTGTCGCGCTACTTCCTGCCGACCCTGAAAGAGGCACCGTCCGACGCCCAGATCGTGTCCCACCAGCTGATGCTGCGCGCCGGTCTGATCCGGCAGGAGGCGGCGGGGATCTACGCCTGGCTGCCGTTGGGCCTGCGGGTGCTGAAGCGCATCGAGCAGATCGTGCGCGAGGAGCAGGAGCGGGCTGGGGCGGTCGAGCTGCTGATGCCGACGCTGCAACTGGCCGACCTGTGGCGGGAATCGGGGCGGTATGACGCCTATGGTCCGGAGATGCTGCGCATCACCGACCGGCACGAGCGCGAGCTGCTCTACGGCCCCACCAACGAGGAGATGATCACCGACATCTTCCGGGCCTATGTGAAGAGCTACAAGCAGCTGCCGCTGAACCTGTTTCACATCCAGTGGAAGTTCCGGGACGAGCGCCGGCCCCGCTTCGGCGTCATGCGCGGGCGCGAGTTCCTTATGAAAGACGCCTATTCCTTCGATCTGGACGAGGCGTCGGCGCGGCGGGCCTATAACCGGATGTTCGTGGCTTATCTGAACACCTTCGCCCGCATGGGTCTGAAGGCCGTGCCGATGCGGGCGGATACGGGGCCGATCGGCGGCGACCTGAGCCACGAGTTCATCGTCCTGGCCGATACCGGCGAGAGCCAGGTGTTCTGCGACCGCAAGCTGGTCGAAATGCCGGCCCCCGGCACGGATGTGGACTGGAACGATCTGCAGTCCATCGTCGATGGGCGGACGTCGCTCTATGCGGCGACCGAGGAGATGCACGACGCGGCGGTCTTCGAAAGCCAGACGGCCCAGGCCGACCGGTTGACGGCGCGCGGCATCGAGGTCGGCCACATCTTCTACTTCGGTACGAAGTACTCCGCGCCCATGAAGGCCCGGGTGGCCGGGCCGGACGGTCAGGACACCGATGTCCACATGGGTAGTTATGGAGTGGGAGTCTCGCGTCTCCTGGGGGCCATCATCGAGGCCAGCCATGACGAGGCCGGGATCATCTGGCCCGATGCCGTGGCCCCCTTTGACGTGGTCGTCATCAACCTCCGGGCCAATGATCCCGATGTCTGTCAGGCCTGTGAGGCGGCGGTTGAGGCGCTCGAGGGTTCAGGCAAATCGGTCCTCTATGACGACACCGACGAGCGGCCGGGCGGCAAGTTCGCCACCGCCGACCTGATCGGAGTGCCGTGGCAACTGACGATCGGGCCCAAGGGTGTGGCTGAAGGTGTGGTCGAGCTCAAGCGGCGTGCCACGGGCGAAAAGATCACCCTGCCGCTTCATCAGGCGATGGAGCGCATCGGTTGACGGCCAGTCCCGTCGGTGTGCCGTCGAGACCGGCCGGTCCCTTCTCCAGCTGGGAGATCGGATTGGCGCTTCGCTATCTGCGCGCCAAGCGCAGGGAAGGCGGAGTGGCGACCATTGCCATCATCAGCTTCGTCGGGATCACCCTGGCCGTTGCCGTTCTGATCAGCGTGATGAGCATCATGGCCGGTTTCCGGTCCGAGCTGCTCGGGCGCATGCTGAGTTTCAACGGTCACATGTATGTCCAGGGCCAGGTGCTGCAGGCCCCTGACCGGGACGCGGTGCTTGAGCGCATTGCAGCCGTTCCGGGGGTCGAGAGCGTCAGTCCGCTGACCGAGAACCAGGCCCTGATCCGGGCGGCAGGCCAGACGACGGGGGCGATCGTTCGCGGTCTTCGTCCGCAGGACTTGGCGTCCATGCAATATGTGTCTTCCAGCCTGTCGGAGCGCGCGCGCGCCAGCTTTGGTCAAGGGGCCTATGGTGGCGATCGCGTGCTGATCGGACAGGCGCTGGCCGATCAGCTGGGTCTGCGGGTCGGCGATCCGATCCAGATCTATTCGCCGACCGGGGCCGACAGCGCCTTTGGCAATCTGGGCGGGCTGGAGAAGACCTACGTCGTCGGCGGCACCTATTCTTCCGGCACGGCGGACTACGACCGGGCGTTCATCTTCATGCCTCTGGAGCAGGCGCAGCTGTTCTTCGGCAAGGAAGGCGTCTGGGACGTGATCGAACTGAAGATCGCCGATCCGGACCGGGTGGCCGACTATCTGGAGCCGGTCTCGACCGCCGCCGGGCCGGGTGCCTTCGTTCAGGACTGGCGCGATCGCCTCGCGGCCTTCTGGGGCGCGCTGAAGGTCGAGCGGGTGGCCATGTCGATCATACTCGGGCTCGTCGTTGCCATCGCGGCCATGAACATCATCTCCGGCATCGTCATGCTGGTGAAGAACAAGGGCCGCGACATCGCCATCCTGCGGACCATCGGGGCCAGTCCGTCGTCGATCCTGCGGGTCTTCTTCATGGCCGGGGCGACCATCGGCGTGGCCGGGACGCTGGCGGGGCTGACGCTGGGGCTTTTGTTCTGTCTGAACATCGGTGCGATCCAGCATTTTCTCGAGGCGATCACGGGCGTTCAGCTGTTCAATGCGGACGTCTATATGCTCGACGCCATTCCGGCCCTGGTCGATCCGGTCGATGTCTTCTGGGTCGCCATCTGGTCGCTCCTGATGAGCTGCGTCGCCAGCCTGCCGCCGTCGTGGAACGCGAGCCGGATCGATCCGGTGGAGGCTCTGCGCTTTGAATAATCCGGTCCTTTCGCTGCGGGGCGTGACCCGCACCTACGACACGGCCCAGGGCGGACTGACAGTCCTGAAAGGCGTCGACCTTGACATCTTTCCCGGCGAACTGGTCGGACTGATCGGGCCGTCGGGCTCGGGCAAATCATCGTTGTTGCACGCGGCGGGCCTGCTGGAGCGGCCGACGTCGGGGGAGGTGCGGATCGACGGCGAGGATGTCGGCGCGCTGGACGAGCGAGCCCGCACCCGAATTCGGCTGAGCCGCGTGGGCTTCGTCTACCAGTTCCACCATCTGCTGCCGGAGTTCGATGCGCGCGACAACGTCGCCCTGCCGATGCGCATCGCGGGCTTTTCGGAAGCCGAGGCGCGGCGTCAGGCCGAGGAGACGCTGACGGCGCTCGGTCTGGGCGAACGCCTGACGCATCAGCCCGCTCAGCTGTCGGGCGGCGAGCAGCAGCGGGTGGCGATCGCCCGGGCGCTGGCCAACAAGCCGAGGCTGCTGCTGGCCGATGAGCCGACCGGCAACCTGGACCCGACCACCAGCCAGTCGGTGTTCGAGTCCCTGCGGGACCTGACCAAGACGACGGGCGTCGCCGCCCTGATCGCCACCCACAACATGGAGCTGGCCGGGCATATGGACCGTGTCTTCGCGCTGAAGGACGGCCATCTGGAAGAGCGCCAGGCTGAAAGCCGGGAATACTGACGCACCGGCGCTCCCGGCCTTCACCTGCGGCGCTCGCGGGCTTATGAGCGGCGCATGACCTCTGACGACGTTCTCGACGAATTCCGCTCCGCAGGCGCGCTCAGGGAGGGGCACTTCGTCCTGTCCTCGGGGCTGCACAGCCCGGTCTTCCTGCAGAAGAACCTGGTCTTCATGGACGCAAGTCGCTGCGAGCGGCTGTGCAAGGCGCTGGCGGCGAAGATCACGGCGGCGGTCGGGCCGGTCGATGTCGCCATCTCGCCAGCCGTGGGCGGCATTATCCCCGGCTACGAAACCGCGCGGCATCTCGGCGTGCCGTCGATGTATGTCGAACGCGAGGGCGGGGCCTTCAAGCTGCGACGCGGCTTTCATGTGGAGCCGGGCCAGCGGATCGTGATGGTCGAGGATATCGTGACGACGGGCCTGTCCAGCCGCGAATGCATAGCGGCCATCCAGGCGGCGGGCGGCGAGGTCGTCGCTGCGGCCTGCATCGTCGATCGCTCGGGCGGCCGGGCCGACGTGGGCGTCCCCCTAGTGGCCCTGGCGACGCTGGACGTGCCGGCCTATCCGGCCGACGCCCTGCCGCCGGAACTGGCGGCCCTGCCGGTCGAGGATCCCGGCAGTCGGAGGCTGGCGAAGTGAGGGATCGGGTCCGGCTCGGGGTCAACATCGACCACGTCGCGACGGTGCGGAACGCCCGAGGCGGCGTGCACCCCGATCCCGTCTGGGCCGCGGAGAGCGCGATCGGAGCCGGGGCTGATGGAATCACGGCTCACCTGAGGGAGGACCGGCGCCATATCACCGACGGCGATATCGAGCGCCTGACTACGGTCTGCGGGAAGTTCGATCGGCCACTGAACCTAGAAATGGCCGTGACAGAAGAGATGCAGGCCATCGCACTCCGGCACCGGCCTCATGCCGCGTGCCTCGTTCCCGAGCGCCGCGAGGAGGTCACCACCGAGGGCGGACTGGCCGTAGCGGGACACGAAGAGCGCATCGGTGCCTTTGTTCGCCCCCTTGCCGCCGCCGGCATCCGGGTCAGCCTGTTCATTGAACCCTCGATCCAGCAGGTCGAGGCGGCCGCTCGCGTCGGTGCGCAGGTGGTCGAGCTGCACACCGGGCGATACTGCCATCTGCCGATCGCCGAGCGTGGGCCGGAGCGGGAACGATTGGCGACCGCCGCGCGTCACGCCATGGGATTGGACCTCGAGGTCCACGCCGGTCACGGTCTGGACTACGACAGCGCAGGCGAGGTCCTCGCAATCCCGGAGATCGTCGAGCTCAACATTGGCCATTTCCTGATCGGCGAGGCCATCTTCGTCGGTCTTGGAGCCGCGATCTGGCGCATGCGCGAGGCGATGGACGAGGCTGTGGCGCGGCGGAATCCATGATCATCGGCGTCGGCGCCGACCTGTCGGACATCCGGCGCATCCAGGCGTCGCTGGACCGGTTCGGCGACCGCTTCAAGCGCCGCTGCTTCACCGAGCTGGAACAGCGGCGGTCCGACCGCAAGCCCGACCCGGCCTGGAGTTATGCCAAGCGATTCGCCGCCAAGGAGGCCTGCGCCAAGGCGCTGGGCACCGGCATGCGCCGCGACGTCTACTGGAAGGACATGGGCGTGGTGAACCTGCCGAGCGGTCAGCCGACGCTGGCGCTGACGGGTCCGGCGGCGGCGCATCTGGCCCGGCTGACGCCGCCAGGGCATGAGGCGCGAATTCACCTGACGCTGTCGGATGAGCATCCCTATGCACTCGCCTTCGTGGTGATCGAAGCCTTGCCGATGGCGTAATCGCGCTATACCCGTCTCGGCGACAATCATGCCGCGTTGGCGGGCGGGGACAGGCGACTCTCATGGACGAAGAGCACAAGCGCGAGCTGAAAGGCGAGGCCGTGCCGGCACCGGTCGATACGCCGGACGCCACGGTTTCTGCCGAGCCTGCGGTCGATACAGGGGCCGGCGAAGTCGACGCGTCTGAAGCGGCGTTCGCGGCTGCCGAGAGCGGCTTGCCGGTAGAGCCAGACGCCCCGGCCGAAGACACGGCCTTGCCGGCAGCCGACACCACGGATGCGCAGCCTGTCGAGGTCGTATCCACCGAGGGGACTGACACGGAAGCTACAGCCTCCGCACCGCTCGAACCCGTTGCTTCCGAGCCTGTTGTCGCTGCTGTTGCAGCTGCGGGGACGGTCGCGGCGACGCGCCCGATCTGGAGCGATCAAGGCGACGCCCCCTTCGAGGATGTGAAGGAAAAGGTTCCCGGTCCAGCGCGCGTCAAGGCGAAGGATGACGATGATGACGGTGGCCGCTCGGCTGGCTCCGAAACCCTCGAGATCATCAAAACGATCCTGGTCGCTCTGGTCATCGCCTTTGTTCTGCGTGTTTTGCTGTTCCAGCCCTTCACGATTCCGTCGGCCTCGATGGAGCCCAACCTATACGAGGGCGACTACATCGTCGTGTCCAAGTGGACCTACGGCTATTCGAAGTATTCCTCGGGCCTGCCGATCAACCTGCCGCTGGGCGAGGGCCGCGTGTTCGGCCGCGCGCCGGAACGGGGCGACATCGTTGTGTTCAAGCTGCCGCGCGACGACCGGACCGACTACATCAAGCGCGTGATAGGCCTGCCAGGGGACCGCATCCAGATGATCGGCAACGTGCTGCACATCAATGGCCAGCCGGTGAACGACGTTGTGGTCAGTCAGGGCGAGGTCGAGGACGTTTTCGGTCCCCGCGCCATGACCCAGTTGCGCGAGACCCTGCCGAACGGGAAGTCGTTCCTGATCCAGGACTTCGGGCCCGGCGGAGATCTGGATGATACCCCGGTCTATGAGGTGCCGGCTGGTCACTACTTCATGATGGGCGACAACCGCGACAACTCCATCGACAGCCGCGTGCAGGAGAGCGCCGGTGTCGGTCTGGTTCCCGAGGAGAACCTTGTCGGTAAGGCCGAGATCATCGCCTTCTCCTGGACTCCGGGCGCTTCGCTGTTCAATCCGGTCAGCTGGTTCGCCAACGTCCGGCCCAGTCGCTTCTTCCGCGTTCTGGGCTGATGGCCAATGCCCGCGCCGAGGCGGTGGCCGCTCTGGTCGATCGCCTCGGCCACCGGTTCGCCGATCCCGCCCTGCTGGAGCGGGCACTGACCCATTCCAGCGTGGGAGAGGGGGCCGACAAGGCCGCGGGTAAGCCCGCTCGCCATAACGAGCGTCTGGAGTTCCTGGGCGATCGGGTGCTGGGGCTGCTGGTCGCGGACCGGCTCCACGCTGACTTCCCCGACGCTGATGAGGGCGAGCTGTCGTCACGGCTGCACGCGCTGGTCGACAAGCACGCCTGCGGGCGGGTGGGGGCGCGGCTCGGTGTTGGGCCCGCCATGCGACTGTCGCCCGGAGAGACGAAGACCGGCGGCCGTCGCAAGGAGGGCGTTGTCGCCGACGCGGTCGAGGCGATCCTGGCGGCCGTCTGGCTGGACGGGGGCATCGAGGCCGCGCGGCGGGTGTTCGAACGCGCCTGGGCCGAGGAACTGGCCGCGCCCGCGCCGCGCGCCCTCAACAATCCGAAATCCGCGTTGCAGGAGTGGTCGCAAGGGCAGGGGCGTCCGCTGCCGGCCTATCGCGTGGTGGGCCAGACCGGGTCGGATCATGCGCCGACCTTCACCGTCGAGGTGTCGATCCCGGGCGTGGAGCCCTTGACCGCGCAGGGACGTTCGCGTCAGGACGCGGAGAAAGCGGCGGCGACCGCCCTGTTGAAACGTGAAGGCGTGACTTGACCGAGACCCAACAGACCCGCGCAGGCTTCGCCGCCATCATCGGCGCGCCGAACGCGGGCAAGTCCACGCTCGTCAACCGCCTGACCGGATCCAAGGTGTCGATCGTCACCCAGAAGGTCCAGACGACGCGGTTCCCGGTGCGCGGCATCGCCATGCAGGGCAACACCCAGATCGTTCTGGTCGACACGCCGGGCGTCTTCACGCCGCGCCGGCGGCTGGACCGGGCCATGGTCGCCTCGGCCTGGGCGGGAGCGGAGGACGCCGACGCCGTGGTGCATCTGGTCGATGCGGCCTCTCACATCGCTTCGGAGACGAAGGAGGGTTCAGCGGCGGACCGCAAGTCGGCCGAGGACACCGAGACCATCATCGCCAATCTGAAGGCGACCGGGACCCAGGTCATCCTGGCGCTGAACAAGATCGACGGGATGCGCCGCGACACCCTGCTGGCCCTGTCTCAGGCGCTGTTCGACACGGGCGTCTACAGCGAGGTCTTCATGATCTCGGCCTTGTCGGGCGACGGGGTCGACGACCTGAAGACGCGGCTGGCGATGGCCATGCCGGACGGGCCGTGGCTCTATCCGGAGGATCAGTCGGCGGATGTGCCGCTGCGGGTGCTTGCGGCCGAGATCACGCGCGAGAAGGTCTATCTGCGTGTCCATGAGGAGCTGCCCTATTCTGCGGCGGTGGAAACCACGGCCTTCGACGAGACGGCCGACGGATCGGCCCGCATCGAACAGACCATCTACGTCGAGCGCGAGAGCCAGCGGCCCATCGTGCTGGGCAAGGGCGGCCAGACGCTGAAGTGGATCGGCCAGAAGTCTCGCGAGGAGCTGACCGAGCTTCTGGACCGGCCGGTGCATCTTTTCCTGACGGTAAAGGTCGACCCGAAGTGGCAGGATTCCAGAGCGCTCTACGCCCAGTTCGGGCTGGAGTTCGACGTCTAGGGTGTTCCAGGTTCCGCGTAACGCTGGGAACCACCCCCGGCTCTTTCTCGCCGTCGTTGCCCTGATCGGGCTTCTGCTGATCGGCGCCGTCGCGGCCATCGCCGTGACCGTCAGTGCGCCAGAGCGGCTGGCCGAGAGCACCGCGCCCGCCCCGCCGCCGCGCCCGCCCGTCGTGGTCGTCGAGGCCCTGCCGCAGCTGTCGGCCCGCCTTCGCC
>JAIERG010000058.1 GCA_019747095.1 Caulobacteraceae bacterium | reverse complement strand
GTGGGCGGTGACGGCGCCGGACGCGCCATCCTGTCGGCGCTCGTCGCCTCGGCCCGCGCGGCCGACCACGTCACCGGCTGGGAGGGCGCCCGCCAGCGCACGCTGGTCCAGGACGCGACCGGCCGCGTCGTCGGCGCCTTGATCGAGAAGGACAACGACCTGATCGAGGTGATCGCCTCTGCCGTGGTTCTCGCGACCGGCGGCGCGGGCGGCCTGTTCGGTCGCACGACCACCCCCGTCGCCCTCAAGGGCGAAGGCTTGGCGCTCGCATGGGCGGCGGGCGCCGAAATCCTCGATCCCGAGTTCGTCCAGTTCCATCCCACCGCCATCGACGTCGGCCTCGACCCCATGCCGCTGGCCACCGAGGCCCTGCGCGGCGACGGCGCGCGCCTGATCGACGCCCAGGGTCGCTATCTGCTCGGCGCCGAACCCGACGCTGACCTCAAGGCCCGCGACATCGTCGCCCGCGCCGTCCACGCGGCGGTGGCCGAGGGACGCGGGGCCTTCCTCGACGCCCGCGCGGCCATCGGCGACCATTTCCCGCAGGCCTTCCCAGCCGTGTTCGCGGCCTGCATGGCGGCAGGGCTCGACCCGCGCGTCAGCCCGATCCCCGTCGCCCCGGCAGCGCACTATCACATGGGCGGAATCGTCGCCGATCCGGACGGCCGCACCACCCTGCCGGGCCTGTTCGCCGTCGGAGAATGCGCGGCGACCGGCGTCCACGGCGCCAACCGACTGGCGTCCAACTCCCTGCTGGAAGCCGCCGCCTTCGGGCGGCGCACCGGCCGCGCCGCTGCCGCCGGGACAAGCCGCCCGGTCGGGTCCGTCAAAGCTGGGGCCCTTCTCGACGACCTTCCGCCCGAGGCCCTGGCCGAACTCCGCGCCGCCATGAGCGCGGACTGCGGCGTTGTGCGCGACGCGGCCGGGCTGGCCCGGCTCGTCGCCCTGATCGACCGGCTGGAGGCCACCCACGGCGCCCCGCCCGCCCTCGTCGCCGCACGCCTGATCGCCGAAGCCGCCCTCGCCCGCCGAGAGAGCCGGGGCGGCCACTATCGCAGCGACCATCCGGCCGCGGAGCCGACACCCACCCACACCCGCCTGCGCCGCGACCTGACGACTGTCCGGGCCGCCGCATGAGCACGATCACGGCGCTGCCCGACGTCCTGATCCGCCCCATCGTCAGGCTCGCGTTGGCCGAAGACCTCGGAAGGGCCGGAGACGTCACGGCCGCCGCCTGCATCCCCGAGGGCGCTCGGATGCGCGCCCGCTTCACAGCGAGGAAGCCTGGCGTCGCGGCCGGTCTGGCCTGCGTCCGCATCGCGCTGGAGGAAATGGACGCCGGGGCTTCGATCACCCTCAACGCCGCCGACGGAGACGCCTTTGAGGCCGGGGCCGTACTGGCCGAAGCCGAGGCCGACGCCCGCGCCTTCCTCTCGGCCGAGCGGACGGCGCTGAACCTCTTGGGCCGGCTGTGCGGCGTCGCCACCCTGACCCGCGACTATGTCCGCGCCGTGGAGGGCACGGGCGCGCGCATCGCCGATACCAGGAAAACCACGCCCGGTCTGCGCGCGCTGGAAAAGCACGCCGTGCGCTGCGGCGGCGGGGTCAACCACCGCTTCGGCCTGGATGACGCGGTGCTGATCAAGGACAACCACGTCGCCGTCTCCGGCGGGGTCGAGGCGGCCGTCCGCGCCGCCCGCGCCCACGTCGGCCACCTGATGAAGATCGAGCTGGAGGTCGACGGCCTCGATCAGTTCCGCGAGGCCCTGACCCTGGTGCAGGCTGGCAGGGGTCCGGATGTCATCATGCTGGACAACTTCGCGCTCGCTGATCTGTCGGAAGCTGTCCGCCTGAGGAACGCTGGCGGCTTGCTCACCACCCTTGAGGCGTCGGGCGGGGTCAACCTGCAGACCGTACGGGCGATCGCCCAGACTGGCGTCGACGTCATCTCGGTCGGCGCACTGACGCATTCCGCGCCCGTCCTGGACATAGGACTGGACGCCGTCTGACCGCCAGATCTCAGGTCGAGGGGGCGGCGGCTGCGAGAGACGCGTTGTCGGCGGCGGGCGCCGGCGTAGTCGCGACGGGCGCCGCGCTGCCCGACGAGGCGGACGATGAGGCGTCCATCGGGGCCGATCCGGTGGCGTCGCTCAATCCCTCCTGGGCCAGCAGGGCCGTATAGGCGATGGCCTGGCCGGCCTGACGCAGCGGTGTGCTGGGGTCCAGACTGGCCTGGACCACCTGGGCGCCATCGCTCAGCGTGGAGGGGCGGGCAGCATAGCTGAAGGCCGTCGAGGAGCCGGCTCGGCCCCCGAAGCGGTAGAAGATGTGGTTTCCGACCTGGTTGACGCGGATCAGGCTGTTCCTCCAGCCGGGCGCGACATTGGTCGTGTGGAAGTGCGTGGCGTTTCCGACGCCGGGGTACACGGCACCCGACAGAGCCGCTGAAGCGATGTCCCGGGCCCGGTTCCAGGCCGCCCGGTTCACACTGCCGCGCATGGAGCCATCGCAGGTGAAACTGAACTGACAGCCGACGCGCCGGTTGGACCCCTGGAACACGACACCGCAGATGCTGTTCGGGAAGGCCGAATGGCGGGCGCGGTTCAGGACCACCTGGACCACCGCGCGCATGCCGTCGGACCCTTCGCCTCTGGCCTCATAGTAGGCCGCCTGTGTGAGGCATTCGAGATCACGCGAGGCGTCCAGGGCGTTCGACAGCCGGAACGGTCGGGCGGCATCGGCCAAGGTGTTCAGACTGGCGCGACGCAGGTCGGACGGCCCGCCGCTGGCCCGCAGACCTTCCAGGCGCGCGGTCAGGAGTTCGGCCTGACGGTCACGTTGGGCCGAACCCGCGACGGTATAGGGGTCATGCCGCCGCGCGATGGCCAGGGCGCTGGCGTCCAGACCACCGGCGGCGGCGGCCAGGGCCTCTTCGGTAAATCCAGCCGAAGTCGCGCCCTCCAGGCGTTCGGCCTGGGCTCGCACGGTTGTCGCCTTCGCCACGCTGCCGCCCAGATAGGCGCAGCCAATCGCCAGTCCCATGAGCCCGCCGAACAGGGCCGCTGCCGTCACGGGCCGAATTGTGGCCGCATGATCCGCGCGCGAGTCAGCGCTCCTGGTAGACGAATCGAACAAAGGCTCAGTCCTGTGTGGCAGGGCGGATAGCGTCGCCCCCTGGGGTCGTCTCGCGTGGGGACCAGGCGCGCAACCCGCCACATCCAGTCCCTCGCGGATCGGAGATCGACGAACGTGTCGATTCCGGAAGGCGGGCCTTTATCCGGGTCACTGTGGCTGAAATGGGGCTGATTCGCAACTCCTTGTTGCAGCGCAGCAATTTCCTGCGACTGGCCTCCTGTGGCGGCAACGGCCTCGACGTCGGGCCCCCATGGCGATTTCGGGCCCCTGCGCGGCTGAAGGAACCCGAATGCCCAGCGCGACCCCGACAGGGCGTCAGGTCGGATCGTTCGTCTCACTTTGGATCACGGAGCCGATCCCATATCGATCCGAAAAAATCGGCGTGTTTTCTGATGGTTACTGATTAATTTATACGTTGCGTTGCCAAAATATGAATATTGGACGCAATACGCGAGCATTTCTTCGGGCAAGCGATAATGTCGTCTCGACGTTGAGAGACACAGTTACTTGAATGTAAACAAGCTTTGGTCCGTATCGGGCATGAGTGTTGCTGGTCTGAAATCGCCGAATACTCGGCAACAAACCGAAAGGAACACACCGATGAAGACCACTGCTTCCATCCTGGCGATCGCCTTCGCCATCGCCGTCTCGGCTGGGGCCGCTCAGGCCCAGAGCCTCAACAACGGACAGAGCAACAACGCCAACATCCGGGCCCAGCTCAACGCCACCGTCTCCAATGTCACGGAGAACGTTTCCATGACGTCGGCTGCGATCGCCAACTCCTTCACGGCCGAAGGCTCGAGCCTGGCGACCCTGAACAACTACCAGAACTTCTGGGGGGACGCGCGTTCGGACCTGTCGGCCTCGATCTCGGCCGTTCAGGGCGACGTAGCGGCCACCTCAGCCGCCATCGCCAACTCGGCGAGCATCGAAGCGGACTGGACGGGCGCACTCAACAACGTCCAGCTGGCGGGCTTCGATCCCACCTCGACGCTGAACGCGACCATCCAGAACGTCGGCGGCGATGTGGCGGCCACCTCGGCGGCTCTGAGCAACTCGGCGAGCATCGATGCCGACTTCGGTCGTCTGGCCTCGACCCAGATCAACCGGGCCGGCGTCTACGCCAACATGAACTCGACCGTCCGCGACGTCCGCGGCGCGGTGAACGCGACGGCTGCCGCCATCGGCAACAGCCTGACCGTCACGGGCTTCTAAGAACCACTGACTTCCCGGTGTCGTCGCGCTGCAACGCGACGACACCCTCGTCACTCAAAGGTTTCGCGCCATGGACCGACCCAGGTCAATACTGAATTGCGCCGCCGTGACCGTCGCCAGCAGCGGCCTGCTGGTCTCGTCGGCCCTCGCCCAGAGCGCTCCGGCGCGCGGCGGGTCCCTCGCCACCTATGAGGCCGGCTATGCCAACGGCCGCCAGATGGAGGCGCGGACCTATGGCTCACCGTCCCGCGACCAAATCGGCAATCGCCTGATCGTGAACGGCATAATCCAGGAGAACGCGAACAGCTTCTTCCAGTCCGACGGGCCGGCCGACGATCCGACCCGCAGCGGTGCCGATTACTTTTCGTCGGGAGCCGGCAGTTCGTCGGGCACGGCAATCGGCAATCTTCTGACCGTCTCGGTGACCGGGTCCTGGAACACCGTGATCGTCAACTCCGACCAGACCAACACCGGCGACATCTCCGCCAATGGCAACCGTCCCCGCTGACGCCCCCATCCCCTTTTTCCGGAGACCCGTCATGACCCGCCGCCGCTTGTCCGTCCCGATCCTCGCCCTGGCCGTCGCCAGTCTGTCGGCGGCATGTCCCGTGATCGCCGGAACCCCGGATGATTTCGTTCGCGGCGGACGGGTCCATGCCACGGGAAACCCGACCCCCTATACCGCAGCCCTGACCTGCCTGGCCGAGCGCAACCGCGCGCTGGGGCTCGACACGCCCCGCATGGCGGTCGGCCGGATCGGCGACCTGACGGGCCGGGTCGACTTCGACACCGGGGCCCGGGTCTCGCAAGGGGCGTCCCTGTTCGCCATCACCGCTCTCGCTCGCGCCGGAGCGCCCGTGGTCGAGCGTCTGGACAACAGCGTCTCCCAGATCGAGCTGGACTATGCCCAGAGGCACCTTCTGTCAGACACGCCCGAGCTCGCCGGCCAGTCCGCCGAAAACTTCCGCCCGATCTTCGCCGGCCAGGTCGCCGGCTCGGAGTATTTCATCGTCGGGGGCATCACCGAGCTGAACTACAACATCCAGTCTTCGGGGCTGAACGCACAGATCGGCGAAGCGGCTGTGACCGGCCTCCGGGCCAGGGGCAGCGCTTCCGACTATGTCATGAACGTCGCCGTCGACCTGCGCCTGGTCGACAGCCGCTCACAGATCGTTGTCGATACGGTCTCCTTCCAGAAGCAGCTGGTCGGTCGCGAGATGAACCTCGGCCTCAGCGGTGGCTCCGACAGCGTCGGTGCCGTTCTGTCGGGCGGGACCCAGGCGGTCGAGCCACTCCAGGCGGCGGTGCGCACCCTTGTCGAGAGGGGCGTGTTCGAGCTGCTAACGGGCCTTCGGGATCCAGGGATCTACGATGGGTGTCTCGAGCAGGCGGAGGCCGGCTCATGAGCGCGCACCGCGTCAACAGCCGTGCCGTCCTTGCCGTTCTGGTGGCGTCCTCGATCCTTTCCGGATGCGCGTCCACGCGCTTCGATCCGGCGACCGGCCTCTATGCAGAGCCCGTCGGTGGCGCGCCCGCGACGGCCAACGCGACACCGCTGACACCGGCCCTGACCTGCCTTGCGGACATGGCTGCGGGCCGTGGCCTGCTCGCCCCCCGGCTCGCGGTGGGCGAAATCGCGGATCTGACCGGCAAGCTAGACCTGGAAACCGGACGGCGGGTGAGCCAGGGCGCATCCCTGTTCGCCGTGACGGCCATCGGCCGTGCGGGCGTGCCATTGGTCGAAAGGACTGACCAGTCCGTCGCGGAGATCGAACGGACCTATGCGGCGGCCCAGGTTCTGTCCGATGCTCCGGCCCAAACCGGTGATGTCCCCGGCCCTTTGCGCCCGACCCACGCCGGCCAGGTCGCGGGCTCCCGCTTCTATCTCGTCGGCGGCATCACCGAGCTGAACTACAATATCGAGTCTTCGGGCGGCGATATCCGCGTCGGTGCGATCGATCCGGAGGACCCGAAGACGGGTATCGGGGGCTCGCGCTTCGTCATGAATGTCGCGGTCGACCTGCGACTGGTCGACTCCATTTCCCAGGAGGTGGTGGCGATCGCAGCCTACCAGAAGCAGATCGTCGGGCGGGAAATCCGCGCAGGCGTGTTCGACATCTTTGGCGGGACGGCCATCGATCTTTCAGGCGGGCGCAGCGCGCTTGAGCCCCTTCAGCTGGGCGTGCGAGCCTTGATCGAGAGGGGCGTGTATGACGTGGCAGAGGACCTCTATGGTCTGTCGGACTCCTCTTGCCTTCCGGAAACCCAGACCGTGGACACCACGGGCGGGTACCGCCGCCTGCGCGATCTCCCACCCAGCGCGCTCGTTTCGCCGCGTATGACGCTGGCCGTCGCAGCACCTCAGGCTCCCGACCTCGGCATCGGGGGTCCAATCTCACCCGCCGAAACCTCCCCTCGCCCGGGTACCATTCTGACCGCCCCCTTCACGGGACCGGCAGCGCTGTCTCCCGACCCCCTGCCGGCACCCGCCGGCGAGGCCCCGGCAAGACCCCGGATCGACCCGCGCACCTGGCGTTTGACCAGAAGCGGCGCCGGCTGAGCCGCCCCGGCAGGGGCATCGCGCGTGGCGACTTGACTTTCTCACACAGTATGCGCCATACACTGTGTGTCACACACTATGTGACGCACGGAGACCTGCCTTGTCTTCTGACGACGAGCTTTTCGAATCCATGCGGCTGGAGTTGCGGCGAGGGTCGTTGGTGCTGGCGGTGCTCGCCTGCCTGAGGACCGAGCGCTACGGCTATACCCTGCGCCAGGCGCTTGCGGCCGACGGGCTGGAGATGGAGGAATCGACCCTCTATCCCCTGCTGCGCCGTCTGGAATCCCAGGGACTGCTGCTCAGCGAGTGGCGCGAGGAGGAGAAGCGCAGGAAGCGCTTCTATGTGCTCTCGCCGCTGGGCGCGGCCCTGCTGGAACGACTGACCGCCGAGTGGCGAGCCATTGGCGGCTCGCTGGACCGGCTTCTCTGACATCCGAACATTCATTGGGGAGGGACAGGCCATGACCACTCCGTCCGACGACATCATCGAACGCTGGCTGGAGGCCGTGGCCGCCCAGCTGCCGCCCGAGACCCGGGCCGACATCACCGACGAACTGCGCGAGCTGATCGTCTCGCGCATGGAGGCCAGGGAGGCCGAGCTGGGTCGGGACCTGACTCCGGCCGAAGTCGAGGCGGTCCTTAAGGAAATCGGCCATCCGCTGGCGGTCGCCGCGCGCTATCGCTCGGGCCCCGACAGCCTGATCGGGCCAGAGCTTTTGCCGTGGTGGCTGTATGGAGTGAAGGCGGGACTGCTGGTGCTGCTGGCCATCCATGCCCTGTCGCTGGTCGTGACCCTGGTCAGCGGGCCGAGAGATGCGGGCCAGGCCATCGCCCAGGCGTTTCACGGCTTCTTCGGTTCGGGCCTGACCCTGATCGGGGCCCTGACCCTCGCGGGGGCGGTGATGGAGCACTACGGCATCCGGCCGAAATGGATGACCGAATGGCGGGCGAAGGACCTGTCCCTGTTCGGCCTGTCGGACCCGACGACCTGGGGCGTCAAGGCAAGGGAGGCGGCGCAAGGCTCTACCGGGCCGGCGGTCAACGTGCGGCCGGCGCAGGTGCGCGTCGGCGGATCGGGCGCGGCGGGCGAGGCGGTGTTCTCCCTGCTGGCGCTCGGCCTGTTCGTCCTGTGGTGGCTGGGTCTGGTCAGCTTCCCGGGGCTGGGGACCATCGAGATCGCCGACCAGCCGGTCAGGGTCGCCGGCGCGCCGGTATGGACCGCGCTCTATGCGCCCATCCTGGCCTTCGCCCTGGTGCAGATGGCGGTCGACCTGTTCACCCTCATCAATCCGACGGCCGAGCGGCTGAGGGCCCTGTTGCGCGCAGGGGTGGCGGCCGCGAACCTCGTGCTGCTGTGGTTCATCGTCCAGGCCGGAGACCTGTTCGTGCTGAGCTCGGCCGGGGAGACGGCGACGGTGGCGATCGACCAGGGCTATCTCACGCTGGACTGGCTGCGCATGATCGATGAGCGTGGACGGGATCTGGAGGGTGTGGCCCTGACCCTGTCGACCCTGCTGACCTGGTCGGCGGCGGTCATGGCGGTGGCCTTCGTGGGGGCGATTCTGGCCAACCTGGTGCGGATGATCCGCGGCCGACCGGCCTGACGCTGAGATGTCCGAAAACCGCGAGACAGGGGATCGACCCCGGTCCATTCTCGCAGCATGGACACCGCCGCACACCGTCTGGATCAGGAGGCCTGCTATCGGGCGGTTCTGACGCGGGATGCCCGGTTCGACGGGCGGTTCTTCGGCTGCGTGAAGACCACCGGCATCTACTGTCGGCCCGTCTGTCCGGCCCGGACGCCGAAGCGGGAGAACATGATCTTCGTCCCCACGGCGGCGGCGGCCGAGGAGGCGGGGTTCCGCGCCTGCCTGCGCTGCCGGCCCGAAACGGCCCCCGACATGGGCGCCTGGCGTGGCACCTCCAACACGGTCAGCCGGGCCCTGGCCCTGATCGAGCAAGGGGCCCTGGATGAGGGGGATGTCGATGCGCTCGCAGGGCGTCTCGGCGTCGGGGAGCGTCAGTTGCGTCGCCTGTTCCGTCAGCATCTGGGCGCGGCCCCGGTCAGCGTGGCCCAGACGCGACGCGTACTGCTGGCCAAGGCCCTGATCCAGGAGAGCGACCTGTCGATGGCCGAGGTCGCACTGGCGTCCGGCTTCGGCTCGGTTCGCCGGTTCAACGAGACGTTTCAGACGCTCTATGGCCGCCCGCCCTCGACCCTGCGGCGCCGCGCGGAGCGGCCGAGCGAAGGGGGCGTGAGCCTGAGCCTGACCTATCGCCCACCCTATGACTGGGACGCCCTGCTGGCGGCGCTGGCCGCCCGGGGGGATGCGGTCGACGGCAAGGTCTGGCGGCGCGGCCTGACCCGAGCGATCGACGGGGCGGCGGGTCAGGTCACGGCGACACCGGGCGAGCCGGGGCGGTTGAGGCTGGTCGTGGAGGCGGACGATCTGAGGGCCCTGCCCGGCGTGCTCGCGCGTGTGCGGCGGGTGTTCGACCTGTCGGCGGACCCGGAGGCCATCGCGCGCGACCTGTCCGCCGATCCGGTGCTGCGGCCACTGATCGCGGCCCGGCCGGGACTGCGCCTGCCCGGACTTTGGGCGGATGCGGGTGACGACCCGCCCAGCGACCGGCTGGATCCAGCCGAGGAGACACTGGTCCGCCGTGCAGAGCGGTGGCGGCCCTGGCGGGCCTATGGGGCGCTGCACCTGCGCGTGGCGGGGATCGCGGCGGCCGACATCATGGAGAAGGACGATGACCGACACGCGGCCTGAAGCCCACACCGAGACCTTCACGCTGGACCGGATGGAGACCCCGGTCGGAGAAATGCTGATCGTGACGGACAGCGACGGCGCGGTCCGGGCGCTGGACTTCGCCGACTTCGAGGCGAGGATGCACAAGCTTCTGGCGCGGCACGCGCCGGGCGCGACCCTGACGCCGGGTCACGCCCCCGAGGCCGTCCGGCGTGCGATCGTGGCGTACTTCGACGGCGACGTCCGCGCCCTGGACGCCCTGCCGGTGAAGACCAAAGGCACCCCGTTTCAATCCGAGGTGTGGGCGGCGTTGCGCGCCATTCCGGTCGGAGAAACCCGCAGCTATGGCCAACTGGCCGCCGCCATCGGTCGCCCAAACGCAGTTCGGGCTGTGGGTCTGGCCAACGGCTCCAATCCGGTCGGCGTAATCGTGCCCTGCCACCGGGTCATCGGAGCGAACGGAACCCTCACCGGCTATGCTGGCGGACTGAAGCGCAAGCGCTGGCTGCTGGCGCACGAGGCCGCCAACGCATCCTAGGGCGCTACCGCTCGCCGCGCGGCAGCTCGCTGCTTGAGCGCGAGATTGCCAGGGCGCTACCGCTCGCCGCGCGGCAGCTCGCTGCTTGAGCGCGAGATTGCCAGGGCGCTACCGCGCGCCGCGCGGCGGCTCGCTGCTTGAGTGCCGGTTCAGGTGCGGTTCATCGGCGGATCGTGACGGTTCGATTACCATAAGGCTTGTCGGGGCATTCCCGCCGTGCTGCTTATGCCGCCGATCGCGCCCCCGGGCGCCAAACTGCAGGGAGTGAGCCGTTGAGCACGACGGATGGGGGGGGCGCGCTCGCGCCTCGCAAGACATTTCTGGGGCACCCGCGCGGGCTGGTGATCCTGTTCCTGACCGAGATGTGGGAGCGCTTCTCCTACTACGGCATGCGGGCGTTGCTGATCTTCTATCTGACGCAGCATTTCCTGTTCGGACCGGCCGAGGCGCAGGGCATCTACGCGGCCTACGCCGCCCTGGTTTACCTCATGCCGGTCATCGGCGGCCTGATCGCAGACAAGTATCTGGGATCGCGGCGGGCGGTGATCATCGGGGCCGCCCTGCTTGTGGCCGGTCACTTCACCATGGCCTTCGAGGGGTCGGGCGGCAAAGAATACCTCACCGTCGGAGGCACGGAGTATGCCCTCGAGGTCGAGGGGCGCGACACGGATCGCCAGATCTTCGCGATCGTGGGCGACACCCGCGTGCCGATCTCCATCCTCCCGGAGGGCGTCAGCGTCGTGGACGCAGAGGGTCAGCCGGCCGGATCCGGGGCCCAGGCCGCAACTGCCGCCGGCTTCCCGACCCAGATCGCCCCCGAAGGCTACACCACGCGCGTCGAGCGTGACCTGCAAGCAGAGCCGGTCCTGTTCCTCGCCCTGTCCCTGATCATCGTCGGCGTGGGCTTCCTGAAGGCCAACATCTCCACCGTCGTGGGCGCCCTCTATGAGAAGAACGATCCGCGTCGGGACGGCGGCTTCACCATCTTCTACGTCGGTATCAATCTCGGCGCGGTTCTGGCCACATCGCTCTGTGCCTGGCTCGGCATCGCCTACGGCTGGGCCTATGGCTTCGGCCTCGCCGGCATCGGCATGCTGTTCGGCCTGATCACCTTCATCCTCGGCCAAAGCTGGCTGGAGGGACGCGGCGAGCCGAGTCAGCCAATCGAGGGGCGCAAACTCTTCGGTGTGCCTCTGGTCCCCTTCTTCTGGATCGCGGGCCTGGTCGCCGTCTTCCCGACGTGGCTTCTGATGCAACGCCACTCCCTGGTTGAAGCCATCCTCATCCCGGTCGCCATGGCAACCTTCGTTGTCGTGGTTGGCTACACGGTCCTGCGCCTCAAGGGGGCGGAGCGCAGCCGAATGCTGGTGGCCCAGGTCCTGATCTTCTTCTCGGTCCTGTTCTGGGCGCTGTTCGAGCAGGCGGGCTCGTCGCTGAGCCTGTTCGCCGACCAATCCACCCAGATGCCGTCCTGGTTCAACGCCGCCCAGACACAGCTGTTCAACCCGGCCATCATCGTCATCTTCGGCCCGATCTTCGCGGCGCTGTGGGTGTGGATGGCCAAGCGCAACATCGAGCCCTCCACGCCCGTGAAGTTCTCGATGGGTCTTGTGTTCGTCGGACTGGGCTTTCTGGTCCTGACCTGGTCGACCGGCAACGCCGCGAACGCGGACTTCCGCGTGCCGCTGTTCTTCCTGTTCCTGACCTACTTCTTCCACACGCTGGGCGAGCTCTGCCTCTCACCGGTGGGCCTTTCGATGATCACCAAGCTGTCGGTGGATCGCGTCGTCGGCATGATGATGGGCGTCTGGTTCCTGTCCAGCTCGGTAGCTCACATCGTGGCCGGCCTGATCGCCAAGGCCACGGCGACGGATACCGTAGCGGGCGTGGTGACCAACCCCGAGCTCGCGCTGCAAACCTATGGGTCGATCTTCGGGACCATCGGCTGGGTCGGCGTTGGCGTTGGCGTCTTCCTGCTGGTGATCTCGCCCATCCTCAAGAAGGGCATGGCAGGCGTTCACTGATCTTTTCAGCAACGTGAATCCCAAGAGGGCGGGGCCATCCGGTTCCGCCCTCTTTTCGTGAGAACCCGGCGTCGGTCAGAGTGTCCTGCGGACCTGAACAAAGACGAAGGGATCGCGGGATGTCCTGCGCACCTCGCGAAACGACAGCGGTGCCGTATCTCTGGGCCCCGCATAGATCTCGCGGTCGGACCCCCTCTCGCGGCGCGTGAGGTTGTTCAGCTCAATCCGGACGGTCAGTTCGGGCCGGGGCTTCCACTGGCCGTAGATCTCGAGTTCGGGCTCGGCGTAGGAGGTCCGGATCTCGCGAACCCGGAAGGCGCGCCCGCGGTCGGTGTTGCAGTCGTGCTCGAACCCCCATGACCAGCGGCCGCCCCTGAGATCCTGATTGAATTCGATGCCACAGCCGAAGGCCTGATTGCCGCGGAAACGGCGCTCCTCGCCCGTGACCGGGTCAACCACGGAGGTATCCGACCAGTTGCCGCGGGCCTGAAACCGGCCGTTGGGGACGCCCAGACGATCGGTGGGCAGGGTTAGCCGGATCTGGAAGAAGCGGGCCGTGCCATCCCCGATATTGCCGACACCGTCGAAGCCCCCGCTCAGGGGGATCAGATCCACCAGGTCCTCATAATCGGCGTAGGACCACGTCAGGTTCAGGGCGCCTTCGTCCCAGAACCGGCGCTCGTAGGTGGCCTCCAGCGTCGTGACCTTCTGCGGCTCCAGATCCGGATTGCCACCCTCGACCTGCCCCAGATCGATGTCGGCCGAGGCAACGAAATCGCCGAAATCCAGCTGCCCGACCTCGCGTTCCAGCCGCACCCGGAACTGATGCCCTACGCGAGGGGTCCAGGTCGCCTGAAGACGGGGTTTTGGATAGACGAACGACTTGGTCAGGTCGCTGTCTCCGGACTGGCTGATCTCGGACACCTCGACCCGCAACCCGCCTTCGATCGTCAGGGTCGGGTCGAGCCGCCAGGTGGCCTGACCAAAGACTTCTCCGCGCAGTTCCTGGACCTTGACCGAAGACGACGGGACCGGGATCGCGACGCCATTGTCGGCAAACGCATTGGCACTGTCCAAAACGTTGTAGGCCACCTCGCCACCCGCCTCGAAGGCCCAGGGTTCGGTGGGGCGGAAACGAAGGACCGCGCGGCCGATGGTCTCACCGGTGGATGTATCCGAGGTGAAGGTCGAACTGTCGCCCCGGCTTTCGGACACGCCCACATAGTCCTCGGTCGACCAGCGATGCAGGCCGATCAGCTCCAGGCCGCTGCGCGCGCTCAGTTCGCCGGTCCAGTTGAAGCCCAGTTCGCCATTGATCTCGTCAGAGCGCTCGTCATTGAAGCTGTCGGTGCCTTGACCGGAGCGGATCAAAAGGTCCTGGCTATCCTCGCTGCCGAACCAGCTTAGCAGTCCATTCACACTCAGAAGCCCTCCGGACAGACCCCGCTGGATCGCGCCCGTGGCCCGCACGTTGCGAATGCGGTCGCGCAGGACCAGGTCAGCATCCTGGATCAACTGTCGGTTGGCATCGAAGCGTCGGCGATAACCATCCGAGGTGCCCTCGGTCCGGTCGCTGAACGCGCTGATTGTTGCCTCGATCTGGTCGTCGCCCTCGCGCCGTGACCAGCGCCCGGACAACACCGGTCCGATGTGACCGTCGGAATAAAGATAGGCATCGGCTTCCAAGACCCGCTCGATCGTGACAGCCCGGATCAGGACGACGTTGGCCACCACCGCCCGACCCTGCATGTCGATGCCCGGCGCGCTTCCGCGGATCAGTTCGATGCGAGCGACCGCACCGGCCGATATACGCTCGAGAACGTCGTCCAGCCCGTCGCTTTTGGACGATGGGCGTCGGCCATCGATAAGGACATTGCCGCCTGCCCCAGCCAGGCCGCGCGTATCGCTGTCGCCTGCGTCGAAAGCGAAGCCGGGCAGTCGCGCGATCATGTCGCGGGCTGTGTCCGGCTGGGCGTCGGCGAAGAAGTCGGGCTCGAAGACCAGAACGCCCTGCTCGGCCACGACCGGATCTGCGGGCGGTGCATCCTGCGCCACGGCCGGACCGGCGAGGACGCAGGTGGCGGCCCCGGCCAGCCAGATCGCTTTGGTCATGCATCCCTCTCCCTGTCGGTGAACGACGCCTGGCGCGCACCGGCGATCGAAGGGTCGGGAGGCATGCGGCAGTCACGACCCCCGGGTCAAGGGGCCGTCGGGCCGAAGAAGACCTAGAAGGTCTTGCGGACCCGGATTTGCCAGAAAGTGCGCGGATCGGTCGGGCGCAACTCGGTGAAGGCGATGGGCCGGGCCGATGACCGGTTAGCGAAAACGGTCCGCTCGACCTGGAAGTCGTTCCAGACGTTCACCTGACCCCGGATGGACCAGGTCGGGGTGGGTTTCCACTCGATATTGGCTTCGAAATAGTCGCTGCCGGTGAAGCCCGATATCTGATCAGGGCCATAGTTGAACTGACGCAGGCTCTCCAGATAGGTCACGGCCCAGTTGATGCGCCAGCTTGTGATGTCCTGGGCGATCGTGAAGGCGGGCTGGGACGGCCGGACGCCGGAGATCGGCCGTTCCTGTCTTGTCGTGGGATCGATGACCGAGGTGTCGTTCCAGGTGTTGCGGAACCTGAACTCACCACCGGAGAAGCCAGACCAGTCCATGGGCAGGACGACATTGACGGCCAGCTGGTCCAGCGTGCCATCGCCGATGTTGCCAACCGCAGAGAGGTTGTTCGGCAAAGGCAGGCGATCGATCACACCGATGATCTCATCGTGGCGGTAACCGATGGAGACGATGCCGTCGCCCAGGAACCGCCGCTCATAGGTCAATTCGCTGATCCACCGCTCCTCGGGGACAAGGTCGACGTTGCCACCGAACAACTGTTCGTCCTCGAGGTCCGCGCCGGCGGCGAAGTCGCCGAAATCCAGTTGTCCCAGCTCGCGCTCGAAGCGGAAGCGCACCTGGTTCTGCGGCATGGGCGTCCAGGTCAGCTGCAGGCGCGGCTTGGCGAAGAAGAAGCTCTCCTCACGGTCGGCGTCCCCGGACTGGCTGATGGTCGACGCTTCCAGCCGAACGCCCCCCTCCAGGGTCAGGTTGGGACGGATGTGCCACGTCCCGCGTCCGAACACCTCGCCCCGTGTTTCCTCGACCTTGATCTGATCGCTGGGCAGCGGAATGACCGCGCCACCGTCGGTCAGCTCCTGCTCGATTTCCAGCATGTTGTAGGCGACCTCGCCTCCAGCCTCGAGCGTCAGCGAACTGGATCGCTCCCAGCGCAGCAGTGAGCGCAGGATGGTCTCGGACGCGTTGCCTTGCGAAGCGAAACGCTGGAGCGGGCCGACCACGCCATTTGTAGTGGTGACAAAGGTCGAGGCGTTCTCAAAGTCGTTCCACTCGCGGATGAAGCGGGTCTCCGACGTCAGCCCCGTTCCCATGGGCCGGGTGAAGACCGCGCCGATCTCGCCGCTCGTGCCGTCCTCGGCGTACCGGCTATCGCGCAGGATGCCGGGGCCATCCTGCAGACTGTACTGGCTGTAGTCGTTCAGGCCATAGCGAGCGGTCAGGTCGATCTTCCCGCCCATGAAGGCGTCCGCATAGTTCAGCCGTATCGCCTGGCCGCCCCCATTATTGTCGTCGCGATAACCTTCGTCCCGGGTCACGACACCATTGGCATCCCGACGGATGACACGGCCCACGCCGTTTGAGTCATTGATGGCCACGCCATCGGCAAGGGTGAAGCCCCAGACCCGATCGCCGTCGCGGCGCGTGAACTGATAACGGCCGAAGTACCGATCGTCGCCGCCTTCAAAGAAGGCACCCTCCGTCGTCAGGATCTGCTCTGTGGACGCGGTCGACTTCGTGATCACGTTCACCACGACCGAATAGCCCTGCATGTCGATTCCAGGCGCGCCGCCGCGGATCAGTTCGATGCGTTCCACCTGGGCGACCAGGATACGGCTGATGGCGTTCGACCCCGTGTCGTTCTTGGAAGCCGGGCGCGACCCATTGATCAGGATGTTGCCCACCGCGCCTTCAAAGCCGCGCGACCCGTCTCCGTCCTGGACAGAGAAGCCGGGAATGCGGCTGACCATGTCCAGCGCCGTGTTCGGGCGTTGGTCAGAAAAGAAGTCGGGGCTGAAAACAAGGACGCCCTGCTGGCTGGTATCGGCCTGGACCACCGGGCCGACAGCACCGGTCTGCGCCGGTGTCTGAGCCGAGGACGCAGGCGCGCTGGTCGTCGATGCCGACGGGGCCTGCGCCAGAGCGCCTGACGCGCTGAAGATCATGGCCGTCGTGGCCATCAGGACGGACTTGGTCATCGCCTCGGGTTCCCCGCGTTCTTGCGCGAGATGTGACCGGATGACCTGCACCTGTCTCGTTACATTCCGGACAGGTCGATTAAATCGCAGACAGGATTACTTAACTTTAATCATTGCGACATTTGCAGGTAAACTTGGTTGTTACAGAATAACTGTTTTTGGGCGGCTACTCTTCTTTGGTGGAACGTTGCTCAGCGGCAATGACCATTCGGTCCAGGCCGAACCAGCGGGACCCGTCGTCCAGAGGGTCCGTCTGGGCTTCGGCAACCCCCTGGGGCGGGACTGTCGCGTGCGCCGCGATCGGGCTCGGCCGAGGCATCAACGGCGGCTCGACCGGCGCGTCTTCCGCCGCGGCGACGGCGTATTGGCTAACCAGCGTTGGATCGTCGATCAGGACGGACGGCTGAAGCGCGCGGTCGTCAAAACCGTCGCGGACCTGTCCGACCTCAAGAATTCCGCCTTCGATGACTTCGGGCTCTCGCGGTGCGACCAGATCGATGGCAATGCGCGGCCCCATAGCTTCCGGC
>JAIERG010000020.1 GCA_019747095.1 Caulobacteraceae bacterium | reverse complement strand
ATCGCTTCATTCTGTCCGTCCTTCGTTGGGCGGACTCTAGCTATTCCTGAAGGAGTTTCAGGGGGTCACGTCACGCGTTCCCCACCGATGGCAGTAGCAAAAGCGTTGTTGATCACGGACTTTTGGGCCCCGGTATCCAACATGGCCATACCGCTGATCCCGTCGATGACAACTGGCACCATCACGCGCCACGGCCTCATCCATTCGGAATCGACCAACTGCCAGCAAGGGTCGCTGACGGGGGCCTCGCCGCCGGGCGTTAGTGACACAGAATAACGCTCGAGATCCCACCAGACGGTGCGATCTGCAAAAAGGTCGACCCCGGCGAGGCCTGCGATGGTATGGCTTTCGAAGACCGGTCCTTCAAGCGCTGCGAGCTCGACGTCTTGCAAAGAGAGGGGGCCAAAAGCGGCCTCGCTGACGTGATGGGTTCGCACGTTCACCATTCCACCGAGGCCGCCCGCAGTCTCAACCTGCCGCGCAACAGGCAGGCTCAGATCTTGAGCCACAGCAGGCGTCACGGACGTACCACCAGCTCCATTGTCCAGAACGAACGCCATCGGCCCAAAACCATCGATGGACCCCACGATGACCGGGCTTCCGCCATCACCCGGCGCAAGGCCAACAGATACCGCACCATTGGGGATCGTGCAGCCAGACCCCGAGACCTCTACGAGGGTAGGAGACCCGTGATCGAAGGCGTAGGCGTGAGAAGCCGCCGAAGGACTTACGGTCAGGAGGACACCGCAAAGTCGGCCGAGAGCGCGCTTGATCCGAGGCGGTGCAGCGTCAGACGTTGAAGCGTCCACCGGCCAAGTGAGGCCACCCCGAAGAAGACAGCGAACAACACAAGGAACGCAGCCATCATGAACGGCGCGTTCTCCGCAGATGCAAGCTGTCCGACAGAGGTCGTCTCATAGTCTGCGAGTCCCAGCCAAAGCGTGCAGAGAGCGGAAGCCAAAGCGCAGAACAGAGGCATAGGTTTCTCCTCGACGAAAGCAGATGACCATCGTCGCAAAAAACGCCTGCTAGATTGTGAAGAGGGCCGCCCGTTGATGCAATCGCTAGACGGCCCGTTGATCCCGCGAGACTTAAGCTTGTCCGCTCATCATCGAGGCGACTTCCGAAGCGAAGTCCGGGCCTTCGACCTTCTCGACGCCTTCACCCAGCGCCAGACGGACAAAGCCGGCCAGGTGCAGGCCAGGCGCGCCCAGTTCCTTGCCCGTATCGGCGACCAGCTGCTCGATAGTGACGTCCGGGTTCATGACGAACGGCTGCTTGGTCAGCACCACGTCCTTCTGGAACTTGTTGATCTGGCCTTCCACGATCTTGGCGATCATGTTCTCCGGACGACCTTCTTCCTTGGCCTTCTCGGTCAGGACCTGACGCTCCTTCTCGACCGCGGCCGGGTCCAGATCGTCGGTGTTCAGCGACAGCGGGGCGGTCGCCGCCACGTGCATGGCGATCTTGCGGCCGAGCTCGCGCAGCTTCTCCTTGTCGCCGCCGCCATGCAGGGCGACCAGCACGCCGATGCGGCCGACGCCCGGCGACACTGCGTTGTGGACGTAGGAGGCGACCACGCCCTCGTCCACGGACAGGCGGGCGGCGCGGCGCAGCTGCATGTTCTCGCCGATGGTGGCGATCATCTGGGTGACTTCGTCCTGGACGGTCTTGCCGTTCTCCAGCTCGGCACCGTGCAGGGCTTCAACGGGGTGGTGGTCCAGACCCAGCTGGGCGAACGCCTTGGCCGCGTTCTGGAACAGCTCGTTGCGCGCCACGAAGTCCGTCTCGGCGTTGAACTCGATGGCGGCGCCCACTTCGCCCTTGCCGTCTTCCTTGGACGCCACGGCGACCAGGCCCTCGGCGGCCACGCGGTCGGCCTTCTTGGCGGCCTTGGACAGGCCCTTGGCGCGCAGCCAGTCGATGGCGGCGTTCAGGTCGCCGTTGGTTTCCTGCAGCGCCTTCTTGCAGTCCATCATGCCCACGCCGGACTTGGCGCGCAGTTCCATGACGAGGGCGGCGGTGATCTCGGCCATATCGGCTCTCCTGGTATCGTATGCGGGAACGGCCGGGGGATTACCCCGGCCGCATGTCAGTTTGCGGACGGTCCGGTTCGCCGGACCGATCCGATCAGGCGTTAGCCGTTTCTTCCGAAGCGGCCGGAGCCTCTTCACCCGAGGCGGCCAGCATTTCTTCAGCGACAGCTTCAGTGCCGGCCGGAGCGACGTCAGCAGCGACCGGGGCCGAGGCCTCGCGCAGCATCGGCTCTTCCGGGTTGATCGACGCACCCAGGTCGATGCCCTGAGCCGAGGCACCGGCGGCCAGGCCGTCGAGCACCGCATCGGCGATCAGGTCGCAGTAGGTCTGGATGGCCCGCGCGGCGTCATCGTTGCCCGGGATCGGATAGGTGATGCCGTCCGGATCGCAGTTGGTGTCCAGGATCGCGATGATCGGGATGTTCAGCTTACGGGCTTCCTGGATCGCGATCGCTTCCTTGTTGGTGTCGATCACGAACATGATGTCGGGAACCGAGCCCATGTCACGGATACCGCCGAGCGAGAGCTCCAGCTTGTCCTTCTCGCGCGACAGGTTGACCAGTTCCTTCTTGACCCGGCCTTCGCCGCCGCGCTCCAGGATGCCTTCCAGTTCGCGCAGGCGGGCGATCGAGCCCGACACGGTCTTCCAGTTGGTGAGCGTGCCGCCCAGCCAGCGGTTGTTCATATAGTACTGGGCGCAGCGCTTGGCGGCCTCGGCGACCGGCTCGGCGGCCTGGCGCTTGGTGCCGACGAACAGCACGCGACCGCCCTTGGCGGCCACGTCGCGCACGGCGACCAGGGCCTGATGCAGCAGCGGCATGGTCTGCGACAGGTCGATGATGTGGATGTTGGAGCGCGATCCGAAGATGTAGCGCTCCATCTTCGGATTCCAGCGGTGCGTCTGGTGGCCGAAGTGCGCGCCGGCTTCGAGCAGGGTGCGCATGGAGAATTCAGGCAGAGCCATCTGTGTTCAGTCCTTTATCCGATTGATCCGCCGCGGGCGCTTAAAGGACCGAAGTCCCTCGGAACGGAGCGCCCGGGATGTCTCCCCGGACGCGCCACGCCACGCGTGTGAAGTGCGCGGGGCACATAGACCGCAAACCCCGATAATGCAAGCGCAGCCCTGGACGCGAAAAGGGCGGCCCATCGGACTGCCCTCTCGTCTCGGCGCCGGGCCGAAGCCTACATGGCGTCGAGCAGCTGCTGGGCGCCATCCCGGTGCTGGGTGATCTTGGGGATCAGCACGCCGGCGAAGGCCGCCAGCTGCGGGGCGTCGCTGTTATCGGAAAGTCCATTCAGAAGGGTCAGCGCCTCGTTGTGGGCGGCGACCTGCTGCGTCAGGAAGACCCGGTCGAAATCGGCGGCGGGCGCGGCTTCCAGATTGTGAAAGGCAAGCCAACAGCGCTTGGCAAAGTTCCAGCTTTACAATGGGCTGAACGGAGCCGACCAACACGCCCTTAGGTCCGGATCAACCCGGATGACGCTCCAGCCGAATGTCCCGCCTAGCCAACAAGACCCCGTCCGCCCCGGGCCTCACGCGCACGATCCCCGAACCGCCCCGCAGTTCCTGTCTTTCGCGATAGCCCACGTCCACGCCGAACTCGCCTTCGAACACCACGTCGTCGATGTAGTAGGGCCGCCGTCCGGGCTCGCCGACAAACAGGTGGATGTGCGCGGGCATTGTCATGGAGGGGTAGGGTCCTGGCTTGATCGTATCGATCTGATAAGTGCCCTCGGCGTCGGTCCGCACCCACCCACGCAAACGCCCGTGACGCCGGCTCCATTCGGTTTCTTCCGATCCGCCCGCGTAGAGTCCCGCGGCGTTCGTCTGGTGGGCGTAGATGACGACGCCCGCCGCCGGAGTGACGCCATCGCTCTGCACGACACGGCCTGTCAATCGGAGGCGTTCGCCGGGTTCGGATACCGACGCCAAGGCGATCCGGCTCGGCAGTTCGGAAGCGGTCCGCTCCGCGATCGCCTCGCAGCCCTCGCAGGCGTAAAGGTTCGTTCGCGGTGCGTTTTCACCGGTTTGATTTAGGGCAGGGGCATCCGCCGCGCCTGCGCTCTGCGATGCACGGCATGCGGCGGTCACGGCACATCCGGCCACAAGGGCGATGCCTGCCACCAGGCTTCTGCGCGTGGCGCTGGTCATGACCGGGGTCTCCGCTAGTCTGCGAGAGACCTTAACTCAGCATCGCGCCGGGAAAATACCCATGAGGATCGACAACACGCCTGAGCAGTGGGGGTGGATGGCTCGGGCGCTGCACTGGCTCGTCGCCGGCCTGGTCTTCGTGCAGCTGTTCCTTGGCTGGGCCGCCGAGCGCGAGCATGACCGCGAGCGCAGCTTCGCGCTTATCCGCGACCATTATCAGTTCGGCGTGGTGCTGTTCGGCTTGATGCTGATGCGCGCGCTCTGGCGCTTGTCGCAGTCTGCGCCCCGGCCCCCGGACGGCGAACCGCGCTGGAGACGGCTGACCGCCCACGGCGTCCACGCCATGCTCTATTGCCTCCTCATCACCATGCCCATCAGCGGCTACATCATCTGGGTCCATATGCACGCGCCGATGGAGGTGTTCGGTTTGTTCACCCTTCCGACCGTCTTCACCCCGCCGGTAGAAGACGAGACGCTGAGAGCCGGCGCCTGGTACGTGCATTACGCCAGCGGATGGTTCGTGGTCGGCCTGGTCGCTCTCCATATCGCCGCCGCCCTCTGGCATCTGCTGGCCAAGGACGACGGTGTCTTCAAGCGGATGGTCGGCTGACGCCCCGCTCAGGCGTCTTCCAGCATCAGCACCCCCGGCGCCGACTTCAGCGCGCCGCGCAGCGCCCCGTCCAGCCGATAGCGGCCCGGCAGCCTGAGCTCGATCTCCCGCCGTCCGTCGAGCGAGGCGACCAGGGTGATTTCCCCACCCTTCCCTTTCGCCTCGGCCCGCGACAGCCGCGCCTGGAGCGCCGCCGCGTCCGTGCCGCGCGACGACACATGCACCCGCAGGCCCGTGACCGCATCGTCCACCACCGTGTCCAGTCGCCTGATCTCGTCGGCGAAGAAACGGACCTCGCCGTCCGCCGCCTTGGCCCGGACCCGCACCATCAGGGCCGCGCCGACCTCCAGCAGGTCGCGGCTGGCGCGCAGAAGTTCGGCCCCGACCAGGCATTCGAACTCGCCCGTCGGATCGGAGAAGGCGCAGAAGGCGAATTTCTCGCCGGTCTTGGCGCTGGCCCGTTCCTGACGCCGGCGCAGCACGCCGGCCATCTGGAAGGCGTCGTGGCCCTGCTCGGCCCGCTGCACCGCCTCGGCGACGAAGGTCACGCGCTTCCGGCGCAGCGCCCCTTCCATGTCCTCCAGCGGATGGCCGGACAGATAGAAGCCCACCGCCGACAGCTCGTGGTCCAGCCGCTCGGGTCCCACCCACGGCTCGACCGGCTTCAGCCGCGGCCGCGCCGCGCTCGCCTGATCGGCCCCGAACAGCGACACCTGCGAGGAGGCCCGCTCGGCCGCCACGCTCTGGCAATAGGCCATCAGCACATCGGCCTGTTCGAACAGCTGGCGCCGGTTCGGATGGATGCTGTCGAACGCCCCGGCCTTGGCCAGCCCCTCGAGCGCCCGCTTGTTCACCGCGCGCAGATCGACCCGTTCCAGGAAGTCGAAGATGTCGGCGAACCGCCCGCCGCTCTCGCGCACCTCGACCACATGCTTCATGGCCTCCAGCCCGACGTTGCGGATGGCACCCAGCGCATAGAGCACCGCACCTTCCTCGCCCTCCCAGCTGACATCGAAATCGGCCGACGAGGCGTTCACGTCCGGAGCCCGCACCGGCACGCCGAACTTCCTCGCATCCTGGTAGAAGACCGCCAGCTTGTCGGTGTTGGACAGATCCAGGCTCATGGAGGCGGCGAAGAACTCCACCGGATGGTTCGCCTTCAGCCAGCCCGTCTGATAGCTGATCAGGGCGTAGGCGGCCGCGTGGGACTTGTTGAAGCCGTACCCCGCGAACTTGGCCACCAGGTCGAAGATGCCGCCGGATTGGGCTTCCGGGACCCCCTTCTCGGCCGCGCCCTTGATGAAGCGCGCCCGCTGGATGTCCATCTCCTCCTTCTTCTTCTTGCCCATGGCGCGGCGAAGCAGGTCGGCCTCGCCGAGCGAGTATCCCGCCAGGACCTGGGCGATCTTCATCACCTGCTCCTGGTAGATGATGACCCCATAGGTCTCGGTCAGGACCTCGGTCAGGCTGGGATGCAGGTAGTCGACCTCGGCGCGGCCGAATTTGCGGTCGATGTAGGTGTCGATCATCTCCATCGGCCCGGGCCGATAGAGCGAGATCAGGGCCGTGATCTCCTCGATGGAGCCGCAGCGCATCTTCCTCAGGGTGTCGCGCATGCCCTGGGATTCCAGCTGGAACACCCCGACCGTCTGGCCCGACGCCATCAGCTCATAGGTCCGCGCGTCGTCCAGAGCCAGCAGGTTGAAATCGACCGCCGCCCCGCGTCGCGACAGATATCCGTGCGCCCGGTCCAGCACCGTCAGGGTCTTCAGTCCCAGGAAGTCGAACTTCACCAGGCCGGCCGGTTCGACCCACTTCATGTTGAACTGGGTGGCCGGAATGTCCGAGCGCGGGTCCTGATAGAGCGGCGTCAGCTCCACCAGAGGCCGGTCGCCGATAACGATGCCGGCGGCATGCGTCGAGGCGTTGCGATAGAGCCCCTCCAGCTCCAGCGCCGTCTCCAGCAGCGTCCGCACCGAGGCCTCGGCGTCGCGGGCCTCCCTCAGACGCGGCTCGATCTCGATGGCCTGAGCCAGCGTCGTCGGATTGGCCGGATTGTTCGGCACCATCTTGGCCAGACGGTCGACCTGGCCCAGCGGCATCTGCAAGACCCGCCCGACATCCCTCAGCACCGCCCGCGCCTGCAGCGTGCCGAAGGTGATGATCTGGGCCACCCGGTCGCGGCCGTAGCGCTCCTGGACGTAGCCAATCACCTCCTCGCGCCGCTCCTGGCAGAAGTCGATGTCAAAGTCGGGCATGGAGACCCGTTCCGGGTTCAGGAACCGCTCGAACAGCAGGCCGAACCGCAGAGGGTCCAGATCCGTGATCGTCAGCGCCCAGGCCACCAAGGAGCCCGCGCCCGACCCCCGCCCCGGCCCCACCGGAATGGCGTGCGCCTTGGCCCACTTGATGAAGTCCGACACGATCAGGAAGTAGCCGGGAAACCCCATCTGGGTGATGATCTGGACCTCCCAGTCCAGCCGCTTCCAGTACTCCTCTTCCGGCGCGGCGGGGGTAACCTGCTTCAGCCGTTCCTTCAGCCCCTCGCGCGCCTGGTGCGCCAGTTCCTCGGGCTCGGTGCGGCCCGCGCCGGTGTCGAAGCGCGGCAGGATCGGCGCGTGGGTCTTGACCAGGAAGGCGCAGCGCCGGGCGATCTCGATCGTGCTGTCGCAGGCCTCGGGCAGGTCGGCGAACAGGCTCCGCATCTCCTCGGCCGTGCGGAAGTAGTGCTGGTCGGTGATGCGCCGCCGTTCCTCCTGGCCCGTGAAGGCGCCGTCGGCGATGCACAGGAGCGCGTCGTGGCTCCTCGCCTGCTCCCGCCTGGCGTAATGGACGTCGTTGGTGGCGACCAGCGCCGCGTCGTTGGCATAGGCCCATTCGACCAGTCCGCGCTCGGCGGTCGACTCATCCGCCAGTCCGTGGCGTTGCAGCTCGACATAGAAGCGGTCGCCGAACACCCGCGCCATCTCGGCCAGCGCCGCCTCGGCGTCCCGAGCCTTGGACTGGACGAACAGGGGATCGACCGGCCCGTCAGGCCCGCCGGACAGCAGGATCAGGCCTTCGGACCGCGCCGCGACCTCGGCCCAGGTCACGCAGGGCTCGCCCTCCACCGCCTCGTCTCTGGCCGCGTCCAGATACGCCATGGACGACAGGGCCGACAGGTTCCGCCAGCCAATCTCCGACTGGCAGATCAGGACAATGGTCGGCACCTTGGCCCACCGCTCGGCGCGCCGCCCGCCGATGCCGATGACCGGCAGGGCGCATCCGATCAGGGGCTGCACCCCCGCCCCCTTGGCGGCCTCGGAGAACTCCAGCGCCCCGAACAGATTGGCCCGGTCGGCTACGCCCACGGCCGGCATGCCGTGATCGGCGGCCAGCTTGCCCACCTTCCCCGCCTTGATCGCGCCTTCCAGCAGCGAATAGGCCGAGCGGACCCGGAGGTGGACGAAACCCTGTGCTGAGCCTTGCGCGGTTATGGCCTGATCCTCTTGGGCAGGCCGGAAGCGACTCATCGCGCCAGCAGGGCGACCTGCCACACCATCCAGACAAAGCCGCCGCACGACGCAAGCGACAGCGTCTCCCGAACCACCCTCGTCATCGGCTTATCCCCAGATTGCGTGTTCCGGAAATGTTCTATGTTGCGGATTTGTTCTCGTCAACACCCCGAGGGCAAACCGCGCACGGAGTTATCCCCGCGACCGCTCCACCGTATCCACGCTCGGATTGGCCCTCAGCGCCGCCATGATCGTCGTGGCGTGCCTGGCGTCCGACACCTCCACGTCGAGGTCGACGTCGAAGAAGTCCGACTGACGATGCGCCATCTTCAGGTTCAGGATGTTGCCACCCGCCTCGCCGATGACCGTCGCCACCTGGCCCAGGACGCCCGGCGCGTTCTTGATGGTGGCCCGGAACCGCGCCATGCCGACGGTCCCCTTCTCGGCCTCCGGCGTCCATTGCAGGTCGTTCCAGACACTATCGTCGTCGGCGAAGTCGGCCAGGCGCTGGCAGTCGATGACGTGGACCGTCAGCCCCTTCTCGGGCTCCAGGATGCCGACGATGCGGTCGCCCGGCACCGGGGTGCAGCATTCGCCGAAGTGGATCGAGACGCCCGGCGTCAGCCCCCCGCCCCGCACGAACAGCCGCGCCTGGTCGTCAGCGATCTTCTTCTTGTCCGTTCCCGTGGCCAGCGTGCCTTTCAGCGCCGGGAACAGGGTCTCAGCGACCTTGTTGACCGGCAGCCGCCCGCGCCCGACGGCGTCGAACAGGTCATCTTCGGATCCCAGCGCAAGGGTCTCGAGCGCCGGCTTCAACGTCACGTCCGTCAAGCTTTTGCCTGCGCGCGACAGGGTCGCCTCCAGCGTGGTCTTGCCCAGCTTCAGGAACTCGTCGCGTTCCACGTGGCGGATGTGGCGCCGGATCGCCGAACGAGCGCGGCCCGTGACCGTCAGCGAGCGCCAGTCCGCCGGGGCCTCGCGCTTCTTGCCGCGGATGATTTCGACCACGTCGCCGTTCTGAAGGCGCGTGCGCATGGGCTTCAATTCACCATTGATCTTTACCCCCACCGCCGTATCCCCGACCTCGGTGTGGACGGCATAGGCGAAGTCGAGCGGCATTCCGCCCTGCGGCAGCGTGATCAGCATGCCCTTGGGCGTGAAGACGAAGACCTGATCCAGGTACATCTCAAGCTTGGCGTGCTCGACCCAGTCCTCGCCACCCTCGCCGTGCTCGATCACCTGCACCAGGTGGCGCAGGTTCTGCAGGGGATCGCGTCCCCCTTCCCGCTCCATGGCTTCCTGGTCGAAGCCATAGGATTTGTTCTTGTAGGCCCAGTGCGCGGCCACGCCGTCCTCGGCGACCCGGTCCATGGCTTCGGTCCGGATCTGCATCTCGATGCGCAGGCCGCCCGGCCCGACCACCGTGGTGTGAAGGCTGCGGTAGTTGTTGGACTTGGGCGTGGAGATGAAGTCCTTGAACCGCTCGGGCACCATGGGCCAGTTGCGGTGGATGACACCCAGCGCGCGGTAGCAGTCGTCCTCCGCCTCGACCAGCACACGGAAGCCATAGATGTCCGACAGGGATGAGAAGCCCACCGACTTGCGCTGCAGCTTTCTCCAGATCGAGTAGGGAGTCTTCTGTCGGCCATAGACCCGCGCCCGGATGCCGGCTTCCGACAGAACCTGCTGGATCTCGGCGGCTACCTTGTCGGTCGCCCTGCCATGCTCGAGCTTCAGAGCCTCCAGCCGCCGCTCGATCGCGGTGCGCGCCGTGGGGTTCAGGTGCTCGAAGGCCAGCTCCTCCAGCTCGGACGCGATCCGATGGATGCCGATGGAGCGGCCCAGCGGTGCATAGACCTCCAGCGTCTCTCTGGAGATACGCTCGCGCTTCTCCGGCTTGACGTACTGGAGGGTGCGCATGTTGTGCAGGCGGTCGGCCAGCTTGACCAGCAGCACCCGCACGTCCCGGCTGATGGCCAGAATGAACTTTCGCAGGTTTTCGGCCTGGCGCGTGTGCTCGGCCTGGAGCTCCAGCCGGCTCAGCTTGGTCACGCCCTCGACCAGGACGGCCACCTCTTCCCCGAACATCCGGGCGATGTCGTCGCGCGTCGCCGAGGTGTCCTCGACCACGTCGTGCAGCAGGGCCGTGACGATGGTGGCGGTGTCCAGCCGATAGTCGGTCAGGATGCCCGCGACCTGAATCGGGTGGGCGAAATAGGGGTCGCCCGAGGCCCGTAGCTGCGAGCCATGCATCTTCATCGCATAGACATAGGCCCGGTTCAGCAGGTCCTCGTCGGCGGTGGGATCATAGGCCCGGACCGCCTCGACCAGTTCGAACTGGCGCAGCATCGAAACGCGCTTCGCCGCCGGAGGGGTCTCCGACGGCGAGGTTGCGTCATTGGCGATGTCGATCTTCGGCGGGGTCTGACCGGCCCGCGCCGGGAGGATAGTGATACCGTTGGCGGGTTCTGCCGTCAGTACCGCTCCTCCTGTCCGCCGTCGCGGTCGCTCTGCAGCGCCCGGATCAGCTCGGCCTCAGCCATGTTCATGTGCTGCGGCTCGGCCAGCAGGCCCACGATCTCGGCCTCATCCTCGGCCTCGGTCCGCTCATCGACGCGCTGCAGGGCCACCACGACCGTCTCGGTAAGGTCCTCGGGCTTGATGGTCTCTTCAGCGATCTCGCGAAGAGCCACAACAGGGTTCTTGTCGTTGTCGCGATCGAGCGTCAGGGCCGCGCCGTTGGCGATGGCGCGGGCGCGGTTTCCGGCAAGCAGAACCAGGCCGAAGCGGTTCGGAACCTTCTCGATGCAGTCTTCGACGGTGACGCGAGCCATGGGAGTCCTTCGAGGCGGGGAGAACCGCGCTCCTTACAGATAGGGAGTCGATTGTGCAACGCCACAGTGACCTGCGGACAGGGCCGTTTTGGGGCAATCAGGGCAACGGCCTCGCATCGACACCTACCGTCGCCGCCTTCACCAGCATTGCCGCCGTCTCGCCCAGCACAGGATGGCGCCATCCCGGCGCGATCTCCGCCAGTGGCCCCATGACGAACAGCCGGTCGGCCGACCGGGGGTGAGGCAGGATCAGTCCATCCCGCTCCCGGACTTCGCGGCCATAGGCGACCAGATCCAGATCCAGCGTTCGGGGCGCGTTTCTCGCGCCTCGCGTCCGCCCGAACGCCGTCTCGATCCGGCCAAGCGCGGCCATCAGCGCCTTGGCATCCAGCGCGGTGCGCACCCGCGCCACCCCGTTCAGGAATGGCGGATCGGTCGGGTCCGGCCATGCCTGCGATCGCCACCATGACGACCGGGCCACCACCTCGATTCCTTCGGACGCGAACTGCGCGAGCGCCGCCTCCAGCGCCTGCGCGCCGTCGACCCATCGGCCCTTGTCATTGGACCCGAGGGCGACGAAGACGGCGGCGTCCAGATCAGGGTCCGCATCCATTTCGACGCGGCCTGGGACGCCCATTTCCGATGAAGAGATACTCATGATGCTCTACCCGACCGACCGGCTCGCCCTGTTCATCGACGGAGCCAATCTGCATTCGGCGACCAAGGCCCTGAACGCCGATCTCGACTTCAAGAAAATGCTCGAAGGCTTTCGGGACAAGGCCATCCTGGTCCGCGCCCACTATTACACGGCGGTGGTCGAGGGCGAAGAGTTCTCCGCCGTCAGGCCCTTGGTGGACTGGCTGGGCTACAACGGCTTTTCGGTCGTGACCAAGCCCGTCAAGCGCTTCACCGACGCCCAGGGGCACAGCCGGATGAAGGGCAATATGGACATCGAGATCGCGGTCGACATGCTGGAGCTCGCGCCCCGCATCGACCACGCCATCCTGTTCTCCGGCGACGGCGACTTCCGCCGGGTGGTGCAGGCGATGCAGGCCCGGGGCGTCCGCGTCACCGTCGTCTCGACGATGAAGTCCCAGCCCCCCCAGATCGCCGACGAGCTACGCCGCCAGGCCGATACCTTCGTGGAGCTGGCCGACCTTCTGGTCGACTACGGGAGGCCGAGAGGCGAACGGCCCTGACGCCTACGTCCGCTTCTGACGTTGCGCCCGTCTAGAGTCTGGGCATCGTCAGCCCCGGGTGAGAGAAGTGAGAGTCACTCCCACACTCGACCGCGACTCTCACCGCAGGAGCCCCAGTGACCCCCGAACCGCCCCGCGACTGCCCGTTCTGCCCCCGCCTGGTCGCCTACCGCACCGACAACGCGGCCCAGAACCCCGAGTGGTGGAACGGCCCGGCCCCCTCCTTCGGCGACCCGGACGCCCGCCTGCTGGTCGTGGGTCTGGCCCCCGGTCGCACAGGGGCCAACCGGACGGGGCGACCCTTCACCGGCGATGGCGCGGGCGTGATCCTCTACGAAACTCTCACAAAGACCGGCTTCGCGCGCGGCCGCTATGACGCCCGCCCCGATGACGGCCTGACGCTCATCGACTGCATGATCACCAACGCCGTCCGCTGCGCCCCGCCGGCCAACAAGCCGACACCGGCGGAGGAGGCCACCTGCCGCCCCTTCCTGATCGACCGGCTGGCCGCGCTTCCCCGGCTCAAGGTCATCGTCACCCTGGGCGACATCTCGCGAAAGAATGTGCTGAAGGCGCTGGGCCTGCCCGCCACGGCCGCCCCCGCCGGCCACGGCGTGGAGGCCCCCGTTGGCCCCTACACCCTGCTCAACAGCTATCACTGCTCCCGGCTCAACACGAACACCGGCCGGCTGACGCCTGCCATGTTCGAGGCGATCTTCCAGCGCGCCCGGACCCTGATCGACGCCTCGCGGTAAACGCGTCCTGAACCCTCTCGTCGCGCGAGTGTTGTTCGCCGGACACACGAATCACATGCGCTTTGTGCTAAGGGAACCCAAGCGGAACGTCCCCGCCACACTTGCGTTTGAACGGTTCAGCCGGGAGGGGCTGCCATGCGTAAGAAACCGTCTCTGTTCACCGCCCACGAGCGTCGGGTCGCGCTCCTCATCCTCATCACCGCCGGGGTCCTGACGCTGGCCATCATGGCGCTGGAGGGCCTCTTCCGACCCTCGCTCGGCCTGTACGGCGACCCGATGTCGGCCCCCAGCCTGCCCAACGTCATCGACGCCCAGCCGCTGGCGAAGCTCTGAGCCGCACTCGCGGGATGCGGGTAACGCCGATCACCGAGAGTTGAGCGCGGCTTGGCCGTATCCGTTTTGAGGATTGACGTTTCCGACATACCCTATGGCTGCACAACGAAGGCTTCCACAACGGAGGAAGCCGTCATGAAAATGCTCGCTGCCGCCTTGCTTCTGGGAGCCTCGCACCTTATCCGACTGTAGCGTCCCAGCCCGATTTGCCCCTGAGGTCACCTGCCCCGACTCAGGCGGCTCTTGACCTCGACGAGTGCCAGATCGCCTACATCAACCGCTGTGTTGCTTTGGGCGGAGATCCATATGCATGTGAGCTGGCGGCTCAAGGTGAAACTTGCTCCTAAAGCGGTTTCGTCGTCGGTTTGGACTGGCTCTCGCGGCTATGCTGGGGCCAGTCCTGATCGCGGGCCAGACCCGCGCACAAGATCAGTCAACCCAGCTCGATGACATCGTCGTCGAAGGGCGAACTCTGTCAGAGGCGGTCCGTCAGTTCGTCGATGACGTCATCGCGGCGCCGCTTGATCGTGGACCCGCTCGCTGGACTCGACGGGTCTGCGTCGGGGTGGTCAATCTGAGGCCAGAAGCGGGGCAGGTCATCGCTGACCGTGTCGGAATGCTGGCGGCCGACACGGGCCTGCCGGTCGGGGAGCCCGGCTGCGGGCCGAACATACTGGTCATGGCGACGGACGATGGGGCTGCGCTCGCGCAGGCCATGAGCGTGTCCAACCCCCGCATCTTCCGACCCGGCTACGCCGGGGCGACCCTGGGCTCGGTCGCTCTGGAGCGCTTCCAGTCGACCGATGACGCCATTCGCTGGTGGCACGTCAGCGTGCCGATCGAGACCGGTCACAACACCGTCGCCGTGCGTCTGCCTGGACGAGACGCGCCCTTGGTTCAGCAGGATGCGAGCCGCCTGACCACGCGCATTCGCAACGACTTGGCCGGCGTCTTCGTCATTCTCGACATCAACCGGGCGGCCGGTCTCTCCTTCCAGCAGATCGGCGACTACATCGGCATGGTCGCCCTGGCCCAGATCGACCCTGAGGCCGACACCCGGGGCAACGACACCATCCTGAACCTGTTCGAGGAGGGCCGAGCCGTCGATGCCGCCACCGACTGGGACCGATCCTTCCTCGCGTCCCTCTATGCCGCCGAACTGAACCAGCGCCGCGCCAATGCGCAGAGTGGCGAGATATCCTCCATCATGATCCGCGACCGCCGAGCAGCGCAGCGAGAGACGAACGACTCCGCGCCGCAACGTTGAACCACCGCAGTTCACCTGTCGCGGCGCTTAATCGCTGGCGACGGGACCGTGCCCTGCTCGCAGGGTTCCCGCGCGTGCGACGACGCTGCGTCCAGGAATGACGAAGCCCTCGCTTAGACTGCAACCACGCGGTCTTTGACCATCATATGCGCCTCCCTCGCGCCCACCTCCCGACGAACGCACACACTCTGCGTGCATTTCAGATGATTCAGACGGTTTGCACGCATTTTCGAGCGTTTGACATCGGGCGGCTCAGCCCTTGTCCCGCATCAGCCGGGCCTTGTCCCTCTGCCAGTCCCGTTCGGCGGTGGCCTCGCGCTTGTCGTGCAGCTTCTTGCCCTTGGCCAGCGCGATCTCCAGCTTCGCCTTGCCGTCGCCGTTCAGGTACAGCCTCACCGGAATGATGGTCTGGCCATCCTTCTGAACGGCCCCGATCAGCTTATCGATCTGCTTGCGGTGCAGCAGCAGCTTCCGCGGCCGACGCGGCTCGTGGTTGAAGCGGTTGGCCTGTTTGTAGGGCGGGATGTCGGCGTTGATCAGCACGATCTCCCGGCCCTCCACCGCCGCATAGCTCTCGGCGATGTTGGCCCGGCCGTCCCTCAGGGCCTTGATCTCGGTGCCCAGCAGCTGGATCCCGGCCTCGAGGTTGTCCTCCAGGAAATAGTCAAAGCGCGCGCGCCGGTTCTCGGCGATCACCTTGGCCGTGGTGATGGGGGCCTTTTCCTTCTGCGGCGCCATTACAGCCCCGCCGCAGCCATCGCCGCATCGATCACGGGCTTGATCTCTCCACGGGTCGGAACGAGCGGCAGGCGGACCTCTTCACCGCACATTCCCAGCTTCGACAGAGCGTACTTCGCCGGCGAGGGCGAGGAGTCCGCGAACAGGCCGCGATGCAGGCCGATCAGCCGGTCCTGCCATGACCGCGCCAACGCCAGATCGCCCGCCTGGAGCGCGTTCCACAGGGCCACCATGGCTTCGGGCGCGACGTTGGACGTCACCGAGATCACCCCCACCCCGCCATGGGCGACATAGCCGAGGAAGCTGGCGTCATCGCCCGAAATCAGGTCGAACTGCCCGGCGATGTTGGCCCGCATCCAGCTGACACGGCCCATGTCTCCGGTCGCGTCCTTGATGCCGACGATGTTCGGATGGGCCGACAGCTCGGCCACGGTCTGATCGGCCAGATCGACGCCCGTCCGGCCCGGTACGTTGTAGAGCAGGACTGGCAGCTGCACGGCTTCGGCGATCGCCTCGAAGTGCGCCTTCAGCCCCGCCTGCGACGGCCGGTTATAGTAGGGCGTGACGACCAGGGCCCCGTCCGCCCCCACCGTCTTGGCGTGACGGACCAGTTCGATGGCCTTGCCGGTCGCCGAAGCGCCCGCGCCTGCGATCACCCGCACGCGTCCGCGCGCCAGCGCAACGGTGCTTTCGACCAGGGCCTTGTGCTCTTCTGTGGTCAGTGTGGCGCTCTCGCCCGTCGTGCCCACAGGAACCACGCCGTGCACGCCTGCGGCGATCTGCCGTTCCAGCAGGGCTTCAAACGCGGCCTCGTCCACGTTTCCGTCACGAAGAGGTGTGATCAGGGCGGTGATCACGCCCTTGAACAAAGGGGCGGTCATTGGAACAGTCAGGCCTTGCGTGGGGACGGGGCGGTTGTCGCCCGCTAAAGAGCGCGAGAGGGTAGGTTGCCGGGGTCGCCCCCGCAACCGTCACGAATGGGGATCGGACACTTCATGCTAGCGACCAGCCTTGCGGCCCTCCTTGCCGCGCTTTCGCCGTTTCCCCAAACGACGGCCGATCTGAACCGTCAAGGCACACCCTATCTGCAGTCCGGGACGATCGTCCCGACGGCGGGCTATCAGCCCCGCGTGCTGAACGAGGCCGACACCGCCCTGTTCCGCCAGGGCCTCGCCGCGGCACGCGCCCGCGACGTGGCGGGCACCCGTAACGCCATCGCGTCCATCGGTGATCCCACGGCCAGGAAACTGGTTGAGTGGGCCTTGATCGACACCTCTGCGGAAATGCTCTCGTTCGCCGAGCTGTCCGAGGACGTGCGCAGCATGCAGGGCTGGCCCCGCGAGGAGGCCCGGCTGTCGGCCGGCGAGCGCGCTCTGGATCGCGCGGGCGTCGGTCCGGACGCGGCCCTCGCCTTCTTCGGTGATCGCCGCCCGGTGACGGTCGAAGGCGCCATCGCCCTGGCCGACGCCTGGGAACAGCGCGGCCGAACCGCCGAGGCTCGTGCCTTGATCGGCGAGTGGTGGCGCACGCGCAGCTTTGATGCCGCCGTGCAGACCCGAATCCTCGGCCGCTGGGGTGCATGGCTGACGCAGGCCGATCACGAGGCCC
>JAIERG010000179.1 GCA_019747095.1 Caulobacteraceae bacterium | reverse complement strand
GTGTAGCTCAGTTGGTTAGAGTGCCGGCCTGTCACGCCGGAGGTCGCGGGTTCGAGCCCCGTCACTCGCGCCACTTTCCACGATCTGGAAAGTGGCGCGTTCGCCCTCTCCTCTCCTTGGTGCGCTAATGCTCGAGACGCGGTTGCTCGCTGCTTGAGCGCAATCGATGCGCATGGGGCTGGACGAAGCGCCCGGCGCGTGAGCAGCCTTGCCGTATGCGCCCCCCCGTTCCTCGCAACCTCTGCACCGACTGCGGCGTGTCGCGCATGGAAGACCCCAGCCTCTGCGGTCGGGCCTGCCAGTTCATCAAGCCGGACTATCCGGGCCTTGAGACCCGCATCCACGGCCGTCCCCGCGCCGAAACCGGCGACGAGGTCTTCTTCGGCCACTTCCGCCGCATGGTGCGCGCCTCGCTGACGCCTGCTGCCGAAGGCGCCCAGTGGACCGGCATCACCACCCGCATCGGCGAACGCCTGCTGGAGACCGGCGCCGTCGACGCCGTCCTGACCATGACCGCCGACACGGACGACCGCTGGCGGCCGGTCCCGGTCCTGATCACCGACGCCGCCGACATGGCAAAGGCGCGCGGCATGCGCATGGGCTATGCGCCGCTCCTGGCGCTCCTGGAGACCGCGCGGGACGCAGGCCACCGCCGGCTCGCCGTCATCGGCGTCCCGTGTCAAGTCTATGCGCTGCGGGCGCTGGAGGCAGAGCTCGGCTTCGACCGCCTGACCGTCATTGGCACGCCCTGCTCGGACAACACCACGACCGAGAACTTCCATGAATTCCTGGCCCTGCTGGACGAGGACCCCGACAGCATCACCTATCTGGAGTTCCGCGCCGACTATCACGTCGAGCTCCGCTACGCCGACGGCCGCAGACGGGAAATCCCCTTCCTCAGCCTTCCGATCTCTCAACTCGCGCCGGACTTCTTTCCCCTCACCTGCCGGACCTGCGTCGACTACACCAACGCCCTGTCGGACATCACCGTCGGCTACATGGGCGGAGAGGGCGAGCAGTGGTTGATCGTCAGGAACGAACGCGGCCAGGCCCTGCTGGATCTCCTGGCCGATGAGGTCCGCTTGTCGGAGCCCCGCAGCCTCGGCAAGCGCCGCGCGGCGGTCCAGGGCTTCATCGCCAACGTCGAACGCGCCGCCGGCGGCTTGCCCTTGCGGCGCATGCCCGACTGGGTTCGCCCCATCGTCAGCTGGCTCCAGCCCCGCACCGGCCCGCGCGGGCTGGAGTTCGCCCGCACCCGTCTGGAGATGAAGGCGGCCGAGACCGTCATCCACCTGCGTCGGGAAGAGCCGCGCCGGATGAAGTCCATGATCCCGGGTCACGTCTGGACGCTGGTCGCGCCCTACGGCCTGACGCCGGCCGAGGACGAACTTAGTGCGCCGTCGCCTGCTCGCCAGGCTGAATGAATGCCGCCTGTCCGCTGACCTCGCCATAGGTCATGCAGAGGTCTTCGAAGACCCGGTTCCAGGAGAACCGCTCGACCGTGTGCACCCGCGCCGCCGCACCCAGCGCCTCGATGTCCCGGGCGAACAAGGCCTCGATGGCCTGGGCGTAGTCATCGGGATCCGCGCTCCGTGCCAGTTGGCCCACGCCCTCATGCACTGTCTCGGCCACGCCGCCCGCATTGACGCCGACCACCGGTCGCCCACAGGCCATGGCCTCCAGCACGATCAGCCCGAACGGCTCCTTGTCGTTGGCGTGCACGAAGGCGTCGCAGCTGGCGATGATACGGGCCACCTGCTTCGGATCACGCTCATACGGCAGGGCGATCACTCGCTCTTCATAGGGCAGGCCCGCGCCCGCCCCGACCAGCACGAGATGATAGGGCTCGCCCAGCTTCTGGACGGCCTCGATGAGGGTGTCGATGTTCTTCTCGCGCGCCGGCCGCCCCGCAAAGCACAGCAACCGCGCCGAGGCTGGCAGGCCGAGTTTTTTCAGCAACCAGTGCCGGTCGCCGCGATCGGGGCGGAAGGTGTCGATTTCGACGCCCAGCGGCCGGATGACGATGTCTCGGATGCCCGCTTCCTCAAGACGACGCGCGATGAAACGGCTCGGCGAAATCACGCGGTCGAACTGGCCGAAAAGCTTGGCCCATCGCTTCTCGACAGGCTTCTTGGCCCATTCGCCGAAGTGGAGTGCCGCAAGGCCCGCCGGATCAGAGTGGCAGAAGCCGACCACGGGACAGCCGGCCCGCTGCCCTGCCTCGAGAGCCCCCTGCCCCGGCGTGTAGGGATCGCCTGCCTCGATCAGGCTTGGCTTCATGGACGCGACCCACGCGCCCCAGCGCCGCACCGACGTCGGCCAACGATAGCCGTCCCCAAACGGCAGCTTGGTGGCGTGCAGCTTGATGATCCCGTCCGGGCCCGCTTCGTGATGTGCGCCCGGCACGATGAGGGAGTGGGCCACACCCGGCCGGTTCGCTTCCAACCATGCCTTCTTGGACAGCAAGTAGCGCTTCACTCCGCCCGAGCGAGGTGCATACAGCATGGTGGTGTCGACCATCCGTGGGCGCGGGTCAGCGGTTGAGGCCTTTAGCGCCCGAAGCGTTTCTGCGACCTCCTCGTCCCAGCCAGGGATCAGCCTGAGCTCGCCTTCCTGGACATCGAGATCGGCCATGCTCATCGGGTCGTAATCCTTGAGCGACCGGCGCGAAACGCGTGTCCGGCGATTTTGGATGCGTGCGGACGATGTGCGGCGAACCATCTCGCGCCCCTACGCCCGCCAACCGCCAAGCTCAAGCAGTATCGTTGTCGTCTGCTCTGGCGGCGGTGTCGATGCCGCGCCGGGCCAGGGCCTCCCGCACCAAGATCTCCAGCTGCGCGTTAACGGAGCGCAGTTCGGCGGCCGCCAGACGTTCGACGGCCGCCATCACGCCGGGCGAGGCCCGCAACAGGAAGGGTTTGGTCGCCCGTCCCGCCACGGGTCACCCGTACAGGGTGCCGGTGTTCACGACCGGCTGGGCCTCCCGGTCGGCGCACAGCACCACCAGCAGGTTCGACACCATGGAGGCCTTCCGCTCCTCGTCCAGCTCCACGACCTTGCGGTCCGACAGATCGCTGAGCGCGCTCTCGACCATGCTCACCGCACCGCGGACGATCAGGCGGCGCGCCGCCAGAATGGCTTCGGCCTGTTGGCGACGCAGCATGGCCCCGGCGATCTCGGGGGCATAGGCCAGGTGAGCCAGCCGCGCCTCGTCAATGGCCACACCCGCTACCCTGACTCGGTTGGCCAGCTCGATCTGCAGCTTTTCGGCCACCTCCTCGGCATCGGCACGAAGTGTCAACTCCGCCGGACCACCCTCTTCCTGCTCACCGTGGTCGTAGGCGTAGTGCGATGCGATGTCTCTTAGCCCAGTCTCGATCTGGATGTTCACGAAGGCCTGATAGTCATCGACGTCAAACAGGGCTTGGGCCGAATCCTCTACCCGCCACACGACATTGGCGGCGATCTCGACCGGGCTGCCGCGCCTGTCGTTCACCTTCAGAGTGTCCGAGGTAACATTGCGGGCGCGCAGGGAGATCTTCTTGCGGGTGTACCACGGCAGCACCCAGCGAAGGCCGGTCGCCCGATCCGTGCCGCGATAGTCGCCAAACAGAAGGATCGCCGCGCCCTCATTTGGCTGAAGCGAGTAGAGGCCACACATCAGAAACAGGCCAACGGTCGCCAAGGTCACACCCGCGACTACATTCAGAACAGACTCCGGGTCTTGGGCCACAAGAACGGGGCCAAGCACGACCAGCACCAACCCTGCCAGCAGCATGAGGATGCCATTGGCCGTCGAGGCAGGGCGCTCGGCGGATATGGTTCTGCGGTCGTTCATGGTCAGCCTCCAAATTAATATGATAATGATATCATTATGAGCGCAACCTTGGCAATACGCTATCGAACAGCGTTGGCTCCAAGCCACGCTTTCGGCCTTGCATTCGCCTCAAATTCGCGAAACTTGGGACAGGCCGTGCGGCCCCTGTTAGAAGGCACCGGCGCCCGCCTGCGCGTAGCCACCTGGGGTGATTTCTCGAATGCGTAGACTGCTTGCGACCGCCGTGGCGCTGGCCCCTCTGCTGGCGGCGTCCGGAGCCTTGGCTGAAGTCGTCATTTCCAACACGCGCAGCACCCCGATCCAGACCTCCAACGCAACCGGCTCCGCGCGGGACGACATCCGGATCGCCTCGGGCGGATCCATTGCCGTCAACTCAGGTGTCGCCCTGACTGTGGACAGCAACAATTCTGTCGATCTCGACGCGGGTTCGACGATTACGCTCAACAACGCCGCCGATGGAGCAACGGGCATCCTGGTCGGCCCCACAGCTACGGCCGGCAACATCACGATCGGCGGTACGATCTCGGTTACCGACAATATCGACAGCTATCCGGACTCCGACAACGACGGAGACCTCGATGGACCGTTCGCCAATGGAACAGACCGCTACGGATTGCGGCTGACGGGCGGAACCCCGCTTACGGGCAACATCCTGGTCGAAAGCACCGCGTTGATTCTGGTGGAAAGCGCCAACGCGAGAGCAATTTCGATCGAGCGCGGTTTGACAGGAAACGTCACCACCTTTGGGACTTTGCGCTCAGTCGGGCAGAATGCCATCAGCTATAGCCAGACCGGGGCTGTTTCAGGCTCCGTTCTGCTCGGTGGACCAGTGAACGCCCTTGGACAAGGCGCGAGCGCGGTCAATATCCAGGGTGATATCGGTGGGCGGCTTACCTTGCAGTCCGACATGTCCGCGACAGGATATCGGTACTCCACGCGGCCCAGCGATGCCGCGATCGCTCGTCTCGAGGCCGACGATCTCCTGCAGGGCGGCTCTGCCGTCGTAGTCGCAGGCAACGTTTCCGGCGGCGTGGTTCTGGATGTTCGCCCGGCGGATAACTCGACGACGTCGACGGATGAGGACAATGACGGGATTGCCGATGCCAGTGAGGGGAATTCTGCCATCTCGAGCTTTGGCGGCGCACCGGCGCTGACGATCGGGTCCGCCACCCGGGCGATCACGCTAGGCGTCGCTGGCACGGGAAATCTCGCCTACGGACTTATCAATCGCGGAGCCATCACCGGTGACGGCGTCTACAACGGAGTGGCAGCGACGGGCGTGCGTATAGGCGTCGACGGCGGTCAGTCTGTGACGATCGCAGGTGGCGTCAGAAACGAAGGAACGATCGTCGGTCTGGGGCGAGACGCTGGCGCGACTGCAGTATCCTTTGGAACCGGCGTCACGACACCCCGCTTCGACAACACAAACATCATCACGGCCGGGGTTTCATCGACCGTCGCCAATGCTCCTGCGGTCGCGGTCGCGATTGCTCAGGGAGCCAGCCTTTCCAGCTTCACCAACTCCGGTTCCGTGCTGGCAACCAGCGGGGGTGGACTGGCCAGTGCCACCGCGATCAGTGATCGGTCGGGTTCGCTGACAGCAATCACCAACTCTGGGTCGATCCAGGCGAGCGTCGTTGCCAACCCCGCAGGCGACCCCATCACCGGGTCATCGACCGCCATCGATGTTTCTGCCAACACGACCGGCGTAACGGTGCGCCAGTTCGGGGAAACCAGCACGCCGACATCATCCGATCCGGACTCGGATGGAGACGGTGTCACCGACTCCAATGAGCCCATCATCATCGGAGATATTCGGTTCGGCTCCGGTGCCGATGTGCTTGCTATCGAGAATGGTCAGGTGAACGGAGCCATTTCCTTCGGAAATGGGGCCGACAGGCTAACCATTTCAGGTGGCGCGATCGTTCGGGGCTCAGTGACCGACACTGATGGCCTTCTCAGCGTCGACATCGCCAACGGGACTCTGGATGCCCGGCAAACGTCCGTTACTCGGGCGACCAGCCTGAACATTGGCGCGAACGGCGATCTGATCGTTACACTGGACCCGGCCAACAGTGCGAATGCTGGGTTTCGCGTAAACGGCACAGCAACGATTGCGAGCGGCGCGGGGCTGGGCATCCGCTTCAACTCGCTAATCACGGATGCCCGTCGATTCACCATTGTTGATGCCGACGTCCTCAACATAGGGACGCTGGACCAGACGGCCGTTCAGGCGAACTCGCCGTACCTTTTTGTGGTGACAGCGGGCACCAATCTCGCCGCTGGCGATGTGTTCGTCGATGCCCGGAGACGCACAGCCGCTGAGGCCAGCCTGATCGCGGTTGAAGCGCAGGCTTTCGACGGCGTTTACAGCGGACTGGCGGGTAACTCCGTTCTGCGCGACCTGTTCATTGCCCAGACGACCCGCGAAGGCTTCATCGACCTGTATGAGCAGATGCTCCCGGACCACTCCGGTGGACCGCTTCTTTCGCTCGCATCGGGCGTGGATGCGGTCACGCGGGCCCTTAGCGGACGCAATGCAACGGTCTCTCCAGGCGAGACAAGCGCCTGGCTCCAGGAGATCAATTTCTACGCAGACAAGGACAAGACCGATTCCTACGGCTTCCGCTCGGAAGGCTTCGGCATGGCCGGCGGCATCGAGCGGGGTTCGACACTCGGCGCGGTCGGGGTCACCTTGGCATTCACCTCCTCGGACATCGAGGACCCGGAGGCCGAGGCTCAGGAGATCCTGTCCGCAAGCCTCATCGAGCTCGGCCTGTCATGGCGCGCTCAAGGTCAGGCCTGGTCCACTTGGGCACGGGCGGCAGGCGGTTATGCGACCTTTGAATCAACCCGCCAGCTGGTGACCGAGAACATAAACCTCATCAACCAGTCGAGCTGGAATGGCTTCACCCTCGCCCTCGCGGGTGGAGCTTCCTATGAGCGCAGCTTCGGGCGCTTCAACATTCGCCCGGAGGCGATTGTCGAATACTTTTCGCTGAGCGAGGACGGTCGCGTCGAGGAGGGACTGAACAGCGGGTTCAATCTCGATATCGAGGACCGCGATGGCCACATCCTTACAGGCCTGGCGGCGGTCAACATCGGCTACGGCTTCGGCGAGAACGGCTGGATCCGGCCCGAGGTGCGGGTCGGCTGGCGTCAGAACTTCTCGGTCGATCCGGGCGAGACCATCGCGCGCTTCGCCTCGGGGGGTTCGTCCTTTACCCTGTCGCCGGAGTCCATCGAAGGCGGCGGCCCGATCGCGGGCTTCAGCCTGTCGGTCGGCAACGACCTCGGCCGTCTCTCAGTCACGGCCGACGCCGAGATGATCGAGGACTACGTCCGCTACGTCCTGCTGCTGCGGGCCAGCTTCCGGTTCTAGGACGCCGGCAGGGCGGTCACTCGCGGCGACTGGATGATCCCGTTGCCGTCGGGCTCTCCCGTGACGATGTACTCGAAGGTCCCCGAGCCGCCGCCGTTCCACACGACGCGGAAGGTCCAGACGTCATCGGTGCTGATCGATTCCATCTTGCCCCAGACGAAGCCGCCGTCGGCGGGCTCATAGACCACCCAGCCCTGGGCGTTCGCTGCGGGGATATCGCTCGGTTCCCGGCACCCGAAGACCTGCATCGGCTCAGCTTCCGGATCGACCGCCCAGGCGACGGCGGCGAAACAGGACGGATCGAGCGGCGGGGTGGCATTCTGGCTCTGGGGGGCAAGGCCCAGGCCAAGGGCGGTCACGAAAGCGAGGATCATCGGCGTTATCCAGAGTTGAAGCCGCAGCGTGAACGGAAGACCCGCGTTCGGTCAAGCGGATGTTCTTGACGCGCCCGCAGCACGCCCGGCCCGGATCATAATCAATACCCCCAGAAAGGACTTCGCCCGCCAGTCGGCGACGAACCGGATCGCGATCGCGGAGGCAAGGCCCGCGATGGTCCCGCCCCACACGGGCGCGACTTCCGAGTTGCGGGCCAGCACGATCAAACTGTGCGGAGCCAGTTGTGCCCAGATCGCCCCGACCGTGAACGGCAGTGTGATGCAGGTCAGGACCAGCGACCGGCAGAAGTGCTCCTAGCGACGGCTGTTGATCTCGCCGAGCGCGATCAGCCCGTCCAGCTCGCCCGCGCTCACACTGTGAAGCCGCGCGGCCAGGTTACGGCTCGATCTCATGGACCGTAGCCCCCGGATCACATCGAACCAGAACGAGGAATTCTCGCGTCCGAACCTGGATTCAGGCGAAAAGTCCGAAAGCGCGGATCCCAAATGTGGATAAAGCGACTGACACTCTCGCTAGAGCGCCCACAGGCGATTTTCGCCGAGCAGCCCCCGGTGCCAGCGGCTTCAGATTGCGCGGTTGGTCGGCTTCAAACGCGCCTTCAGGCTCGACGTGTCCCACCGCGACCCCCCCATCGCCTGCACCTCTGCGTAGAACTGATCGACCAGGGCCGTGACCGCAAGCTGTGATCCATTGGCCCGCGCCTCGTCCAGCACCAGACCGAGGTCCTTCCTCATCCAGTCGACCGCGAAGCCGAAGTCGAACTCGCCCTTCGCCGCCGTCTTCCAGCGGTTGTCCATCTGCCAGGACTGGGCGGCACCTTTGGAGATCGCCTCATAAACCCGGTCAGTGTCCAGCCCGGCGGCCTGCGCGAAATGCACCGCCTCGGCCAAGCCTTGGACAACACCCGCAATGGCAATCTGGTTGACCATCTTGGTCAGTTGCCCAGAGCCGGAAGGCCCCATGTGCTGAATCGCTTTGGAATAGGCCATCAGCGCAGGCCGGACCCGCTCCAATGCCTCGACGTCGCCGCCCGCCATGACGCTCAGCTGGCCGTTCTCTGCTCCGGCCTGACCGCCGGAAACCGGGGCGTCGATGAAGCGAGCCCCCTGCGCCTCGGCCGCAATCGTCATCTCCCGCGCCACCTTCGCGGACGTCGTGGTGTGGTCGACGATCACTGAGCCCGGCTTCAGCACCGTCAGCGCCTCCGTCAGGACCTGGCGGACATCGTCGTCGTTGCCCACGCACAGGACGAGCAGCTCCGCGCCCGCCGCTGCCTCCGCGACAGTCTCCGCGAACCGGCCGCCGTGCGCCTCGGCCCACGCCCGCGCCTTGGCCGCAGAGCGGTTGTAGCCCGCCACATCATGCCCGGCGGCGACCAGGTGACGGGCCATCGGCCCGCCCATCACGCCCAGCCCCGCGAACCCGATCCTCATCCTCTCACGCCCCTGCCCGCCCATAGCGGCCCCGGTGATAGGTCAGGGTCTCTCCACCCGCGACCTCATAGGCCTCGACCTCCCCGACCAGGATCAGGTGATCGCCCATATGAACCCGGTCGTGCGTTCGGCATTCGAACCGCGCCGATACTCCAGAAAGTACGGGGGCCTGACCGGCCTCTCGGGTGAACTCGTCGTCGGCCATCCGCCCATCGCCCTTGGCGAAGCGGCGCGCGGTTCTTTCCCCCTCGGCTCCCAGCACATGGATGGCGAAGCGGTCGGCCCCGGCGAAGGCCGGGTGACGCTCGGACCGCTCGTCCAGGCACCACAGCACCAGACGCGGCGACAACGAGACCGAGGTGAAGGAGTTGATCGTGATGCCGACCGGCCCGTCCGGCCCATCGGCCGTGACCACGCAGACGCCGGTGGCGAAGGCACCCAGCGCATCGCGATAGGCGCGGGCCTCGTCGGGACGGGCGGCGGTGTCGGGAACGGGTTCAAGGCTCATGCGCCGGACCTAGGCGACCGACCGCGAGGTGGCAACGGCCATCGCGCCGCAGCGGTCGCCGGAACCCGAACGGCGGTATCGGGATTGCCGTCTGCGAACCGGAGAGATCCCATGCTCCGCCTCGCCCTGATCGCCCTGCCCGCCGCCGTCATGGCGCTCACCGCCTGCTCGCCCTCCGAGGAGGCCGAGACGGCCCCGGACACCGCCGCCACCACGCCCGAGGGGGCTGCGCCCATCATGCCGGGCGTCGGCTCTCCGCCCGAGCCCGGCGCCGGGGTGCCCGGGTCCTCGAACCAGTCGAACGATCAGGCGAACCCGGACGGAACGGTCGCCGATCCGGTCCTGCCGTGCGAGACGCCGAACCCTTAGGAACCCGCTTTCCGCGCACCGAGATTGGACTCCCGGAGCACCGAGTCCAGAACGTGCAGTTCTTAAGGCGAAACCTGAGATATTAGCCGTAGCTCGTTGAGTTGGGGCGACACTAGACCAGTCTGCTCTGCACCACAGCCGCGCCGATGAAGCTGGCGAAGAGCGGGTGCGGCGCGAACGGCCGGCTCTTCAGCTCCGGGTGATATTGCACCCCGATGAACCACGGATGGTCGGTGCGCTCGACCGTCTCCGGCAGGACGCCGTCGGGCGAGAGGCCCGCGAACACTAGACCCTGCGCCTCGATCGCCTCGCGGTAGTTGATATTGACTTCATAGCGGTGGCGGTGCCGTTCGCTGATGGCGTTGGAGCCATAGATCTCCGCGATCTTCGAGCCCGGCGCGAGGGTGGAATCATAGGCCCCCAACCGCATGGTGCCGCCCAGGTCGCCGCCCTGCTGGCGCAGCACCCGCTGATTGCCTTGCGTCCACTCGGTCATCAGGCCCACGACCGGCTCCGACGTCGGGCCGAACTCCGTCGAGGACGCCTTGGGGAAGCCCGCCTGGTTTCGCGCCGCCTCGATCACGGCCATCTGCATGCCGAAGCAGATGCCGAAGTACGGGATGTTGTGCTCGCGGGCGAAACGGGCCGCCTCGATCTTGCCCTCGGCCCCCCGCTCGCCGAAGCCGCCGGGCACCAGGATGGCGTGCGCGCCCTGCAGACGTGCACTGCAGGCCTCGCGGTCGCCCTCGAACGTCTCTGCCTCGACCCAGTCGATGTTGACCTTCACGCGGTTCGCTACGCCCCCATGGTGCAAGGCCTCGATCAGGGATTTGTAGGCGTCTTTCAGAACCGTGTACTTGCCGACGACGGCCACGGTGACCTCACCGTCCGGGCGCAGACGGCGATCGACGATCTCCTCCCAACCGGACAGGTCCGGCTCGGGCGCGTCGGTGATGCCGAAGTGTGCCAGCACTTCGCGGTCCAGCCCCTCGCGATGATAGTCCAGTGGGACGGCATAGATGTCCGCCGAGTCCATCGCCTGGATCACACCGCTTTCGCGCACATTACAGAACAGGCCGATCTTGCGCTTCTCATCGGCCGGAATTGGCTGCTCGCAGCGGCAGAGAAGGATGTCCGGCTGGATGCCGATCGAGCGCAACTCCTTGACCGAGTGCTGCGTCGGCTTGGTCTTCATCTCGCCGGCCGTCTTGATGAAGGGCAGCAGCGTCAGGTGGACGAAACACGACTGCCCGCGCGGCAGGTCCTGACCCAGCTGGCGGATCGCCTCGAAGAAGGGCAGGCCCTCGATGTCGCCGACCGTGCCGCCGATCTCGACCAGGACGAAGTCGACCTCCTGGCCATCGTCGGTCAGGGCGGGCGTCAGGCAGAAGGATTTGATCTGGTCCGTGACGTGCGGAATCACCTGCACCGTGGCGCCGAGATAGTCGCCGCGCCGCTCCTTCTCCAGGATAGTCGAGTAGATCCGGCCGGTCGTGATGTTGTCCGACTTGGCCGCCGACACGCCGGTGAACCGCTCGTAGTGGCCGAGGTCGAGATCGGTCTCGGCCCCGTCGTCGGTCACGAAGACCTCGCCGTGCTGATAGGGGCTCATCGTGCCCGGATCGACGTTCAGATAGGGGTCGAGCTTCCTCAGGCGGACCTTGTATCCACGCGCCTGCAAAAGGGCCCCCAGAGCCGCCGACGCCAGCCCCTTGCCCAAGGACGAAACCACCCCGCCCGTGATAAACACATATCTAGCCACGGGGGGTCACCTTACCGCCGATTCGGCCGCGTCCCGGGGGTCGCTCGGCGTTTCGTCTGTTGAAAACATGTTTCCGCCCGGCGCGCGGGGGCCGGGCGGCGGAGGCACTGAGGGCGGGAGAGGCGGCGGGAGTTTCCCCGCCTCCATTTATTGCGCCGGAGCTTGCGGTTGAGCCGGCGCAGCACCCACCGTCGGCAGGCTGGCTTCCAGATCGTCCAGCGATGGCGCAGCGGGGGCGGTCTCCGTCGGCGCGGGCACCGCCGTCGGAGCGGTCTGCGTCGGCGCAGTCGTGTCGACGGCGATGGAGCCCAGTGCTTCGGCGTCGACCACCGAGCGACTGGACCGTTCAACGTTGCCGACGATCGTCAGAAGGATCGCGCAGGCACCAAAGGCTGCCCCCAGCCACCAGGTCGTGACCGTGAGCAGGTTGCCAGCGCCCCGTGCCGTCATGAAGCCAGACGGACCCCCGCCCATGCCCAGCGCACCACCCTCGGAGCGCTGCAGCAGGACCACCCCGGTCAGGGCGATCGAGATAAGGATCATGACAACGAGAAGGATGGTCTGGAGCATGGTGTCGCTTATGTGTGGCGGAGGGCCTCGCCGATCAAGCGGCGGCGTCTATCATCGTTGCCGATGCGGAGCAACGCGGGTCAGCCAGCACGGACAATCGCAAGAAAGTCATCGGCCTTGAGCGATGCCCCGCCGACCAACGCGCCATCAACCCCGGCGACGTTCAGTAACTCCGCCGCATTCTTTGGATTGACCGAGCCGCCATAGAGGATCGGGGCCTTCGCCGCGCCCAACCGCGCGACCAGCGCATGGCGGATCGCCGCGTGCATTTCCGCGACCTGTTCCAATGTCGGCGTCCTGCCCGTGCCGATCGCCCAGACAGGCTCATATGCCAGGGCAAAGGCGCGATCGCTGAGACTGGCCGGCAGAGAACCATTGACCTGCCGGGTCACGATCTCCAGGGCATGTCCCGCATCACGCTGATCAAGGGTTTCGCCAACGCAAATGATCGGCTCCAGGCCAGCCCGCAAGGCGGCCTCGACCTTGGCGGCGACATCGGCATCCGTCTCTCCGAAACCCGCGCGCCGCTCTGAATGGCCGACGATCACCAGCGAGGCTCCTGCATCCTTGAGCATCTCGGCGGACACCGACCCGGTGTAGGCTCCCGAGGCAAAAGCGTGGCAGTCCTGCCCACCCACCTCGACTGCAGCGCCTTTCAACCGCCAGGCCGCCGGGGCGACCAGTGTGGCGGGCAAGCACAGACCGATGCGGTTCCGGGTCGGGGTCTCCGCCAGGGCGGCCCTCAAGGCCTCTGCCTCGGCGAGGTCGGCCTGCAGACCGTTCATTTTCCAGTTGCCGATGATCATCTTCACGGATTGTTTCATCCGGCCTTCCTAGGGACCGCCGCAGAACCTGCCAAGTCTGCCCGGCGGTCTCCGCTTGCGGCCTCGCCCCGCCCTCCCCTATAGGCGCGAGTGGCGCTCTTCGCCGTTTGTCTCTCGGGCCCTTTTCGATGATTTCCGGCTTCCGCAATTTCGCCAAGTCCAAGTGGGCGGTAGGCCTGTTTGCGCTGCTGATCCTCAGCTTCGCCGTAACCGCGGGCACCCAGACCGATGTGTTCGGCAACCTCGGCCCGAAGAACGTGATCGACGCGGGCGACCGGTCCCTGACGCCCGCGCAGTTTCGCGCAGACTTCGACCGTATCCGCGGCAACATCCAGCAGGAGCAGGGTCGCCCGGTGACACTCGAGGACCTCGTGAACGAGGGAGCCCACCTGCAATATCTCGAGAGCCAGACGCGCCGTCTCGGCTTCCTCAACTGGGCCCATCAGGTTGGCATTCGCGTCGACGAATCGCTTGTCCTGGACCGCATTCGCGAAATTCCGGCATTCTTCGACCAAATCACCGGCCGCTTCGATGAGGCGACCTACCAGCGGATGCTGGCAGAGCAGAACATCACGCCGATCCAGCTGGAGGACGAGTTCCGCGACACCGCCGTCAGCGAACACTTCGCCGCTGCGATCGCCGCAGGCTTGCGTGCGCCACGCGTCTATGGGGCGCTCGTCGCCGCCCGGGCCTTCGAAACGCGCGACGGCCGCTGGTTCACGGTCACCCAGGCCATGGCGGGAACCACGCCACCCCCGACCGATGCCCAGCTCCAGGCCTTCATCAACGAGAACGCGGCACAGCTCCGTCGCCCCGAGTTTCGCATCGCGTCGGTCATTGTGTTCTCAGACGCGCCGAACGCCACGCCGCCTGCGATTCCGGAAGCTCGCGTCATCGAACGTTTCAATTTCCGCCGTGAGGCCCTGTCGACGCCCGAACGTCGTAGCTTCGTGACTCTCACGGTTGCTGACCGCGCAGCGGCGGACCGGATCGCGGCTGCCTTGCGCGCGGGTCAGTCGCCGCAATCCGTGGCGGAAGCAAACAACATTGAGGCGGTCCCGTATGCTGACCAGCCGCGCAGCGCCGTCACCGACCCTGCCGTCGCCAACGCTGTCTTCGGCCTTCAGCCCGATTCCGTTTCCGCGCCGATCCAGGCCCGAGTCGGCTTCACCGTGGCCAAGCTTACGGGCGTGACGCCCGGACAAGAGGCGACCCTGGAGAGCGTCCGCGACGCGGTCATCCAGGAGCTTCAGCTGGAAGATGCCCGAGCCCGCGTGTTCGAGCGCGTCGAAGCCTATGAGAAGGCTCGCTCGGAAGGCAAAACGCTCGACCAAGCCATCCGGGACGTTGGAGCCCGCATCGTGCAACTGCCGCCCTTCACCCAGGACGGCCGTCTTCCTGACGGCCAGCCGCTGAACGCGCCTCCTCAAATTCTCGAAAACGCCTATGCCCTCACCGCAGGCGCAGAGAGCGAGGTGGTCGACGCCGGCGAGGGCCAGTATTTCGTGGTCCGGTTGGACGAGATCACGCCCGCCGCCCTGCCCGCGCTCGCCGATATCCGCGAGCCACTGACCCAGTCATGGACGCAGCGCGAGAATGCACGGCGTCTGTCAGCGTTCGCGGATCGCCTCGCCACGAGGGTTCGCGGCGGCGAAGACATCGCAGCCGTTGCCGCGTCGGTGAGCGCAACGCTGAATAGCCGCACGGGGGTCCAGCAAAATGCCGAAGCTCAGACCGCACTGGGTGAGGGCGTCCTGCAAGGACTGTTCGGGCAGGGTCGAAATCAGGTCTTCACCGGCCCCGCATCCGAAACCAGTTTCGTGATCGGTCGCGTGGACGCCATCCGCGCTGCAAATGCGACGACAAGCGCTCCCTTCGCCGATCAAATTCGCCCGCGCATCGCTGACGAATTCGTCGCCGGCCTTGGTGAGGCATTGGTCAACGCGGCGTCCGCAAAATCCAAGGCGGAAAACGATCAGGCCCTGGCGTTGCAAACCCTCGGAGTCGACGCACCGGCAGGAGCCGAAACGGGTGCCACTGCGCCCGCCACCCCGGCCCCATGAGCCGAGCCGACGGGGTCGTCTCTGATCGTGAAGCGCAGCTCGCTGCTCTGAACGAGGGTCGGCCGGCCATCGCTCATCGGCGGATCATCGACGACCTGGAAACACCGGTCTCGGCTTATCTGAAAGTGGGGTGGGGACGCCCTCATGCCTTTCTTCTGGAGTCAGTTGAAGGCGGTGCTCTCAACGGGCGATACTCGATCATCACACTCGATCCCGACGTCGTCTGGCGCTGCCACGGTGACGAAGCCGAGATCGCGCGCGGGGGCGACATCGCGGCGGGACGGTTCACACCACAAGCTGGCGGTGCGCTCGACAGCCTGCGCGGCCTGATCGCCGAGACTCGTCTCGACATTCCCGACGGTCTTCCGCCCATGGCTGCCGGCTTGTTCGGCGTGTTCGGATACGACATGGTGCGCCTGCTCGAACCGCTTGGCCCGCCCAATCCCGATCCGGTCGGCCTGCCGGACTCGGTCCTGACCCGCCCGTCCATTATCGCGGTGTTCGACTCGGTCCTGCACGAGATCGTGGTGATGGCTCCAGTCTGGCCGGGTGGAGAGGCCGATCGAGACCTCGCCGCAGCCGAGGCAAGGCTGGACGCCTTTGAGGCTCGTCTGCGTCGTCCGTTGCTGGGTCGTGGCCCGGCACCGGGATCTGAGGCTCCCCCCTTCCATTCACCGGTCGACGGCGCGGTCTACGGCGATATGGTCGCGCGCGCCAAGAACTACATCGCTGCAGGCGATATCTTCCAGGTGGTGCTGAGCCATCGGTTCAGCGCCCCCTACGGTGGCGACCCGTTCGCCTTCTATCGCTCACTGCGACGGCAAAACCCCTCTCCGTATCTGTACTTTTTGAACTTTGGCGACTTTCAGCTGGCGGGTTCCAGCCCGGAGATCCTGGTTCGGTTGAAGGATGGCGGGGTGACCATCCGCCCGCTGGCCGGCACGCGGCCCCGTGGCACCTCGCCCGAGGCCGACAAGGCGCTGGAGACCGAGCTCCTCGCCGATCCCAAGGAACGCGCCGAACACCTGATGCTTCTGGACCTCGGTCGCAACGATGTCGGCCGCGTGGCTGCGCCGGGCACCGTGCGCGTGACCGAAAGCTTCATCGTCGAGCGCTATAGTCAGGTCATGCATATCGTTTCCAACGTCGAGGGCCGGGCGCGCACGGACCTTGACGCCGTCGATGCCCTGCTGGCCGCCCTGCCCGCCGGAACTCTATCGGGTGCGCCCAAGGTTCGGGCCATGGAGATCATCGACGAACTGGAGGCCGAGAAGCGCGGTGTCGGCTATGGCGGTGGGGTCGGCTACATCTCGGCTGGGGGCGAGGCCGACATCTGCATCGTTCTGCGCACCGCCCTCTTTGCGGGCGGCCAGGTCTTCGTCCAAGCGGGCGCCGGCGTCGTCGCCGACAGCGACCCGGCCGCCGAATACGCCGAGACCGAGGCCAAGGCCCGCGCCCCCATGCGCGCCGCCGCCGACGCCTGGCGGTTCGAACTGGGTGCGCC
>JAIERG010000074.1 GCA_019747095.1 Caulobacteraceae bacterium | reverse complement strand
ACACGGTCATGTCGCGCCAGGACATCAGCGCGCAACAGGCCGAAGCCCTCAACGACACCATCAAGGACCTGATCGTCGCCGGTGGCGGCACGGTCGCCAAGATCGAGTACTGGGGCCTGCGCAACCTGACCTACCGGGTCAAGAAGAACCGCAAGGCTCACTATTCGCTGCTTGCCATCGACTGCCCCCCGGCCGCCATGGCCGAGGTCGAGCGCCAGCTGTCGATCAACGAGGACGTCCTGCGCTGGCTCACCGTCCGCGTCGAGGAACTGGACCTCGAGCTGTCGCCGCTGCTGGCCCGCCGCGAGCGCGAGCGTGAGCGCGAACGCGAGCGTGGTCCCCGCGACGACGCCGACTTGGCCGCCTAAGGAGAGATCGAACCATGTCCGACACCCACTCCTCGAACGTGCCAGGCACGCCCGTCAACGCCTCGGCCGGCCCGCGCCGTCCTTTCAATCGTCGCCGCAAGACCTGCCCGTTCTCGGGCGAGGGCGCGCCGAAGATCGACTACAAGGACGTCAAGCTGCTCCAGCGTTACATTTCCGAACGCGGCAAGATCGTGCCCTCGCGCATCACCGCCGTGTCCCAGATCAAGCAGCGCGAACTGGCCAAGGCCATCAAGCGTGCCCGCTATCTGGCCCTCCTGCCCTACGTGGTGAAGTAAGATGAAGGTCGTTCTCCTGGAGCGCGTCGAGAATCTCGGCGCCATCGGCGACGTCGTCACTGTCAAGGACGGCTTCGCCCGCAACTTCCTCCTGCCCCGCGACAAGGCGCTGCGCGCCACGTCGAAGAACCTGGAGAAGTTCGAACTCGACCGCGCCGCCATCGAGGCCCGCAACGAGAAGAACAAGGCCGAGGCCCAGAAGATCGCCGACAAGATCGACGGTCAGTCCTACGTCATGATCCGCCAGGCCGGTGAAACCGGCCAGCTGTACGGCTCGGTCGCCGGCCGCGACGTCGCCGAGGCCGTCCAGGCCGAAGGCGGCAAGGTCGAGCGCTCGCAGGTCGTGCTCAACACCGCGATCAAGACGCTCGGCGTCCACGAAGTGCTGGTGCGCCTGCACCCAGAGGTCACCGCCACGGTCAAGATCAACGTGGCTCGCTCGGCCGACGAGGCCGAACGTCAGGCCAAGGGCGAAGACGTGATCAAGTCGGCCTACGACCAAGAGCGTGAAGCAGCGGCCGAACAGGCCCGCGACATGATCGAAGGTGGTGCCGGCCAACAGGAAGGCCTCGGCTCCGAAGCCTGATCGCCTTCAGCCCGGTTCGCCGAGCTTTCAGAAAGACTGAAGGGCGCGTCCGCGGGGCGCGCCCTTTTTCGTGTCAGTGGTACGCCCTACGCAGCCTGAGAACGATTGTTTCGCCCTGCGGCCGACAGCGGTCCAAACTATGTCAAAATTGCAACGACTGGGCGAGTTTGCACGACGGTTGCTTGCACTGCAGCATTAAGCACCACAGTTTCTCCACGGACGCTCGACGACCGCTCGAAACGCAAAGATCATGCGCGGCCGACCGTGCGCCACCCTCTGGTCCGCCGGAGGGGTCGAGACAAGACAGCCGGCGCAACGGCGCCGGTTCACGGCATCAGGACAGATCATGACCCAACGCTCCACCCGCGCCTTGCTCTTCGGCTTTTCTTCCGTAGCAGCCCTAGCCTGCATCGCATTGCCAGCTCAGGCCCAGACCGCGCCCCAGGATGAGGCGACCACGGTCGATGAGATCGTCGTAACCGGCACCCGCACGGTCGGGCGCACGCGGCTGGACACCATTGCTCCTGTGGATGTGATCTCGGGTGAAGTCCTACAACGGCAGGGCACGGGGGGCGAACTGGCGACGGCGCTGGCAGCCAATGCGCCCTCGATCAACTTCCCGCGCCCGGCGATCTCGGATGGTTCCGACCACGTCCGTCCCGCGACCCTGCGCGGTCTGGCACCCGACCAGACGCTGGTGCTCATAAACGGTCAGCGCGGTCACGTCAGTGCCCTGGTCAACGTGAACGGCAACCTGGGTCGCGGGGCGGCGGCGTTTGACCTCAACAGCATCCCTTCGGTGACCTTGCAGACGGTCGAAGTTCTGCGCGACGGTGCCTCCGCCCAGTATGGCTCCGACGCCATCGCCGGCGTTGTGAACCTTCGCCTGCGCGAAGCTGACAGCGGCGGCGGTATCACCACGAGCTATGGCCGCTACGACACAGAGTTCGATACGGCGCGCGGCTCTCACAGCCGGACCGACGGCGAGCAGGTTTCGCTATCGGGCTGGATCGGCCTGCCGCTCTTTGACAGCGGCTTCCTGACCCTGTCGGGCGAATGGCAGCGGCGCGATCCGACCAACCGCTCAGACTACGCTGCAACGACCGCCACTCCGACTGGCTCGTCGACTACGGTCCTCGGCCGCTTCGGCGATCCCGAGGTCGAGTCCCGCGCAGTCTGGGCCAACGCTGGCCTCGATCTCGGGAACGACTGGGAGGCCTATGCCTTCGGCGGCTTCGTGGACAAGGACACCGAATCCGCGGCCACGGCCCGTGCCTTCAACAACGCCAACAACGTGCTGGCGGTCTATCCGAACGGCTTCCTGCCGCTGATCGCCACCCACATCAACGACTACAATGTTTATGGCGGCGTAAGGGGCCCAGCGTTCGGGATTGACTGGGATATCTCCGCCAGTTGGGGGCGTAACGCGCTCGACTATCGTGTCGAGAACTCTATCAACGCCTCATTCGGAACTGCGTCGCTGCGCAGCTTCCGCGCTGGTGGTCTAGAGTACGAGCAGTTTACCCTCGCCGTTGACGGCGTGCGGCCCATAGATGTCGGAGCTGTGGAGCCTTGGAACCTTGCCTTTGGTCTTGAGTACCGGAGCGAGGACTTCGCCCAGACCGCAGGTCAGCTTCAGTCATGGATCCGGAACCCTGGCAGCACCCAGGGTGGCGGCGCGCAGGGCTTCCCCGGTTTCAGCCCCGCTAACGCTACCGATCGGGATCGCAACAACTGGGGTGCCTACGCCGATCTGGAAGGCAAGCTGACCGACAATTTCACCTTCGGGCTCGCAGCCCGATACGAAGACTACTCGGATTTCGGCGACACCTTGACCGGCAAGATCTCTGGTCGTCTCGACGTGCGCCCAGAATTCGCACTGCGCGGGTCCATCTCCACCGGCTTCCGCGCGCCGGCACTCCAGCAGCAGTACTTCAGCTACATCGCCACCAATCTGGTGACGACCGTGGTTGGCGGCGTTCCGGTGACCAATCTGATCCAGTCCGGCACCTTCCGCGTGGACGACCCCGTATCGATCGCGCTCGGTGCCAGACCGCTGAAGCCAGAAACCTCGATCAACTACTCGCTGGGCGCTGTCTTCCGCAGCGGACCGTTCGAACTGACGATCGACGCGTATCAGATCGAAGTCGCCGACCGGATCATCCTGTCCGAAAACCTCGGACCGACCCGTCCGAGCCAGTCGGCGGCGACGATCGCGGCCGTGCTGGGTATCATCCAGCCGCTGGGTGTGTCCTCGGCGCGTTTCTTCACCAATGGCCTGGAGACGACGACCAAGGGCCTGGACATCGTGGGTCGCTATCGGCTGCCCACCGACACGCTCGGCCGCTTCGATTTCACGCTAGCCGCCAACTTCAACGACACGACGGTTGATCGCGTGCCGGGCGTGCCGGTGGTGTCGATCCCCGTGTCGCCGAACTTCCTGTTCGACCGGTCCAACATCCTGGCCTTCGAGGACGGCACGCCGGAATCGAAGGGTGTCGGCTCGGTGGAGTGGTCGCTTGGAAGCTGGTCGGCCACGGCGCGGGCGACCTACTACCAGAGCGTTCTGGTTCCCAACAACGTCGCCACGTTGGACTACCAGACCGGAAATGCCACCCTCATTGACTTGGAAGGCCGCTACGAGTTCCCGTTCGGTGTGACGGCAGCTGTCGGGGTCAACAACCTGACCGACGAGTATCCTAACTTCACTCCTGCGACGCTGAACGCGCCGACGGGTTCGGTCGGCTTCCCGCAATTCTCACCGTTCGGCTTCAACGGGCGGTTCGTCTACGGGCGTCTGAGCTACAGCTTCTGATCAGACGATCGGCGCGAAATGACGGCGCGGGGAGCGATCCCCGCGCCGTTTTCATTTGCCATGAATCCGCCGCGCTTGGGCATTGCTATCCCTGTCGATTTGAGAGGGGTTCCATGAAGATCGTCGCCGCCATCGCTGTCCTGGGCTCGGTTCTTGTCGCCACGCCGGTGTTCGCCCAAACACGAACGCTTGACGCCTTCGTCACGGAGGCCAATCGCATCCCGCTCAACCCGACATCGGCGATCCGGTCGGATGCGCGCCGGCTGATCCGGGAGTTCAACGCGTCCATGACCATCGTCGGGAACGAAATCCGCGAGGCTCGTGCCGCCGGGCGACAGCCCCCCGCCTGCCCGCCAGACCGCGTCCAGATGAACCCACGCCAGTTTCTGGATCACCTCAATGCCATTCCCCAGTCTCGACGCCAGCGCATGACGCCGACCGACGGGATCCGTTCCTGGATGGCATCGCGCTACCCGTGCCCCGCAGCATGAGCCTTGAGCGGAACTGATCCGTCTCAGGATTTTCCAGCGGTCCACAGCCACCCGAATTCGATCCCCGATGAAGGGTGCGTCCGGGACTGTCGCAGGGGCGTGTGACAGGTAAGCGTTAACCCGATGAACGCCTTCGCTCCCTTTTCCGCTGACGCTGTCCCCATCCCATCGCTTCCTCACAATCTTGAGGCGGAGCAGGCGCTGCTGGGTGCCCTTATGTTCGACAATGCCGTGTTCGAACGGCTGTCGGACCGGCTGCGGGGGTCGCATTTCTACGAACCCTTCCATCAACGCCTCTACGACGCAATCGAGGATCATATCCGTCAGGGCCTGCTGGCGGAGCCGACGATCCTGATGGAACGGTTCAAGCAGGACCCGGGATTCGCCGAGTTCGGCGGTCTGCGCTATCTCGCCGACCTGATGGACCGGGCTCCTCCCGGGGCGAACGCGCCCGACTATGCCCGCGTCGTCTATGATCTGGCCCTGCGTCGCGACCTGATCCGCATCGGTGGCGACATCATCAAGGATGCGCCGGACCCGGAAACGCCGGCGATCGAACAGATCGAACAGGCGGAGCTGACCCTCTATTCACTGGCGGAAAACGGGGCACCCTCGTCGGGCTTCGTCAGCTTCTCGACGGCGCTTGCCGGCGCGGTTCAGATGGCGGGCGAGGCCTATCAGCGCGATGGGAAGCTGGCCGGTTTGGCGACCCATCTGAACGATCTCGATCAAAAACTGGGCGGTCTCTACCCTTCCGACCTGCTGATCCTCGCCGGACGTCCGTCGATGGGCAAGACGGCCCTGGCGACCAACATCGCCTTCAACGTGGCCCGCAACTACCGCTGGGAACCGACCCCAGATGGACGCAAGACCGCTTCGGGTGGTGTCGTCGCGTTCTTCTCGCTGGAAATGAGTGCCGAGCAACTGGCCATGCGTATCCTGGCCGACGCCTCGGGCGTCTCGTCAGACCGGCTGAGGAAGGGCGAGATCGACGCGGCGGACTTCGGCAAGGTGCGCGACGCCGCCATAGAGATCGGCGAGAGTCCCCTCTACATCGACGCTACTGGCGGCATCTCCATCTCCAAGCTGGCGGCCCGGGCGCGACGCCTGAAACGCGCTGAGCAGGGACTGGACCTGATCATCGTTGACTACCTGCAGCTGGTCACGGTCGGCGAAGGCAACGGCCAGAAGAACCGGGTTCAGGAGGTGTCAGAGATCACCGGTGGCCTGAAGGCGCTCGCCAAGGAACTGAATGTTCCGATCATCGCCCTGTCGCAGCTGTCACGTCAGGTCGAAGCCCGTGAGGATAAACGCCCCCAGTTGTCAGACCTGCGCGAGTCCGGCTCGATCGAGCAGGACGCCGACTGCGTTATGTTTGTGTATCGTGAGAGCTACTACAAGGAACGCGCCGAACCGCGGGAAGGGACCGAGGAGCACCTGAAGTGGCAGGAAGAGATGGATCAGTTGCGCGGCGTGGCCGAGGTGGTCATCGGCAAGCAGCGCCACGGACCCATCGGAATCGTGAAGCTGAGTTTCGATTCCGACACGACCAAGTTCGGCAACCTCGCACACGCCGGACGCTATGGAAACTTCAGCGATATTCCGGAGTAATCAGGTCTACTTCCGCGGCCCCGGCTTTTGGCCCGTGCGGATGCGGCCTGAGCGGCTGACCTGGCGGGCACCGCCACGGGCACCCTTCTGAACGGCAACGGACGAGCCGGCCTTCTTGGAGGCCGAGGCCTTGACCGCGCCGATGACGCGGGGCTTGGCGACGCGGGTTTTCTTCTGCTCAAGTGCCTTGCCGGGCAGGCGGCTCTCGGTCTCCTCGGCCTTTCGCACCTTCCTCGGAGCCGTCTTGGCGGCACCCGTGTAGCGTTCGGGGCCGGACTTGGCACCGCCGTCGGCATAGGGGTTGGCCGAGTTCGACTTGATGGTCAGGCGCAAAGGCACGCCCGGGAGGTCGAAGCTCTCTCGCAAACTGTTGGTCAGGTAGCGGATGTAGTGATCCGGCAGAGCCCCGCCGCGGCTGGCGAACAGGACGAAGGTCGGGGGCCGGGCCTTTGTCTGGGCCATATACTTGGTCTTGATGCGCTTACCGTCAACGGCGGGCGGTGGGTGGCGCTGGGTCGCCACGGCCAGCCAGTCGTTCAGGTCCTTGGTCTTGACCTTGACCGACCAGGTCGCGTGGGCCTTTAGCACCGCCGGCATCAACCGCTCGACGCCTCGTCCGGAGTGGGCTGACAGGGCCACGAACTCCGAACCCTTGAGCTGGGGCAGCTTGTCGTCGGCCATGCGCTTGAGCTCGGCAAGGCGCGACTGGGGCTCTTCCTCCAGGTCCCATTTCGAGGCCACGTACACGAGCGCCCTGCCCTCCCGCTCGACCAGATCGGCGAGTTGCAGGTCCTGGACATCGAAGGCGTTGTCCTTGTCCATGACGAGCACGACCACCTCGGCGAATGTGATGGCGCGCAGAGTGTCGGCGACCGACAGCTTTTCCAGCTTCTCCTGGACACGGGCCTTGCGGCGCATGCCGGCGGTATCCACCAGCCGGATGTTCTGGCCCTCGTAGACCCAGTCAACCGAGATGGAGTCGCGCGTGATGCCAGCTTCAGGGCCGACAAGCAGGCGGTCCTCGCCGATCAGGCGGTTCACGAGGGTGGACTTACCGGCGTTCGGGCGACCGATGATGGCGATGCGGATCGGTTTGTCAGGCTCGTCGATCTCCTCGACGAAAATGTCAACCGAGGCATCGCGTATGGCTTGATAAAGGTCCGCCATGCCCTCGCCGTGCTCGGCCGAGATGGCGACGGGCTCGCCAAATCCCAGTGCGTGGGCCTCGCCCACGCCGCCACCGGATTCCCGGCTCTCGGACTTGTTGGCCAGAATAACGACTGGCTTGTGCTGCTTCCTCAGCCGCTCGGCGAAGATACGGTCCAGCGAGGTCACGCCTTCGCGCGCGTCCATCATGAACAGGATGAGGTCGGCATCCTCGATAGCGGCCTCGGTCTGCTCGCGCATGCGGGCTTCGAGGCTCTCGTCGGTGACGTCTTCGTAGCCGGCGGTGTCAATCAGCGTCAGGTCAAGGTCGCCGATGTTGCCGTCAGCGTAACGCCGGTCACGGGTCACGCCCGGCCGATCGTCGACGAGCGCGAGGCGCTTGCCCACCAGCCTGTTGAACAGGGTCGACTTGCCCACGTTGGGGCGGCCGACGATGGCGACCTTCAATGCCATGCCGGCCTTCTAGCGTGATTTCGGCGCGTCAGCGAATGCTGATCAGATCGCCTTTGTCGGTGAGAACATACAAGGCCCCGTTGTAGGCAATAGGAGCCAGGTAGGCCGCACCACCCAGTCGGATCGCTGCGGTCTGGGCACCGGTCTTGATGTCGAAAGCCACGGCTTCGCCGTCGGAGTTGACCAGGACCAGACGGTTCGACGCCAGAACAGGCCCCGACCATTCAGGTCGGACCGTCCGGTCAAACAGGCCAAGCACGCCACCCTCCTGGCGAATGCGGCCCTCGTTCAGATTGCGCGTCCAATAGACCCCGCCGGTGTCCCGGTTCGCGACGGTCAGTTCCCCATTCTTGGAAACAACGTAGACCACGTCCCCAACCGGAAGCGGTGCATTCACCCCTCCGATCGGAAGAGACCAGCGGGGCTGGCCCGTCCGGATGTCCATAGCCTGCATGACGCCGGAGTGGCCGACCGCATAGACGAAGCCGCGCGAGACAACGGGTCGGCCGGCAATGTCACGGATTTCCGACAGAGCGCTGGTGCGGCTCGTCCGCGAGAGCACCTGGTTCCAGACGGGCTGACCGTTGGACGCACGAAGGGCGACGACCTCTCCCGATGAGAAGGGAGCGATCACAGTGTCGCCACTGACGGCCGGACTGGAGGCCCGCATAACGCGGGCAGGCTCGACGATGCCCCGATACGACCAGTCCTGCAGACCCGTCTGGGCATTGAAGGCGATGATCTGGTTGTCGACGTCGATGACGTAAACGCGACCGGCCGCGACCGTCGGCGCGCTGTGGATCGGCACATCGACCGGCTGGGTCCAGACGACTTCGCCGGTCGCGGCATCCAGCGCGGACATCGTGCGGTAGCCCGAAGCAACGAACAGTCGACCGCCCGCGATGGCTAGACCACCGCCGAAGCCGCCTTCCAGCGGGCCGCCGCCAGACCCGACCAGGGGCACAGGCAGGCCGAAGACCGCCACACCGCCAGCGGCTTCCCGTCCATCAGGCTTCACATTGCGACGCCAGACGATCTCTCCGGACGTGGCATCGACCGCCGTGACAGTGGACTCGCCGTCCATGACATAGATCCGGCCGTCAGCCGCCACGGGCGGTGCCATGACCTGGGTGGTACGGCTCGATCCCCGGCCGACGCCGCGGCGCCAGGCGACTTCGAAGTTGGGCGCAGCAATGCTGTGCTCGACCAGGTTTTCCGCCGTTCCCCCCGCCATCGGCCAGGCCGTACGGGCCGTCGGGCCAGGAACGAAAAAGTCGCGGCCAGAGAGGGCTGCCGACGGCACGAGGGATTGCTCGAACGAGAGGATCGAAATCCGGTCGCCTTCGCTAGCGGTGGCCTGGGGCGTATCGTCCTGACCCAGACCGAAGGGCAGGATGCGTCGAGCCGAGGCACAGGAGGCGACGGTCGCGGCGAGGCCTACGACGGCCAGGATCTTCACGGCGCGCTTCACGCGGGTCATCCAGTCTCTGGTTTCAAGCATCACTGGGCAGGAGCCTCGGCCGGGGCCGTGGGCGCAGTGACCGGTGCCTGTAAGGCGGGTGCAGGCGGGTTGACCTGCTGGGCCGCGACAATGGCGGCAAGGCCGGCCGCAGTCTCACTGTCGATCAGACCGATGGCCGCCTGAGCACGCTGGCGGACGGGTTCAGGCACATCCTGGCCCAGGGTCAGCAGGGTCAGCAGCTCACGCGCCTCCGCGGGCTTGCCATGCTGGAGCCGGGCCAGCGCCAGGGCTTCCTGGGCAAACGGACGCATCGGGCGGCCTTCTTCGGTGAGCGGTTCAAGACGCTCCTCGATCTGCTCGAGCGTGCCCGTGTCCATGACCAGAAGCGCAGCCTTGAAACGGGCTGGATCGGCAAGAATGGGGTCGCCTGACGCTTTCGCAGCCTCATCGAACAGGTCCACGGCATCCGCCGCGCGGTTCGACGCCAGTGCAAGGCCGGCGCGCTGCTGAAGCGCGAGAGACTTGTAGGCCCCATTGCCCTTCTCTGCGGCCTCTGCGAACGCGGTCTCGGCTCCGGCGTTGTCGCCAGACTGAAGCGCTTCCAGACCCCGCTGATAGGCGACCGAGGCGTCGTGCGCCCGCCCGGTCTGCCAGCTCTGCCAGCCCCACCAGGCCAGAGCCGCCACAAGGGCCACCGCCAGGACACCGCCCACGACCGGCAGCCACTGGCGGGCCAGCCGCTTCAGCCGCTCGGAGCGGATTTCTTCCTCGACCTCTTCAAAGACATCCGTCACGGATACGCCGCCCCGAAAAAACGCTGCAAAGCCAAATCGGCGCGGACCCTAGAGGTTCGACCCCGCGCCCGCAACGGACGCTCAGGGTGTCGCGGGCTTTTTCGAGAAGTAGGTCTCGACTTCGGCAGGAAAACGGCGAGCGCGGACGTCTTCGGCATAGGCGGCGACGGCGCGGTCGACCTCTCCGCGCAGATTGGCGTAGCGGCGCACGAACTTGGGGGTCCAGTCGAACAGGCCCAGCATGTCCGGGGTCACCAGAATCTGGCCGTCGCACGCGGCCGAGGCACCGATACCGATGGTCGGCTTGTCGATGGTCAGGGTGATCTCGGCGGCCACAGGCTCCGCTGTCCCTTCAACGACCACCGCGAAAGCACCCGCATCGGCCGTGGCCTCGGCTTCGGCGATCACGCGGAGGCGCTCGTCGTCAGACTTGCCCTTTGCACGGAACGCGCCCTCGGTCAGCACAGCCTGGGGACGCAGCCCGACATGGCCCATGACCGGAATGCCTCGTTGCACCAGATACTCAATCGTCTGAGGGACCGTTGGACCGCTCTCCAGCTTCACGGCCTGGGCACCCGTTTCTTTCATCACCCGGGCACAGTTCTCGTAGGCGATTTCCTTGCCGCCTTCGTAGCTTCCGAACGGCATATCGATGACGACCATCGCCCGACGCGAGCCACGCATGACGGCCTGGCCGTGAAGAATCATCATCTCCAGCGTGACGCCAACCGTATTGGGGAGGCCATGGACGACCATGCCCACGCTGTCGCCCACCAGAAGAAGGTCGCAGTGCGGGTCCAGAAGCTCGGCCGTCGGCGCATCATAGGCCGTCAGGCAGACGATCGGCTCGCCCCCCTTTCGCCGCATGATGTCGGGGGCCGCGAGGCGCTTCACCACCTCCTGCTTCTGGCTGGACACGATCAGATCTCCTGGGACAGCTTCATCAGGCCGGCTGCAGCAATGGCAATCAGGGCACCGGCGGCAATCCAGAATAGCTGCATGCCGCCCATGGACCCAAGCGCCACATCGGACAGGCCGAACTGGGTCAGGCCCGTCTGAACGGCGTCCTGCACGTTCAAACCAGCCGACTGAAGCCCCTGTCCGATCGCCCGGCCAGCGACAGGGGCGTCTCCGCCTGCAAGATTGACATCGACACTGGTGGTTTCGCGCACGGCGATGATGCCCCCCACCAGCCCGGCAACGGTCAGGGCCAAGGTGCGAACGCGGCTGGAGGACTGCAACTTCGTCTCGACTTCGGCCGCGAAGAGGCTGGCGTCGGCCATTTGGGGCGAACGGCTGAACAGCCGCTCGATCATCGGATCGAACTCATCAGACGACATGGGCCGCCCTCCCCACGGACCCTCCGGCCGGCGAGAGCCGCGCACGGAGCTTATCCAGACCACGTTTGACATGAGACTTCACCGTTCCAAGCGGCAGATTCATGGCCGAAGCGATCTCTGGATGAGACAGCCCCGCACCGTGACAAAGGGAGACGCAAATCCGCTCGACCTCACTGAGGCTCTTGAGGGCTTCATCGAGATCAACCAGCCCCGCGGAGTCCGGTGACACCGTGATTTCGGTCTGTTCCGGCTCGAGCTCGGCGATGTAGCGCGCATCCTTGGCCTTGCGCTTCAGATAGAGACGGGCGGCGATGCGCTTGACCCAGGCGGCGAAGGTGCCCTCGCCCCGGAATTCCGAGCACTTCTCAAAGGCCTGGAGGAAGGCGTCCTGGGCGACATCGTCGGCCTCTGCCGACTGGGCACCCATGCGCCTGAGCAGCATGCGCACGGCCGAGCTGTGGCGGCGGACGAGTTCGCCGAACTCGCGCCGCCCGCCGGCTGCCGCCAGCGCCGCCAGTTCCACGTCGTGCCTGTCCAGGAGGGACTGGGCCATGAGAGATTTCCCCCTGTCAGCCCGCGCCTCAGTCCTTGTTCTTGTTGAAGAAGCTGAGAACGATGAAGGCCAGGCCGATGGTGGCGGGAATGGCGGCGATGCCCACGATGCCACCGAAGTCGGGACCTTCCCAACCGTCGCTGCCCCAGCTCATTTCGCTAATCGTACCAAAGGCCGCGAGGCCGATGCCGACGGCGAGCCAGATGACGCCCTGACGCAGGTCACGGCTGCGGGACGGCAGATTGCGGGTCGCCTCCTTGCTCAGGGCATCAATCACTTCCGGCGGGAGCGGCTGACCCTTTTCGATCGCGGCGCGGACAGTCTGCTGAACCTCGCGGCGGTCGCGGCTCTTGAGCCAGCTTGGCCCGACGATGATGGCGACGAGCGATGCGAAGATCGTTCCGACGATGAGAACGGGCGTGAGTTCCATGGCGTTTCTTCCTCATTGACGATGATGACCGAGCCTGCTGCCCGGGCCTTCTGATCACAAGAGGCTGTGAGCCGGCCTGCCGGATGCAGACTCGCTCGGTGAAATCTTCGTAAGGTCCCGCCCCGTTTCCAGAGAGTCCCCCATGATCCACCGCCGCCGCCTGCTTTGTGCTCTTGGCGCCATGCCGCTCGCAGGGTGCGCCAGCCTTTCCGGAGCCAGGGAGCGGAGCGCAGTCAGCCTCGCGACCTTCAACATCTATCACGACAGGGACCGGTGGGATCAGCGTCTGCCGTTGATTCTGGATGTGCTGCGCGACGCATCGGCGGACGTCATTGGCTTGCAGGAAGTCCTCCAAGATGCCGCGACCAATCTGCCCAATCAGGCGGAGACGATCGCCGAAGCCCTGGGATATCAGGTCGTGTTCGTTTCGGCAGACGCAGAAGGGGCTCCGCGCCGGTATGGCAATGCGATCCTGACGCGGTTGCCGATAGTGGAGCAGGCCACGACACGGCTGGAGCCGATGGACGACTACCGCACGGCCGTCCGGGTTTGCGTGCGAATCGGCGACAGGCTGATCGACGTGGTCAACACCCATCTGCACCACACGCCGGAGGGCGGGGCTATCCGGCAGCGGCAGATCGAGACCCTGATGACCTGGCTGGGCGACACCGGACGGCCACTGATCCTGATGGGCGATCTCAATGCCAGTCTGGCCAATCCCGAGATGGCCCGGTTGCAGCCGCCCCGCTTCGTCTCGGTACTGCCGACGGTGCATCCCGATCAGGCGACACGGACGACGCTGAATCCCGCCTATGGCCACCGGCTGGACCAGATCGACCACATCCTGGTCGAGCAGCGGCACTTCGAGCCGGTCGCGGCTGCGATCGTCGGCGACGAGGCCCGCGAGGGCGTGTGGCCGTCGGATCATTTCGCCGTCGTCGGCACAGTACGGATGCGGACTGCGGCCTAGGTTCGTCGCGCGGCGTCGGAGCAGGATGGAGAAAACTTAATGCCGCGCTTCGCATCCGCGTGGGCGCAGTGGCGGCTCTGACGGAACAGGCGATCCCGCCTGAACCTCAGGAGCCTTGATCATGTCTGCGTCTCTTCTTGCTGCCCTCGCCGTTCTGGTCCCCCAGACCGCGCAAACCCCGTCGGCTGAACCCGAACTGCGGGTCGCGATCGGCGATCTCGACTTCACCCGGCCGACCGACCAGGACGTCTTCGTCCAGCGTGTGAGGGAGGCCAGCCGCGCCTTCTGCGATCGCCATCTGTATATCGTGACGCCTGACCGGATGGGCGATCCGGCGATCTGCCGATCCGAGATGCGCCGTCTGGCCTACCGCGCCCTGCCGGAGCGCCAGCGTCAGGATATCGCCAGCACCGGCCGCTATCGCGTCATCCGATAGGTGACAGCCGCCGCCCGGCCGTCACGCTGGCCGCCACGGCCAGTGCCGTCAGGGTCAGGATCGCGGCGGCCGGGGCCAGGGTCTGGCTCAGGCCGTCGACGACCGGGCCCAGCAACGGTGCCAGCGCCCAGAGCAGAACGCTGGCGGCGATGGTCCAGGGCATGAGGGCGGCGATGGTCGCCACGACGCGACGTCGTGCGATCCCCGCCGCCACCCGGGCCTCGAACGCCAGGTCGCGAGGCGGCGGCGACTGCTGTGCGAAAAAGGCAGTCAGAGTGTGATCGGCGATCGGATCAGGGGTCATGCGGCTCTCCTGTCAGGGCGGCCAGCAACCGCGCCCGACCCCGGGTGACATGGGATTTCACCGTGCCGAGGGGAAGCCCCAGAATCCCGGCCGCTTCCGGATGGGAGAAGCCGTCGGCCAGACACAGGGCGACGCAGGCCCTCTGGTCGGGTGGCAGGGCGGCCATGGCGGCTTCCAGCGCCATCCGGTCCTCGGCCGAGACCCCGGACGAGGGCTCCGATGCCTCCAGCCAGGCCCGGTCCCGTGCCCGGCCGCGCAGGCCCGAGCGAAGGGCGTCCTGGGCCTTCTTCCAGGCGATCCCGAACAGCCAGGGACGAAAACCGGCCGGATCCTGAAGCCGGGCCAGCGACGCCCAGGCGGCGACGAAGGTGTCCTGGGCCACGTCGTCGGCCAGATCGAACCCGCCCAGCGTCCGACGCAGAAAGGCCCGCAGCGGCGCCTGATGCGCCGCGACCAGCCGGGCGAAGGCGGGGTCCGACCCCGCCTTCGCGGCCGCCACCAGGGCGGCGTCCATCGTCCCCTGCCCCACGCCGCCGCATCAGTCCTTCGGACGCTTGCCGAAGATCAGCGTCACGCCGGTGGCGGCGGCCACGGCCCCCATGACAAGCGCAACGATCAGGAAGGCGTCGCCCGCGCCATAGATGTCGGCCCAGCTGGCGTAGCCGAAGCCGGCGGCGAGGATGGTGAAGAGCACCAGCGAGAACAGGCTGCTGTTCCTGCCGCCGCTGGGCGAACCATAGGCGCGGCTCTCCGTCTCGGCGTCGATCGGGCGCTCCAGCACCTTCAGCAGGGCCTCGGGCGGTTGCTCGCCCTTCTGGGCATAGGTCTCGATCAGCTTCAGCGTGGCGCGCTGGCGGCGATAGTTCAGCAGGCTCGAAAACCCGATGGACACGAACCACGCCAGAGGAAACAGCAGCCACCAATAGGATCGGAAAAGGTCTTCCATCGTTCTTACCCCGTCTGCGCGCCGGCCCATTGCCCGCGCTTTCGATCCCTGGTCGTCGCCGACCGCCCCAATGGATGCACGGCCTCGAAGAAAATGCGATGGTCGCTGTCGAACCCCTGCCGGAGCCTGCCATGAGCCACGTCACCTATCGCATCGTCGAGCACGATGGAGGCTGGGCCTACAAGGTCGGCGAGACCTTCTCGGAGACCTTCGCCAGCCACGACGCGGCGCGCGCCGCCGCTGTCGCCGCCAGCCGCGAGCAGAGGGTCGCGGACCAGACGGCCTGGATCGAGTTCGAGAACGCCGACGGCGAATGGATCACCGAACGGGCCGACGGCCACGACCGACCCGACACCGACGTCGAGGGCTAGGCCGCGAAAGCGGCTGCGTACAGGTCGGGCTTGAAGCCGACCAGGGTACGGCCGCCGAGGTCCAGCACCGGCCGCTTGATCATGGAGGGTTGGGCCAGCATCAGGGCGATGGCCCGGTCGGCGGTCAGGTCCGCGCGGTCGGCCTCCGGCAGGGCGCGAAACGTCGTGCCGGCGCGGTTCAGGACAGTTTCCCAGCCGTGGGTGGCGACCCAGGCCTGAAGCGTGGCGCGGTCGATGCCGGCCTTCTTGTAGTCGTGGAAGGTGTAGGCTTGGCCGTTCTGGTCCAGCCAGGTCCGCGCCTTCTTGACCGTGTCGCAGTTGGGGATGCCGTAGAGGGTCGGTGTCATGAAACCGAGATAGTGCCGGGCGGCGACGCGCGGCAAGGGGCGACGCATCCGACGCCGTGTTTCCCGGAGACCGAATGATGATGCGCCGCCTGTCCCTGATCGCCCTTGCTGCCGTGGCCGCCTGTTCGCAGGCCGAACCGGAACCGGCCGCCAGGGCCCTGGCCGAGGCCCCGGCCGCGCCCGCCGAGATCCCGGAGGCGACCAAGGGCTTTGCCGAGGGCGTGCGGATCGCCTGGGAGAACGGCGCGGCGGTGACGCCGGAAGAGGCGACCCAGCTGATCGGGCTGAACGGGCCGGAGGGCGCCATCGCCGCGCTGGAGGCCGGGACGCCGGGATCGCGCTGGACGACCGTGCTGGCCGGCATCGCCTCGGCCCAGCCCACGTGGCTGAACGTGGCCGCCGCCCTGGAGCCCGGAGCGACGGGCGAACGGGCCACGGAGCTGGACACGGCGCTGAAGGCGGCACTGGCGACCGATCCGGCGGCGACGCTGCGGGTGCTGGAGGTCGCGCGTCAGAGGCTGTCACCGGCGGCGGTGTGCTCGGGCGATGCGCCCGTCATCAGGCTGCTGAAGCCGGCGGTGGAGACCGTGGCGGACCCGGCGCTGGAGGCCAAGAAGACGGCGTGTCTGGAGGCGATGGGGTAACCTCGGCCGTGCGCCATCGCCCTCGCGCCGTGTCTGGCCGCGAGGGGGTCGGGGAAGCGGCGGAGCCGGGGCGATCTCGCCCGGGACCGGGGCGGGGCCGTCGCCGGCGTCC
>JAIERG010000002.1 GCA_019747095.1 Caulobacteraceae bacterium | reverse complement strand
TGTCCGACGGGCTGGTCAGGACTGTGAAGATCGACGGGTCCGGATGGTCATAGCTGACCGTTCCGATGGTGTTGAAACGAGCCGTGTCATAGCGATAGGGCGCGTTGTTGCCGTGCCAGGCGACGACATCTAGCGGACTGTGCTGGAATGTCGTGACCCACAGTCGGCCGGCGAACTTCTGGATGCACTCGGTCGGCCGATCCACGTCCTCGAAGGCTGCGACCGGCGTCTCGAAATCGCGCGGATTGGCCAGTCCGTTCGAGCCGATCGGGCCGAGGTCCGGCAGGCGGAAGGGCGCGCCGTAGTTCTCGCAGACATAGCCGCGGATCGGACCGTCGCATTCCACGCGGAAGCGCACGCCGCGCGGGATGACGACGATGTGGCCGGCCTGGGCGTCGATCTGTCCGAACTCGGTGACGAAGACGTGCTCACCCAGTTGCGGCACGATCAGCAGCTCGCCATCGGCGCAGTAGAAGACGCGGTCGGTCATCGACCGGTTTGCGGCATAGAGGTGGATGCCCGTTCCGCCCTGGGTCTCGGGATCGCCATTGCCGCCGTAGGTCACCAGCCCCTCGACCCAATCGGTCGGTGCCTCAGGCAGAGGCAGGGGGTCCCAGCGCATGCGGTTCGGGCTGGGTGGCGCATCGGTGAAGGGTCCCGACCGCACGCGGCCCTGGTCGAATGGCCTGTAGGCCGGATGTTGGGCCGAAGGGCGCAGGCGATAGAGCCAGCTGCGGCGGTTCTCGCTGCGCGGCGCAGTGAAGGCGGTGCCCGACAGTTGCTCGGCATAGAGGCCCATCGGCGTCTTCTGCGGCGAGTTGCGGCCCACCGGCAGGGCGCCCTCGACGGCCTCCGTGGCGAAGTGGCTGCCGAAACCGGTCAGGTAGCGTGCGCTGTTTCGCGTCATGTCTGATCTCCCGTGAGGCGCGGTTTAGCGGGCGCGGGCGCGGGCGTCACCAGCGCAGCGACAGTCCGGCGCGCACCACGCGGGGCGGGCCGAAGCCTTCGACGCCGTCGCCAGTCTCCGACACCTCCACCTCGGTGTCGAACAGATTGTCAGCAGCGACGAAGGCGATGACGCCACCCCGCACCTCCCACTCCGCCCGGGCGTCCAGCGTGACTGCCTCGTCGAGCGTGCGGCTGTTCAGATCGTCCTCGAAGCGAGCCCCCTCGTAGCGGACACGGCCGACCAGGGTCAGCCGTTCCGTCGCCTGCCAGACCGCGCCGGCCGAGGCGCTGATCTCCGGCGCCTGGGCGGGGCGCAGACCCGTCAGCCGGGGCGCGGCCGTCCTGCCGTCGACCTCGGCGTCGGTCAGGGAGAGAGCGGCGTCGAGGCTCAGGCGGTCGTCGATCTCGTGGGTGACAGAGGCCTCGACACCGGTCGCCTCGATAGTCCCGGCATTCTGGCGCTGGCGCAGAACGCCGCCCGCCGGAACGAAACCCGCGCGGGGAAATGTGCCCGGCCCCACGCCGATCGTGACGTTGACGATGGCATCGTCCAGCTGGTTCCAGAACACCGCCGCCCGCACTTCGGTGGCGTCATTGTTCCAAGACAGCCCGGCCTCGACGCCCTGAATCGTCTCAGGCTCCAGCGCCGTATTGGCCTCGGTCAGGTCGTTGCCGACGCGGAAGGGTCGGTGCAGCTCGTTCAGCGTCGCGGGCCGGAACCCGGAGTAGGCCGCCGCGCGTCCGGCCCAGCCGCCGCCGAGCTCCCGTCGCGCCGCCAGTCGTGCGGACACCACCTCGCCGGAGCGATCCGGGTCAGTCTCGTTCAGTGTGGGCAGACCGGTGGCACGGTCGCGCTCGATGCGCCGCCCGGCCGCGTTTTCCCAGCCGTCGATCCGCAGGCCGCCCGCGACCAGCCAGATGCCGTCCGTCCACGACGCCTCGGCATAGGCCCCGATCACCGAGGTCTCGCCGCCCGCGACCCGATCCCGCGTGAAGGCGCCGCCCATGAAGCGGAACAGCTCGCGCGTCTCGCCCTCGTTGAAACGGGCGTCAGCCCCGACTTCCCACTCCAGCCGTCCGCCGCCCAGTGGAACGGCGGTGCGGCGCAGGGCGAGGTTCCAGCCCCAGCCCTCGGCCGGGGTGGCGAACTGATCATTGGCGGGTGTGGTCGATCCGCGCCCGGCCGCCACGGCGACAGAGGTGTTGGCGAAGTCGCTGGTTCGCCGCCAGACCTGCGCCCGCCAGCCCAGCCGCTCCGCGTTCGGCGCGCGCGAGACGGTGGCCGAATAGCTCTCGCCGCTCGCGCTCGACCGCGCGCCGAGCAGGCCGGATCCGCGCTCCTCATCATAGGCCGAGGCGCGAAGCGACAACGCCACGTCACCAGCCAACGCCGCATCAAGCCGCAGCGCGCCGGACAGCGTCTCCAGATCGAGCGGCGTATCAGCCGCCCCCGCCGCCGGGCCGCGTACAGGAACGTAGCCGTCGCTCACCTCGCGCTGGAGCGCGCCGGTCAGGCTGAACCGTACGGCCGAGAGCGTGGTCGCCGCGCCGAGTCTCTGTCCGCCCAACTCGCCACCGGACAGTTCGAGCGCGCCGCCCGCCCCGTCGCGTTCGCGCAAGGCGATGACGCCGGTGAGCGCCCCCGCGCCATAGGGCCCGGCTCCCGCCCCGCGCACCACATCCAGACCGGACAGGCTCTCGGTCGGCACCTGGCTCCAGATCACCCAGCCGCCGAAGGGATCGTTCAGCGGCACCCCGTCCAGCGTCACCAGCGTCCGCCCCGCGCCGGAAGGCGCGATGGCGCGCAGCGATATTCCCTGGGTCGTCGGATTGGCCGCCAGGCTGGACGTCCGGCGGAACAGACTGACCGCGGGCACGGACCGCAGCGCCTCGTCCAGCCGGGTGTCGCGCGACAGCCGCTCCTCGCCGATGCGCACCACGCTGAAGGCCGCCTCGCTGGCGGCGGGCGGAAGGCGGGCGGCGGTGACGACGATGTCGGGAAGGTCTGCGGGCGCGTCCTGGATCATGCGGGGGCTTTAGCGCCCAGACGCGAAACAAGCTCCGCCGCGAACTGCGACAGGGTGTCGTCCCTTGCGCCCATGACGATCACCCGGTCGCCGGGCCGGGCCATCTCCACGATCCGTTCGCCGCAGGCCGCGCGGTCGGCCAGCGCCTCAGCCTTTCGTCCGGCTGCGCGCACGCCCGCGGCGATATCTTCCGAGCCCACGCTGCGATCGGTCGTGCCGCCGTAGTACACAGGCTCGGGCATCAGAAGGACGTCGTCGGGCTGCATCAGGCCGGCGAAGGTGTCGATGAACTCGGACCTCATCAGCTTCAGCGGGCCAAACCCGTGAGGCTGGAACACGATCAGCAGCCGCCCCTCGAAGGCGTGCAGCGTCTTCAGCGTGGCCGAGATCTTGTCCGGGTTGTGGGCGAAGTCGTCGATGACGGTGATGCCGTTGGCCGTGCCCGCCACCTCCATCCGCCGCCGGATGCCGGCGAAGGTCGCGAGCGCGGCGACCGCCGCTCCGACGTCGACTCCAAGCGCCCGAACCGCTGCGATGGCCGCCAGCGCATTGGCCACATTGTGCGCGCCGGGCACGTTCAGCGTGACCGTACGGGTGCGGCCGGTCGCCCGGTCCGTCAGGGCAAACGTCATCCCCGCCGGCAGCGGTGCCAGATCGTGCCCCGACAGGTCCGCCTCGCTGTTGCCGAGCGCGAAGGTCACAACCGCCCCGCTCCGCCCTTCAGCGACCATCGACTGGGCCAGCGCCGCTGTCTCCAGGTTGTCGAGGTTCAGCACCGCCGTTCGTGCCCGGCCGGTGAAGCCGCCGAACAGGTCGCGGAGCTCCTCCATCGACTTGTGGTCCAGCGAGATGTTGGACACCACCGCCACGGTCGGATCGTAGCGGGCGATGGAGCCGTCGCTTTCGTCCACCTCGGCGACGAACAGGTTCGGCCCGCCGATCAGGGCGCTGGCGAAGGGATGATCCGCGTCGGCGAAGTTCTTCATCACCGCCCCGTTCATCACGGTCGGCGCCAGGCCGGCCTGATGCAGGATCCAGGCAATCATGCCGGTGATGGTCGACTTGCCGCTGGTCCCCGCCACGCCGATCGAGGTCGGGGCGGCGTTGAAGATCCGGCTGAGCAGCTCGGGCCGCGTGACGATGGGCGCGCCTACCCGGCGGGCCGCGCCGATGTCGGGCACCGTGTCCTCGACCGCGCCGGTGGCAACCACCATGTGCTCGGCCCGCACGCCCGATCCGTCCTGGGGGTGCAGAACGACGCCGTGCGCGCGCAGCCAGTCGAACTTCTCGGGCGTCCGGCCCTGATCCAGCGACCGGTCCGAGCCCTCGACCGCCGCGCCCCTCGCCTGGACGATCATGGCCAAGGGCAGCATGCCCGAGCCGCCGATGCCGCAAAAGAAATAGGAAGGCTTTTCAGGCGTCATCTTGATCTTGGCGGCGGAATGGGGAGTGTCGGGAACGCGTTCTCGTGACTAGCACGCGGCGCGGGGAAGGCCACGGATGATCGGAGCGGACGTATGAAGATCGGCATTGTCGCCGTCTCCTCCCGCTTCGCCCGCGAGCGGGCCGAGGCCATCCACGCCTGGTTCGACCGCCAGTTCCCCACGGGCGAGGTGACCTGCACCATCCATCCCAACAGCTTCGGCAAGTCCGGCCACTTCGCCGGCACGGACCAGGAGCGGGCCGACGCCTTCGTGGAGTTCGCCAACGATCCGAGGATCGACCACATCTGGTTCGCGCGCGGGGGCTACGGCTCCTGCCGCATCGCCGAAGCCGTCATGCCGCGCCTGACCGAGGCGGCGCGGAAGAAGCGCTACCTCGGCTATTCCGACGTCGGATCGATGCTGGCCATTCTGTTCAAGGCCGGCTTCTCGGTCGCGCATGGGCCGATGGCGTCAGACGGCGTGCGAAACGACCCCACCGGCTTCCGCTCGCTGAACTGGCTGCGCAAGGGCGTCAGCGAGGGGCTGGAACCCTCGCTCGCGACCGATCCCCGCCCCGCCGTCGCCTTCAATCTGACGGTGCTGGACCAGCTGCTCGGCACGCCGCTGGAGCCCGATCTGACGGGCCATGTCCTGATGCTGGAGGACGTGTCCGAGGCCGCCTATCGCATCGACCGGATGATGTTCCACCTGACCAGCCAGCCGTCGATCCGGCGCGTGGCGGGCATCCGCGCGGGCCGCTTCACCGATGTGACGCCGAACGAGCCCGACTTCGGGATGACGGCCGAGGAGATCGTCCAGTACTGGTGCGAGCGGTCGGGCATCCCCTACCTCGGCCCGGCCGACATCGCTCACGATCGAAACAACAAGGTCGTCCCGTTCGGGCCGCGCTGAGCCCTATCGCACCGCCGCGATCGTCGGACGCGATGGCTCCATCCAGGGCGGCGCGGGCATGGCACGATGGGCCTGGGCGAGGGCCTCGGACCACCGACGGCCGAGGTCCTTGAAATAGGGATCGTCAACCTCGATCCGCCGCTGCTGGCCCTGCAACTGATCCCGAGGCACCACGATCATGTCGAACGGTGGCCCGACCGCGATGTTGGAGCGGATCGTCGAGTCAAAGCTGATCAGCCCCAGCTTGACGGCTTCCGACATTGGCGTTTCCGGACGCAAGGCTCGATCCAGAATGGGTTTGCCGTACTTCAGCTCCCCGATCTGCAGATAGGGCGTATCCAGGCCGCATTCGATGAAGTTCCCTTGGGCATAGATGAGGTAGAGGCCCAGCTTGCCGCCCTTCACCTGCCCGCCCAGCAGCATGGAGGCGGTGATCTTCAACGACTCGGCCTCCACCGTCGGCAACAGGTCCTGACGCACGGCGTTCAGGCAGTAGCCAACCAGCTGGGCCGCACGGAACAGGGTCGGAGCGGTCTCAAGGGTTTCAGGCACGTCATGGCCCGGCATGCGCACGCCCTCGGCCAGCATGGCGAGCGCCGTCTGCGTCACCGACAGATTTCCCGCCGTTGCTATTGCGATGACCCGGTCGCCAGGAACCTGGGTCACGTGCAGCTTCTTGTAGGACGAGATGTTGTCCACGCCGGCGTTCGTGCGGGTATCGGCGATCATCGCCAGACCCTCGTTCACCAGCATGCCGACACAGTAGGTCATCAGAAACGACCGGGCCAAAACCCGGCTTCCCGCAGGAGTGAAAGAACGACGGTAGCAGATTCGGATGAACGAACACCCTTCGGCACGCTCATGACCAGCCCTGGGACTGCTGTTGCTGTTGGGTCTGTTGCATGTGACGCACACGAAGCGCGACGGTCATGCGCTCGCCCGTACCGCCATAGCTCGTTCCCCGGATCGGCGTAGCCCCCAGTGCATCCAGCCCGCAGGCGACCCGGACATAGTGCTCGGTCGGACAGACGCCGTTGGCCGGATCAAAGCCGACCCAGCCCAGGTTCTCGACATAGGCTTCAGCCCAGGCGTGCGCCGCCTCCTGCTCGACGACCCCGTCCCGCCGATGCAGGTGGCCCGAGACGTAGCGCGCGGGGATGCCCAAGCGGCGGGCGCAGGCGATGAAGATCTGGGCGTGGTCCTGACACACGCCCCGCCTCTGGGCCCAGGCGTCGGCGGCGGTGTGGTCGGGCGTGGTCGCACCGACCGTGAACCTTACCTCGCCGTGGATCAGGCTCATCAGGCGATGCAGCTGCGACAAGGGATCGCTCCCCCCAACCCGCGCTGCCAGCTCACGCAGACCCGGATCGGCATGGGTCAGCGGCGTCTCGCGCAGGAAGACCCGCGGTGACAGCCGTTCGGGGAAGCCTTTGAGCACGCCGTCGGTATTCACCGTCGCAACCTCGCCGGTGACACGCACTGTCAGGCTGTCCGTGGGACGCTCTGTGTAGAGGGAGTGGACGATGTTGCCGAAGGCGTCCTCGGAACGGCGGATGCGGGCATCGACATCAGTCTCGATGCGCCAGTCGCGCACCTGTTGGGCCTCGGTCGAGCGAGGCGTGAGCCTGAGCGTCTGGACGATGAACCGCGCGGGCCGGGCGTAGGCGTAACGGGTTTCGTGATCGATCCGGATGCGCATCGCCGCCCTACACCAGGTACTGGTCGTGGATGGCGTTGGCCAGTGCGTTGTTTTCACCGAGGAAGTTCAGGATGTATTCGTGCAGGCCGGACTGGAAGATGTCCTCGATCTTCGCCTCGTTGAACTGGGTCAGCCGCGCCGAGGCCAGCCGCTGGGCCGGGCCTCGGCGGCCGTAGTCGGCGGCCAGCCGTTCCAGATAGCTGACGATCATGGCCTGGCAGCTGGCCAGGGACCGCGGCATCTGCCGGTTGAGCACCAACAGGTCCGCCACCAGCCAGGGTCGCACGCTCTCGCGATAAACCCAGCGATAGGCGGTCAGGGCCGACACCTCCCGCAAGAGCGTCGTCCACTGGAAATAGTCGAGCTGCCCACCCACCCGCTCTCCGGCGGGCAGCAGCAGATGGTACTTCACGTCCAGCAGGCGCGCGGTGTTGTCGGCCCGTTCGATCGCCCCGCCCAGCCGCAGGAACCAGTAGGCGTCGTTCCTCAGCATGGTCCGCGACGAGGCGCCCTCGACCGCCAGCGATACGCCCTTCACCCATTCGAGGAACCGCACGAAGTCGTCGCGCCGGGTCGGCTCGCCAAAGTCATTCAGACCATTCCAGGCCCCGTTGATCGATTCCCACAACTCGATGGTCAGCGCGGTCCGCACCGAGCGCGCGTTGGTGCGCGCGGCGTTGATGCAGGCGCGAATGGAACTCGGATTATCGGAGGCGAAGGCCAGATACTCGCGCACCGACTTCTCCGACGGCGTCCGGCCTGAAGCCGCGAACGCCCGGCTCACGCCCGCAGAGGCGATGGCGCTGGCCCATGCCGTCGCCGCCGCCCCGTCGCGCGCCGGCAGCGCCGCCAAACGCACGGCAGCCTCCAGAATGCGCGCCAGGAAGTCGGCCCGCTCCATGTAGCGACCGGCCCAGTACAGGCTCTCTGCGGTCCGGCTCAGCATCAGTCGTCCAGCACCCAGGTATCCTTGGTCCCGCCACCCTGGCTGGAGTTGACCACAAGCGACCCGGCCTTGAGCGCCACCCGCGTCAGGCCGCCCGGGGCCACGCGCACGCCGGCGGGGCTCGACAGCACGAACGGCCGTAGATCGACGTGGCGCGACTGCAGCTCGGTCCCACACAGCGTTGGCGCGGTGGACAGCGACAGCGTCGGCTGAGCGATGAAATCGTCTGGATCGGCGATCAGCTTGGCGCGGAAATCCTCGATCTCGGCCTTGGTCGAAGCAGGACCGACGAGCATCCCGTAGCCTCCCGATCCCCCGACCTCCTTCACGACGAGTTCCGGCAACCGGTCGAGAACCTCCTTCAGCGCATCAGGTTCGCGACACCGCCAGGTCGGGACATTGCCGAGGATCGGATCGCCGCCGGAGAAGAAGCGGATGATCTCCGGCATATAGGTGTAGACCGCCTTGTCATCCGCCACCCCTGTACCGACGGCGTTGGCGAGCGTCACATTGCCCGCGGCATAGGCCGCCATGATGCCGGGCACGCCGACGGTCGAATCCGGCCGGAAGGTGAGCGGATCCAGCCAGTCGTCATCGACCCGGCGATAGACCACATCGACCCGCTTGGGACCCTCTGTCGTGCGCATGAAGACGATGTCGTCGTTGACGAACAGGTCCCGCCCCTCGACCAGCTCGACCCCCAGCTTGTCGGCCAGGAAGCTGTGCTCGTAGTAGGCCGAGTTGAACGGACCGGGGGTCAGGACGACGATCGTCGGGTCCGGCCCGGCGTGCTCGGGCGCGGACGCCCGGAGCGACGCAAGCAGCATGTCGGTATAGGTCTCGACCGGCCGAATGCGGTGTTCGGCGAACAGGTCGGGAAACAGCCGCATCATCATCTCGCGGTTCTCCAACATGTAGGAGACGCCCGAGGGGGTCCGGCAGTTGTCCTCCAGCACGAGGAAGCCGTCCTCGCCGGTGCGGACCAGATCGACTCCGCAGATGTGGGTCCAGATGTCGCCCGGCGGCCTCCGTCCCTGCATTTCGGGCCGGTAGTGCGGATTGGTCAGGATCAGGTCGGCCGGGACAATGCCCGCCTTGATGCATTCCTGAGGGCCATAGATGTCCTTGAGAAAGGCATTCAGCGCCGCAACGCGCTGCCTGAGCCCTTTTTCCAGCTGGTCCCACTCCGCCGCGCCGATGATGCGGGGCACAACGTCAAACGGGATCAGCCGCTCGTTGGATTCCACGTCGCCATAGACGGCGAAGGTCACCCCCATGCGGCGGAAGAACAGCTCGGCCTGGCGCGATCGCGCCTGCAACAGGTCAGGCGGTGCCGCTTCCAGCCATCGGGCGAGGGTCCGATAGCTCTTTCGGACCGTCCCCGATCCTGGCGCACCTGACATCTCGTCGAACGTGACGGTCGCTCCTGTCGCTGAAGATCAACAGCGTGGACCGGACCACGGACGATGCGCAACCGTTTTGTTGCGGTGCGGGATCAGCGGGTGACGATGTCCCGTCGCATGGGGGCCAGCTTGGCGAGGAAGCGGTTCTGGGCGCGAAACGGCACGCCGTGCTCGCTCATGGCGATCTGCAGGTTCTCGACCAGCGCGCCCATATCGGCGGACTGGATGCCGAGGTCGGCGTGGCTGGAGCGCATGTCGCGGCCGGAATAGGCTACTGGTCCGCCGAGGATGTAACCGAACTGCTCATTCAGTGTGCGCCGCAGACGGACATGATCCTGGGCCACGAAGATCTCGGCGATGCGCGGATCGGCGACGATCCGGTCCACGAAGGTCTCGACGATGGCCGAGACACCGTCGGCGGCGCCGAAGGCCTCCCACATCTCTGTGCCTTCGAAGGGGGTCGCGCCCGCGTTCGCGTTGCTCCTCTCGTAGGGCTCGACCTCAACCTCGCCCGGAAACTCCGTCGACATGACGACCGGCGGCAAGGTCAGATCGTCCTCGGCCTCCTGGGCCAGAAGGGGGCAGGGGGCTGCGAGAAGTAAGGCGGCGATCAGAAGGGCGCGCATGGATCAGAATCCCACTTGCAGCGACAGGTAGAGACCGCGCTGATCCTCGAAGGTCGCGATCGACCCCAGGTCCACATAGGCGGCGGTGACAGAGAAGTGCCGGTTAGGGGCCCAGGCGGCATAGACATCGAACCAGTCATCCTCGCCTGCAAAACCCAGGTTGTCCGGTTTGGTCCGGTACTCGGCCCCAATCGCCAGATTGCGGTTCAGCAGATAGCCGACGGAGCCTTCGAACTGCGGCTCCAGGTCGTCGTTCAGGTCTCCGCCGAAGCCCAGCAGACCCGTCTGGTTGGCGTCGGTGAATCGCACGGCACCGGATACCAGGAGCGACTCTGCCAGTAACAGCTTGGTCGCCGCGATGTAGTATTCCGTGCCCTCGTCATCGCGCCCGCCGACAGCGGCAATGATCGCGCCCTGGTCGTTGGACTTGTGCTGAACCCCGACTGCGATCTGCGGCAGCCAAGTGTCCTGATCATATACGGCGTCGCCGACCAGCTTGACCTTCAGGCCGATGATGTCCTGGGTAAAGGTGAAGCCCGATCCAAGACCCAGTGCAGCCCCGGTCGCGCCTGTGTCAAACTCCTGGCGTGCGACCGACACCTCGAGGCGATCCCAGAACGCTGCCGCCACGCCCCACGATCTGAGCTCATAATCGGGCAGGTTGACATAGGTGGCGTGCACATTGCCGCCGATCCCGTCCTGAGCTCCATAGCCTGTCGTGACAGCCCATGTGGCCAGACCACCGCCGCCAGAGCCCTCGATGGTCGACACCCCGCCTGTGAGCAGCAACTTCCCACCGGTCCTGTTCTCCGGGACCCAGTCAAAAATCTGTGCGGAGGCTGGCGTCGCCACGGTGAGCGCGAGGACGGCCATCATTTGTTGGATGCAGCGCATGACGCGAACCCTCAAGCGTTAACGACGGCCTATCCGAAACAAAGTTAATGGCTGATAAACTATATTCGAAATACCGCTCGCGAACCCGCGTTGCTGGCCTGAGGTTGAGTAACGTGTTACAATTATCAAGAGTTGAACCTGATTTACGAGAATTTTAGTCGTTACCCTTAACGGTAACGCTATGAGGATGTTGTTGGTTTTTGTGGCCCTCGCGATGGCCACTGCGAATGTCTCCGAAGCGGGCGATTTGATGGTCTCGGTTCGGGATACGGGTGGACGACCCGTGCGGGATGCGGTGGTCACGGTTCGACCGGACGCCGGCGTACCGCGTGGACCGATCCGCTTCTCGTGGCCGCTGCGGATCGTGCAGCGCGACATCCAGTTCCAGCCCTACGTCCTCATCGCGCCGGTTGGAGCCACGGTCAGCTTTCCGAACCTCGACCGGGTGCGTCACCACATCTACTCCTTCTCGCGGGGCAATCGCTTCGAGATCGAACTGTTTGGTCAGGACCAGACCCGGACCCACGCATTCTCGACCGTCGGGACCGCAGCTCTCGGCTGCAACATCCATGACCAGATGCTGGCCTATGTGCGGGTGGTCGACACGCCCTGGGCCGGCAAGACGGATGCGACGGGCGACGTCACCATCGCAGGCGTCCCTGCGGGTCCTGCTCGCCTCGTGGTCTGGCATCCGCGCCTGAACGTCCGGGGCAATGAGAGCGCCTACACTCTGACGGTCGGGACTGGCCCCGGACGCCAGACCATGACCGGTGACTTCTCTGCCCGGGCGGCGGTGCGCTGAGATGATCCGTTTCAAGCATCTGCGCACCCGCCTGACGGTGCTCTACACGGGCCTGTTCGGGCTCGCCTTGATGCTCGTGGCCGTCGCGGTCTTCACTGCGATCACGGCAAACGCGCGCGGCGTAGTCCGCGGCGAACTGACTGCGTCGGGCGCTGTGTATGATCAGCTCTGGCAGTCCCGTTCGGCCCAGCTGGAGCAGGGCGCGTCCGTGTTGGCCCTGGATTTTGGCTTCCGTGAAGCTGTTGCCACCAACGACGAGCCGACGGTCCGCTCTGCCCTAGAAAACCTCAGCGCCCGTCAGGGCGTCGACGGTGCCCTGCTGCTCGGTGTCGACGGTTACGCTACCGCGGCAGGTACGGCGCTGGACGATGCGACTCTCGACACCCTTTGGACCGGTCTCAACGGCGGCGAAATCTCGTCTGGCGTCCTGGACCTGAACGGCCAGCCGCATCAGGCGGTCGCCGCTCCGGTCATGGCACCGGTGTTGATCGGTTGGGTGGTCTTCATCGACCGGTTGGATCAGGCTCAAATGACCCGGTTGGAAGAGTTGTCGGCTATCCCGCTCAAGGCTTCTGTCCTCACCCGCGCGACCGATGGTTGGCGCGATATGTCAGATCCGGAAAGCGCACTCGCTAGCCTGATGAACCGGGCCACAGCGGCGGATGGTGCCGCCATTACCGTTCGCAACGCCCAGGGCGAGTCGATGGTCCTTGCCCGGTCGCTGCCCAGTTTCGACGCGGACGCTCCTGCGGTGCTGGCGCTCAGTTATCCAATGGCCAAGGCCTTGAAGCCGTATGAGCCGATGTTCTGGTCGCTCGGTGCCATCAGCCTGTTGGGCCTGGCTCTCCTGGTCGCCGGAACATGGTTCCTCTCGCGCAGCCTGACCAAGCCGATCACCGCGCTCGACGAGGCTGTCCATCGGCTGCAGGTCGGCGAGGACGCTTCCGTCGAGGTCATCTCAAGCGATGAGATCGGTCGCCTCGCCGAGAGCTTCAATGCCATGGCGGGAGACATTCGAGACCGTGAAGCCCGCCTGACCCATATGGCATTGCACGATCTTGAAACGGGCCTGCCCAATCGCCTGTGGCTGGAACGCCAGGTCGCGTCCGGCACCTCGGCCCATGTCGTCCTGTTCGGGGTCGACCGTTTCGAGATTGTCAGAAACGCCATCGGCTTCGAGGCCATGGGCCAGTTGGTCGCTGCCTTGGGTGCCCGCCTATCCTCCGCCGCGGGAACCCCCGTGGCGCGGGTCGGTGCGGGGGTAATCGGCATGGTCCTGGACTTCGCGGATGACGACGCGGACGCCATCACTGCTGCGACCCGCCTCTGCGCGGTCGCCGACGAGCCACTCAGGCTGAACGGTGCCCGCATCGACGCTAGCCTCACCGGCGGGATCGCCCGCGACGGACAGCCGACCGGCGGCCTCAACGCTGTCGTCGACCGTGCTGGCGTGGCTATCGACCAGGCGCGTGCTGCAAGCGTAAAGGCCGCCCTTTTCGACGCCGCCGCCTACGGCGACCCCGGGGCCAACCTCGGCCTGATGTCGGACCTGATCGGCGCTCTGGAGAGCGACCAGGTCTGGATGGCCTATCAGCCCAAATTCGACCTGCGCCAGAACGCCATAAACGGTGTCGAGGGTCTGATGCGCTGGAACCACCCCAGGCGTGGCTTCATCGCGCCCGACCTGTTCATTGGCATGGCCGAGGAGACTGGCCAGATCCGCGCCCTGACCGAATGGGGTGTCAAGCGCGCCATCGCCGACCAGAAGGCCCTGGCCAAGGCCGGGCACAAGCTCAAGGTCTCGATCAACGTCTCGGGCCGCCTGCTGTCGGACGAGAGCTTCGCCCGCTTCGCCCTGAACGCCGTCTCGCGCGCCAAGGCCGATCTCTGCTTCGAGATCACCGAGACGGCAGTCATCGACAACCCCGAAGCCGCGCTCGGCATCATCGACCGCTTCGCCGCCGCCGGCATCCAGGTCTCGATCGACGACTATGGCTCCGGCCTGTCTTCGCTCGCCTATCTGAAGCGCATCGCCGCCGACGAGCTGAAGATCGACAAGGCCTTCGTTATGTCGCTGGACGAGAGCGCCAAGGACGCGCTTCTGGTCAAATCCACCATCGACCTGGCCCACAGCCTGGGCATGACCGTCACGGCCGAGGGCGTCGAGACCCAGACCGCGCTTGCGTTGCTGCGCGGTATGGGTTGCGACACAGCCCAGGGCTATCTGATCGCCCGCCCGCTCGCCCTGCCCGCCCTGATCGAACGACTCGACCAGCCCGCGCTGGAGGCGGCGGCCTGACGCAGGTGGGAGCCCCTTGACCGTTCCACTGTTACAGCATAGTGGAACGCCGCAATGTCCGACACCCTCTCCCCGTCCAGCCCGAGCCGCGCCGCGAGCGATCGCGCCTCCTTGCTCGACGCCTTCCTGGCGCTGAAGACGCGCGACGAGGTCGAGGCCTTCCTGACCGACCTGTGCACCCCGGCCGAGGTTCGTGCCTTCGCCGAACGCTGGGCCGTCGCCCGGCTGCTGGACGAAGGCGGCCGGTCCTATCGCGAGATCGCCTGCGAGGCCGGGGCCAGCCCCACCACCGTCGTGCGCGTCGCCCGCTTCCTGAAAGAGATGCCGCATCAGGGCTATCGCCTGGTGCTGGACCGTCTGAACCCCCAACACTGAGCCCCAATCCATGAGTACCGTAGAGGGGCGACTTCGCATCGCCGTGCAGAAATCCGGCCGTCTGGCCGACCGCAGCCTTGACCTCGTCCGGGACGCGGGCCTGCGCGTGGTCAAGGGCGCCAACGATCTGCTCTACAAGGTCGAGAACTATCCCATCGACCTGCTGCGCGTGCGCGACGACGACATCCCGACCTTCGTCGCCGACGGCGTCTGCGACCTCGGCATCGTCGGCGAGAACGTGCTGGAGGAAGGCAAGAACGGCGGGGCCAACGCCTCGGTCGTCATGCCGCTGGGCTTCGGCAAGTGCACGCTGAAGCTCGCCGCCCCGCCGACCCTGGCCTGGGATGGCCCGGCGACGCTGGAGGGCCGCCGCATCGCCACCTCCTATCCCAAGATCCTGCGTCGCTACCTGGACGGCCAAGGCATCAAGGCCGACATCGTCACCATGCGCGGCGCGGTCGAGGTGGCCCCGCGGCTGAAGCTCGCCGCCGCCATCTGCGACCTCGTCTCGACCGGCGCCACGCTCGAGGCCAACGGGCTGGTCGCGCGCGAGACCGTGTTCGAGAGCCAGGCCGTCCTGATCCAGTCGCCCGTCGCGCCGGAACCGCAACTGGCCCACCTGCTGGACTCGATCATCGAGCGGATGGCCGGCGTCGTGTCCTCGCAGGGCGCGAAGTACGTCATGCTGAACGCGCCGCGCTCGGCGTTGGACGAGATCACCGCGATCCTGCCGGGGGCCGGGTCGCCGACCGTCATGCCCCTGTCCGGCCGCGACGACGCCGTGGCTGTCCACGCGGTCTGCCAGGAGGCCGTGTTCTGGGAGACGCTGGAGAAGCTCAAGGCCGCAGGCGCCTCGGCTATCCTGGTGCTCCCCATCGAGAAGATGATGTGATGACGACGCTGGACGTGAAACGCATCGACTGGGCGTCGCTGGACGCCGCCGGCAAGCAGGCCGCGCTCGCCCGCCCTGCGCGCCGCTCCGAGACCCAGGTCATCGACGTCGTCCGCGCCATCTTCGACGACGTCGAGGCGCGCGGCGGTCAAGCCGTAATCGATTGGGCCGTGAAGCTGGACGGTCACGCCCCGCGCCGCATCGCCATCACGGAAGCCGTGGTCGCCGAGGCCCGCCAGGCCCTGCCCCCCGCCGACGTCCGCGCCATCCGCGTCGCCGCCGACAACGTCCGCGTCTTCCACGAGGCGACGATCCCGGAAGACTCGGCCCTGGTCGAAACCACGCCCGGCGTCACCTCGCGCCTCGTCTGGCGGCCCATCGGCGCGGCCGGTCTCTATGTGCCGGGGGGCACGGCGCCGCTGTTCTCCTCCCTGCTCATGATGGCCATCCCGGCGGCCGTTGCGGGCGTGTCTGAGCGCGTCGCCGTCACCCCGCCCGCCAGGGACGGCTCGGTCCACCCCGCCATGATCCTGGCCGCGGCCGAGGCCGGCCTCGACGCGATCTGGCTGGTCGGAGGCGCCCAGGCCATCGCCGCCTTGACCTATGGCGTCTCCCTGCCCGACGGCGCCATCCCCCGTTGCGACAAGCTGTTCGGCCCCGGCAACGCCTATGTCGCCGAGGCCAAGCGCTATGCGTCGTCCCTCCCCGGCGGCCCCTCCGCCGACATGCCCGCGGGGCCGTCCGAACTGATGGTCGTCGTCGACCGCGACGCCGCGCCCGAGATCGCCGCCGCCGACCTGCTCAGCCAGGCCGAGCACGACGCCGACGCCCAGGTCATCCTGGTCTCCACCAGCCGCGCCAACCTCGACTACATCCTGACCGAGGTTGAGCGTCAGGTCGCGACCCTGCCGCGCGAGGCCATCGCCCGGGCCAGCCTGAACGAGGCGCGCGCCATCCTGGTCCGCGACGAGGAAACGGCGTGCGAGGTCATCAACCTGTACGGCCCCGAGCACCTGGCGCTCCACGTCGAGG
>JAIERG010000016.1 GCA_019747095.1 Caulobacteraceae bacterium | reverse complement strand
ACACAAACCATCACGGTCTCCGGGCGAAGGCCCGGCTGCTCCGCCCGCCCTCCCCACCCGTTCACAGCGGAAGAGCGATGACGCATGCCCGGCACGCCCCTTGACCCGGCGACGCACGCGTCGTGATCTCAGCTTGCCTCCATCAGCCGGGTCTTTTTCATGCGTCTCGCCGTCTCCACCTGCCTCGCCGCCCTCCTGTTCGCTTCGGGTCCGGCCCTTTCCCAGACGGCCACGCCTCTGCCCCCCAACATCGGCGGATTTCCCGACAGTCCACCGATCCCGGCTCCGACCAACCCGACCTATCCCGGCGTCATTCGTTATGAGGTCGACGCAACCGACTACGACAGACACATCGTCTCGGTCCGCCAGGTCATTCCCGTCTCGGGACCCCGCATCACCCTGCTCTATCCCAAGTATCTGCCCGGCAATCACGCCGCCTCGGGGCCCATCCAGCTGCTCGGCGGCCTTATCGTGCAGGCCAATGGTCAGGAGATCGACTGGCGCCGCGATGCCGTCGACCCCTATGCCTTCCATATCGACATCCCGGCGGGCGTTTCCGAACTCGAAGTCTCTTTCCAGTGGCTGACCCAGTCCGACAACGCCAACTGGCGGGTGGTCATGACGCCCCGCATGATGAACCTGCAGTTCGAGAAGGCTCTGCTCTATCCCGCCGGCTACGCCTCGACCGGGATCACCTTCGCCCCGTCCGTGCGCCTCCCCGATGGCTGGAGCTATGGCGTGTCGCTGCGCACCACCTCGTTCGAGAATGGCCTGGCGGTCTTTGAACCCGTTGACCTGTACACCCTGGCCGACAGCCCGATGTTTGCCGGCCTGCACTATCGCCAGATCGAGATCGATCCCGAGGGTGATGACGTCTATCTGAACATCGTCGCCGACGAGGCCGCCAACCTCGCCGCCACGCCCGAGCAGATCGGCTACTACGAAAACCTGATCACCCAGGCCGACCGCCTTTTCGGCTCGCGTCACTTCGACCGCTACGACTTCCTGCTGGGGCTGACCAACCAGATGGGCGGCATCGGGCTGGAGCATCATCGCAGCTCCGAAAACACCCACGCCCCGAACTTCTTCACCTCATGGAACAGCCACGCCGGCGGGCGGGCGCTGCTGCCCCACGAATACGTCCACTCCTGGAACGGCAAGTTCATGCGGCCCGCCGACGAGCTGACCGCCAACTACAATGTGCCGACCGAAAACAGCCTGATGTGGGTCTATGAGGGCCAGACCGAGTACTGGGGCGACGTGCTCTCGGCCCGCACCGGCCTGCACACCAAGGCCCAGGCTCTGGTCCTGCTCGCGGACCGCGCGGCCTTCTACCAGAACCAGCCCGGCCGCCGCTGGCGCAATCTTCAGGACGTCAACAACCACAACCTGCTCGGCTACCGCGTTCCCGGTCAGTGGACGTCGTGGATGCGGGCGACCGGCGACTACTATGACGAGGCTGCGCTGATCTGGCTGGACGTCGACACCCTGATCCGCGAGCGATCCGGTGATCGCCGCTCACTCGACGACTTCGCCCGCACCTTCTTCTCGCCCGAGGGCTCGGATGGGGACTGGACACCGCGTGGCTACACGTTCGAGGACGTGGTCTCAGCCTTGAATGCCGTGGAGCCCTACGACTGGGCGGCCTTCCTTCGCGAGCGGCTGGACGCCGACGGCCCGGACGCCGAAGCGCCGCTGGACGGCATCGAACGTGGCGGCTACCGCCTGGTCTACGTCGAGGAACCGAACGCCGACGAAAAGGCGGTCAATTCCAACTGGGGCTCGGACTTCCGCTACTCGCTCGGTTTCTCGCTCAGCGGTGCCAACAACCGCATTACCGGCATCCGCTGGGGCGGCCCCCTGTTCGAGGCGGGCATCGGCGCGGGCTGGGACCTGATCGCCGTCGGCGACCGCGCGGGCAGCCCCGAGGCGCTGCGCGAAGCCGTCACTGTCGCCAAGGGCGGCTCCGAGCCCATCCGCCTGACGCTCCGCAACGGCCAGCGCGTCCGCACAGTGGAACTCGCCTACCACGACGGCCTTCGCTACCCGCGACTGGAGCGGATCGAGGGCACCCGCGACCGCATCGGCGACATCCTGACGGCGCGGAGGCGGTAGACGAACACAAGCCGAGATCAGACTCCGGGGGATCTGAATGTCTGAAACTGAAGATCAACCATCGCGCTTGCCGTTGCGGCGAGTGCTCCCCAGCCGCAAGCGGTTGACGGAGCTGACCGTGGTGGTTTTCGGCGTGCTGATTGCACTCGGGCTGGAGAACCTGGTTCAGGAATGGCGCTGGAAGCTTGAGGGTCGAGAACTTGAGGCACTGGCCCGTCAGGAGTTGGAATTGAACCTGGCTCAAGCGATCGAAAGGATTGCCGTCGACCCGTGCCTGCGGGATCGGGTTGCCCTGCTGGCGTCGGGACTTCGGGGCGAGGCGACATCCTATGCCCCCCAACCTGCCGCGCGAGGCACCAACAGCAGCGTCAATCGGGCGCTAGCCCAGGCTTATGAGCCTGTCCTCAGGCCCTGGCGATCGGCGAGCATGGAGCGGCTGATGGGTGCCGAGGCCTCGAAGCGGGTGGCTCCCGAGCGCCTCCTAGCGCAATCAGCGGTGCTGACCACACTGGACTCGATCCGGCGCGATCAGATGGAAGAGGTCGCCGCCAGCGGACGCCTCCTGCCCCTTGCCGTAGGGGTACCACGACTGGACGCGGAAGTTCGCGCTGGTCTGCTCGCCGATCTTGGCGACCTCGACCGCGCGAGGGCTGGCGTTGAACTCGTATCCCGACGCCTTGTGGATCGCGGGACCGAGCTCGGTGTGGCTCCGGACATGCGCGACGTTCAGAGCCGACTTGAGGAGTTGCGCGCTGTCAGCGGGGATTGTGTCGATGTACAAGGCGGTCTGGCGATAGCGAGGCAGCTGGCGGAGAGCGCCAACTGAGGCGTCCTGCGTTAATGCAAAACGGGCCGGAGATCGCTCTCCGGCCCGCTTCTCGTTTCGCTGTCGCGAAGCTTACTTGACCTGCACCTTGGCGCCGGCTTCCGTGAGCTTCTTGGCGATCTCGTCGGCGGCTTGCTTGGAGACGTTCTCGACGACGTTCTGCGGAGCGCCTTCGACCAGGTCCTTGGCTTCCTTCAGGCCCAGGTCGGCGCGGACGCCGCGGACTTCCTTGATGACGTTGATCTTCTTGTCGCCGCCGTCCAGCAGGACAACGGTGAACTCGGTCTGCTCTTCAGCAGCCTCGGCCGGAGCGGCAGCGCCGCCACCGCCCGCAGGCATAGCCATCGCCACCGGAGCGGCGGCCGAGACGCCCCACTTTTCTTCCAGCAGCTTGGAGAGTTCGGCGGCTTCGAGGACGGTCAGCGAGGACAGGTCTTCGACGATCTTGGACAGGTCAGCCATGTCAGTTTTCCTTCGGGGAATGGGTAGGTTTCAGAGAGAGGTATGCGGAGATGGAATGCCGGCTTATGCCGCGTCCTTGGTGGCGTAGGCGTTGAACACCCGGGCCAGCTGGCCCGCCGGCGCCTGCAGCACGCCGGCGATCTTGGTCGCGGGCGCGTTGATGAGGCCGATGAGCGAGGCGCGGATCTCGTCGAGCGACGGCAGCTTGGAGAGGCTCTCCACGCCCTTCGGATCGACGACGGTCTCGCCCATGAAGCCACCGACGATGACGAAGCGGTCATTGCCCTTGGCGAACTCGGTCGAGACCTTGGCCGCGGTGGCCGGGTCGTTGGCATAGGCGATACCCACCGGGCCCTTGAACAGGCCGCGATAGGCGCTGTTCTCGTCAGCTTCGAGGGCCTTCAGCGCGAGGCGGTTCTTGACCACCTTGAACGAGCCGCCGGCCGAGCGAAGCCGCCCGCGCAGGTCTTCCATTTCCGCAACGGTCAGACCCAGGTTGTGGGTCACGACCACGCTGCCGGCCTCGGCGAAGACGCCTTTCAGCGTTTCGATCGACTCGGCCTTCTGTGCGCGATCCATTGCGGTCTCCAGTCTTGAACTCGATGCCGGGACGAGCCCCGACACCGTATGGCCAAAGCGCCGCGCGTCGCCGCACAGCGTTCAGGCCGGTCGTATTGTCCGAAGGAAGCGTCCGACATCGTCCATCCCGGATCACGGGCCGACGGCTGTCATCTCACATCCCCATCTCCCCACGGCGCTGGAGGGCTCTCCAGCATTTACGGCAAGGGTGGCCCCCTCGCCCCGAAGTTCTCGGACAGGTCCGCCGAACCGGGGTTCAGCGGGAAGCGGCGCTCATAGCGAACGCCGCCCCAAAAGGCAACGGGCGGCGACCCTGGGATCACCGCCCGTTCCCGATGTCATTCGATCAAGCGTTCAGCGACGCCGGATCGACCTTCACGCCCGGGCCCATCGTGGACGACAGGCTGATGCGCTTCACATAGGTGCCCTTGGCTCCCGACGGCTTGGCCTTGACCAGGGCGTCGACGATCGCCTTGACGTTGGCTTCCAGCGCGTCCTGGCTGAACGAGGCCTTGCCGATGCCGGCGTGGACGATACCCGCCTTCTCGACGCGGAACTCAACAGCGCCGCCCTTGGCGTCCTTGACCGCCTGGCCGACGTTCGGAGTCACGGTGCCGACCTTGGGGTTCGGCATCAGGCCGCGCGGGCCCAGCACCTTACCCAGACGACCCACCAGGGCCATCATGTCGGGCGAGGCGATGACGCGGTCGAAGTCCATCAGGCCGCCGTTGATCTGCTCGTACAGATCCTCGGCGCCGACGTATTCCGCGCCGGCCGCGCGGGCTTCCTCGGCCTTGGCGTCCTTGGCGAAGACGGCGACGCGGACGTCGCGGCCGGTGCCGGACGGCAGGTTCACCACGCCGCGGACCTGCTGGTCGGCGTGACGCGGATCGACGCCCAGGTTGACGGCGATCTCGATCGACTCGTCGAACTTGGCCTTGGCGTTGTCCTTGACGGCCTTGATGGCGGCGTCGAACGGCAGCAGGGCCTCACGATCGACATTCCACGCCTGGATGCGCTTGGGTTGCTTGGCCATGGTCTTAGCCCTCCACCACGTTCAGGCCCATCGCGCGGGCGGAGCCTTCGATGATCTTGGCCGCGGCCTCGATGTCGTTGGCGTTCAGGTCCTTCATCTTCTTCTCGGCGATCTCGCGCAGCTGGGCGCGGGTGATCTTGCCGACCGTCTCGCGGCCCGTCAGCTTGGCGCCCGAGGTGATGCCTGCGGCCTGCTTCAGGTAGTGGGTCGCCGGCGGGGTCTTGGTGACGAAGGTGAAGCTCTTGTCCTGATAGACGGTGATCACCGTCGGCAGGGGCGTGCCCTTCACTTCCTTCTCGGTGCGGGCGTTGAACTCCTTGACGAAGCCCATGATGTTGACGCCGCGCTGACCCAGCGCCGGGCCGATCGGCGGCGACGGGGTCGCAGAGCCCGCGGGCACCTGCAGCTTGATATAGCCCAGAATCTTCTTGGCCATTGGTCTCTCCTATGTAGCGGCGAACTCAATCGCCACGGATGAGCCGTGGTGCGGCATGGCGGCCTCCCACGGATTTCCCGCGTTTCCGGCGGGCCGGAAAAGCGAAGGCGCGCCTATAGCGGGCTCGCCCCTCAAAAGCAAACGGCGGCTCGAAGGAGCCGCCGCTGCGAAGTCTAAAGGGGTCGGACGATCAGGCCGCGACCTTCTCCACCTGGCTGTATTCCAGGTCGACGGGCGTGGGACGGCCGAAGATCGAGACGGCGACCCGCAGACGCGCGGCGTCCTCGTCGACGCTCTCCACCTGGCCGTCGAAGCTGGCGAAGGGACCGTCGATGACCTTGACGGTCTCGCCGATGTCGAAACGGATCGTGGGCTTGGGACGCTCGACGCCTTCTTCCACGGCACCGATGATGTTCTGGACCTCGCGCTCACTGACCGGCAGCGGCTTGGTGCCGCCCGCCGCGCCCAGGAAGCCCGTGACCTTGGGCGTGTCCTTGACCAGGTGATAGGCGTCGTCGGTCAGGTCCATCTTCACCAGCACATAGCCGGGGAAGAACTTGCGCTCGGAGTTCACCTTCCGGCCACGACGGATCTCGACGACGTCCTCGGTCGGCACCAGGATTTCGGAGAAGCACTCCTCCAGGCCGCGCTGCTTGGCCTGGTCGCGAATGTGCTGTGCGACCTTCTTCTCGAAGTTCGAGTAGGCGTGGACGATGTACCACTTGTGGCGCGGGTTGGCCGGAGCCTTCAGTTCGGGCGCTGCATCCGTCACGGGCGCGATCCTTCTTTTTTCTTATTGGCCGATGGCGAGGATGACCGTGGAGGCCATACCGAGCAGCCAGTCCACGATCCAGAAGAAGGCCGCCGCTATGGCCACCATGATGAAGACCATCACCGAGGTGATCCAGGTCTCCTTACGGCTCGGCCACACGATCTTGCGACCCTCGGCGCGCACCTGGCTGAAGAACTGGGCCGGGCTCGTCCGCTTCTTGGGGGCCGCGTCGTCGACGGTGACCGTGGTCGCAGCCGCATTGCCGGCTGTCTGGGGGCGCGCGCCCGCAGCCGGGTTTCCGGTGCGACGTCCGCCTGTAAACCTGGACTTGGCCATCGTGGGTTCAGTCTTCTTCTTACGCTTGATCCGGCCCCGCAGATGGGGACGCCCAGGCCGCGGGAACAGAGGGGAAAATGGCAGGAGTTGGGGGACTCGAACCCACGACCCCCGGTTTTGGAGACCGGTGCTCTACCAACTGAGCTAAACTCCTAGACAAAAACGAACGCGCCGTGGGGCGAACCCATCGGCGCGTCGGCTCGCCAGACCGGGGGCTATGCCTTACCGCGCTGGCGTTTTCAAGCCGGATCAGTCCTCGAACCTCGCCGCGTTGGCCTCGGCTTCGTCTTCCGGCTTCACCAATTGACGGAACAGCAACTTGTCGATGCGGCGGTCATCCATGTCGATAACCTCGACCTCGAAACGACCCAGCTGCAGCACCTCGCCCTCCTGAGGAACGCGCGACAACTGGTGGAGCACCAGACCCGCAATGGTGTGGAAGCCCTCGTTCTCACCGAAGTCTTCGCCCAGTTCGTCAGCCAGTTCGTCGAGATCCATCTGGCCGTCGACCAACCAGGTCCCGTCCTCGCGCTGGCGAATGAGCTGCTCGCCCTCGTCATGCCCCTCGTTGAAATCGCCCGCGATCATCTCAAGCAGGTCGGTCGCCGTCACCACGCCTTCGAAAGCCCCGAACTCGTCGACGAGAAAGGCCATGTGGACCTTCGAAGACTTGAGAATCTCAAGGGCCTTCAGCACCGACGTCGACTGCGGGATAAACGCGGGCGTTTGGACCAGCTTCTCGACGTTGAACTCGCCATTATCCAGTAGGCTGTCCAGCAGGTCCTTCTTGTGGACGACACCCAAGGGATTATCGACGTCGTTCTCCTTGGCCACGACGATCCGGGAGTACGGGCAGGTGCGGATTTCATCGCGCAACTGCTCCTCGGTATCATCGAGGGCGATCCAGAAGACTTCGTGCCGAGGCGTCATGGCCACCCGGATCGGGCGGTCACCCAGCGTCAGGATCTCCTCGATCATCTCCTGCTCTTCAGGTTCGATCAGGCCTGACGCCGTTCCCTCGGCGATCATGGTCTCGACCTCTTCCTGGGTCACATCGGAACCGTCCCGGTCCTTGACCCCCATGATCTTGAGAATGCCCGACGTCGACGCCGTCAGCAGCGCCACGAAGGGGTGCAGAACGATCGCCAGGGTCGAGATCGGTCCGGCCGTCTTTGAAGCGATCGATTCCGGAAAGATCAGCGCCAGCCGCTTGGGTACAAGTTCCCCAACGATCAGCGAGATGTAGGTGATGCCGACCACGACCAGGGCCGTGGAGGCGACTTCCGCCCACGGCGCGCTTGCTGGAAACGCCGTCTCCAGCATTTGGGTCAGCTCGCCGGCGATCGCCGCCTGACCATAAGCGCCTGCCAGAATTCCGATCAGGGTAATGCCAACCTGGACGGCCGACAGGAAGTGGGTCGGGTCTTCCGACAGCTTCAGCGCGGCGCGCGCGCCTCGGTCACCGCGCTCTGCCCGGCTTTGGAGCTTGGATTTGCGGGATGAGACGACCGCCAGCTCGGTCATGGCGAACAGGCCGTTTAGCACCACGAGGAGCAGAACGACGACGATGGCGATGGATAACATCTTGTGGGGAAAAAGGCCCGGCGCGGCGCGACAGTCGGCGTCCGCGGTTCCGTCCTAGCGGAATACGACCCGGTTCGCCACGATTTCCTTGACCGATGGGATCAGTTGCTACGGCCGACTTCGATCGCACCATAGGGACCGCGCGAACCCTCATCGAGGGTAGCGCAGGCAGACACACCCAGCAGGGTTCCGATGAAGAGGCCGATATGCAGCGCGCGTCGCATGGCGATGGGTTACCGAATTCCTAACGTCTCGCCAAACGTAGAGGACGGTCCGAGGTTCACCGCAAGTGACGGCTCCTCCCGGTTGTGGAACTTGGTTAAGGAACCATGCGGCCGGTTCCTCAGGGTCACCGTTCCGAAAGCGCTATTTCAACGCCAGCATGCCTGCGGCTGTGCCTGAGGCAGTGGCGATCAGGTGTGACATGGGCCGAAAACGGAAGGCCCATGATGACGGTTCCTGCTGCGGTCTACCTTGATCCAGAAGCACGTGTGCCGATCGTCCGGTCGAGAAAATCCAGATAGGTCCGCCACTGCTGCAGCTGACGCGCATTGCCCCGGATGCCGTGACGTTGGCCGGGATAGAGCATCATTTCGAACGGTGTGCTTGATGCTTGTAGCGCATCGATGACGCGGGTCGCGTTTTCGAAGATGACGTTGTCGTCGGCCATGCCGTGCAGGAGCAGTAGCCGACCCGTCATCCGGTCCAGCTGATCGACCACGTCCGATGCCGCATAGCCCTCTGGATTCGCTTCAGGCGTCGACATGAACCGCTCGGTGTAATGGGTGTCATAGAGACTCCAATCCGTGACCGGGGCCCCCGAGATCGCAGCGGCCAGACCCATCGCTGGCTCCGTCAGCATATGCAGGGTCATGAACCCACCGTAGCTCCAGCCCATCGCCGCGATCCGGCTGTCGTCCACATAGGGCAGCGATCTCAGGTAGTTCGCGCCGAGCACCTGATCCTCGATCTCGGGCTGCCCCATCGTCAGATAGAGCGCCTGCTTGAACGCCGCCGAGCGGTCCCCTTCGCCGCGATTATCGAGACGGAACACCAGATATCCAGCCTCGGTCAGCAACTGCGTCGTCGCGGGCAGCCAGCCGTTGCGAACACCCCCGCCCGACGGCCCGCCATAGACCTGCATCACCACAGGATAGGTCTTGGTTGGATCGAAATCGACGGGCCTGGCCATCTGCCAGACCAGGGTGTGACCGGCGCTCTCCAGCGTACCGAACTCCACGGTCGGTCGCCGAGAGATGAAGGGCGTGAACGGGTGGTCCCCATCCAGCGCATTCTCCTCGATCCAGCGCACAAAAGACCCGTCAGCCGTATAGAGCCCCGAGCGCGGCGGCGTCCTCAGATCGTTGTAGTTTCCAACATAGGCGGTCGCTGTTCGGTTCATGTTCGCCGACCACCAGCCACCCCGGGGCGTGACGGCGGCCGGTGCACCGTCCGTCGTCAGGCTGGTACGGAACAGTTGCTGCTCGATGGGATACTCGCGGCCGTCCCGCATGGACGCCGTGAAGAAGACCTCACCGCTCTCCTCGTTGACGCCGTTCAGCGCCTTGACCGGCCATTCGCCTGAGGTGATTGCGCGTATTTTCCGGCCATCGGCGTCGAACAGATAGAGGTGCCGCCAGCCGGTGCTCTCGTCCGACCAGATGAAGCGCCCGTCCTTCAGTGCCCTGAAATCATGCGTCAGGGACACCCAGGCGTCCGATGTCTGTGTCGCGATGACCCGGGATGCGCCCGTCGCTGGATCCACGCGCAGCAGGTCAAGTGTCTGCTGATCGCGCGACTGACGCTGGACATAAAGAACCGAACCGTCCGTCGCCCAGTTGACCCGTGCCAGATAGACGTCCGCGTTCTCACCGAGATCGACCTTGATCCTCTGGCCTGAGACCACATCCTGGACCCACAGCTCGACTAGCGCATTCGGCCGCCCGGCACGCGGATAGCGCTGCTCGATCACGGCGACCCCGCCGCCAGTGATGTCGAGGCGCGGGATGATGTCGACTGTGGACTCGTCGGTCCGTTGCAGCGCGATGAACCGTTCGTCCGGGCTCCACCAGTAGCCGGTGTCGCGGTCCATTTCCTCCTGGGCGATGAACTCGGCCGTGGCCCAGGTGATCAACCCCTCGCCGTCCGTCGTGACCGGCCGCTCCTGACCGTCAGCCAGATTGATGACCACCAGATCCTGGTCGCGCACGAAGCTGACGAAGTTGCCTTGCGGGCTGACCTTGGCGTCGATTTCGTCGGCCTCAGTCTCCGTCAGGCGACGGATGTCTCCCCCCTCTCGGCTGGCCAGGAAGATGTCGCCCTCCAGCGGGGCCAGGATGTAGCGCCCCTGCTCGTCCCACGAATACTCGACGACGCCGCGCTGGCTGATGCGCATTCGCTCCCGCCTGGCCTTCTCGGCTTCCGAAAGCTCGCCCGCATCGGGGACGAGCGCCCGGGCATCGATCAGCTTGAACGGTTCCCCCTCCCCTGTCGGCGCCGCCCACAGGTCCAGCACCGAGACGTCGTCCTCGCGCGCTCTCAGAAACGCGACCAACTCGCCGTCCGGTGACAGGCTGACGCCCTGGGCGACGGGGCCGTTCAGGGCCGGATTAGCGAAGACCCGCTCGGGCGTCAGGATGGCAGGATCGGAGGTCTGTGCCGCGGCTGTGGTGGCGGCCAGCAGGATCGAAGAAGCAAGAAGAACGGTGCGCATGCCGGTGACGCTAGCGACGGATTCCTCTGTCGTCACCCTTCCCCGGAGCGACAGAGTGACGTTGCACCGCCTTCCGCTATCCCCCCTGAACCCCTAAGACATCCGAAATGACCGACGCCGCCTTGTCCCCGCCGCCCGCGCGACCATCGGCCTTCCACGAGCTGGAGGTGACCTGGGTCCATCACTGGACGCCGCAGCTGTTCAGCTTCCGCGTGGTGCGCCCTGACGACTTTCGCTTTCGCTCCGGCGAGTTCGTCATGATCGGCTTGCCGGGCGAAGACGGCGCAAAGCCCCTGCTGCGCGCCTACTCCATCGCCAGTCCGAGCTGGGACGAACAACTGGAGTTTCTATCGATCGCCGTGCCCGACGGCCCTCTCACCTCCCGGCTGGTCCACATCAAGGCCGGCGACACGGTGCTGATGGGCAAGAAGCCGACGGGCACCCTCGTTCTTGATGCGTTGACCGGAGGCGAGACGCTCTGGTTGATCGGCACGGGCACCGGCCTGGCGCCGTGGCTCAGTGTTGCCCGCGACCCGGACACCTATTCCCGCTTCGGCCGGATCATCGTCTGTCACACAGTGCGTAATGTCGCCGATCTCAGCTACCGCGACTTCTTCACCTCCGGCATCCACGACGACGCCCTGATTGGCGAAGAGGCGAAGAGACAGTTGACCTACTACCCCACGGTCACGCGGGAAGACTTCCCGACCGCTGGCCGGATCACCGACCGCATACAGTCGGGCGCCGTCTTCGCCGACCTCGGCCTGCCGGCAGGCTTCTCGCCCGAGCGCGACCGCGTCATGCTCTGTGGTTCGATGGCCATGATCAAGGAAACCGCCGAACTGTTGGAAGGCTTCGGCCTCAAGGAAGGCTCCAATGCCGAGCCCGGCGACTATGTTCTGGAGCGCGCCTTTGTCGGCTGAGGTCCTGCACAAGCCCCAGATCGTCGCCGTCGACGCCCGCGTCGACCCGGCCGCCTGCCAGTCGATGGCAGAGGTCCGCCAGGGCGTCGACGCGCTCGACCGGGCCCTGGTTGCCCTGATCGCCGAACGTCAGCGCTATATGGACGCCGCCGCGCGCATCAAGCCGAACCGCGACGCCGTCCATGATGAGGCTCGCATCGAGGACGTGGTGGCCAAGGTTCTTGCCGCCGCCAAGGCCCAGCACCTGTCGCCCGACATCGCCGAGCCCGTATGGCGCACCCTGATCGACCGCTGCATCGCCCACGAGTTCTCGGTCTACGACCGCACGCGCAGCTAGGTCTTCAGCGACCGTAGCATCAGTTCGTGGCGCCAAGCTGCGACGTCCGCCAGAGCGGCGTCCAGGGCATCCCGGACTCTGTCGAGCAGGGGGGGAGCGTGGGCCTTCTCCGCTGCTTCCGCCACAGCGCAGACCGCGGCCAGATGCCTGGCACCGATACCCGCAGCGGTGCCTCTCAGCGTGTGAACCGCATCGCGCCAACCATCCTCGCGGATGTCGAGCAGGGGTGCCCAGACCTCGGCCTGTTGCACGAACAGGCCGAGGATCTCCTCGGACACAGCATCGTCGCCACCCGTCGTTTGATCGAGCACCGAGAAGTCCACCGCGCCGGTCAGGTCGCGGCGCGACATCACGCGGCCTCTTGCGGGGCCTTCGCCAGCCTGGCGTTCCTTGCCGACCACAGGAAATAGACCAGCAGCCCCGCCCCGTTCCACACCAGGAACCAGAACTGCGTCCGCGCCTGCAGGCTAAGGAAGAACACGACGCAGCCAATGATCGTGATCGCGCCAACCAGCCAGAACAGCGGTGCCTTGAACTTCCGAGGCCGGTCGGGATCGCGCAGCCGAAGCACGATCAGGCATATCCCTACCGCCGTAAAGGCCGCCAAGGTTCCGGCGTTGGCCAGAGACGCCAGCTCGTCGAGCCGCATGATCCCGGCGAGAGCGGCTACAACGATGGCCGTGAACACCGTCACCACGACGGGCACGCCCCGTCCCGAAATCTTCGCCAGTCCGGTCGGAAGAAGGCCGTCGCGCGCCATGCCGAGAAAGATGCGACTTTGGCCGAAGAGAAAGGCGAGCAACACCGTCGGCAGGGCGATCACCGCCGAGGCCGCGATCCACTGGGCCGCAGTCCCCTGCCCCATCTCGCGCAGGACCAGGGCCAGAGGCTCCGGACTCTCAGCGAAACTCTCGACCGGACGGGCCCCGATCGCTGATGCGGCAACAACCAAGTACAACGCCGTGCAGATCAGCATCGATCCAACGATGCCGATGGCCAGGTCGCGCTCGGGGCGCTTCGTCTCCTCCGCCGCCGTCGAGATGGCGTCAAAGCCGTAGAAGGCGAAGAAGATGATGGCCGCCGCCGCCATGACGCCGGTCTGGACGAAGGGCGCGCCGAAGCCGTTGGGCATGAAGGGGGTGAAGTTTGCGCTGTCAAAGGCCGGCAGTGCGATGGCCACGAAAGCGATCAAGGCTGCGACCTTGATGATGACAAGGATGGCATTGAGCGTCGCGCTTTCCCTGGTGCCCAGCAGTAGAAGGCCCGTGACCACAGCAATGATGAAGACCGCCGGCAGATTCACGACCCCACCCGCCACGTGGGGCCCGACGGTCAGCGCGGTCGGCAGGTCGATGCCAAGCCCGGTCAGGAAACCGACCGCATAGCCCGACCAGCCTACGGCCACGGCGGAGACGACCAGCGAGTATTCCAGGATCAGACTCCAGCCCACGATCCAGGCCAGCAACTCGCCGAGCACGGCATAGGAATAGGTGTAGGCACTGCCCGCCTGCGGCATCATCGTGGACAGCTCTGCGTAAGCCAGGGCCGCGCAGGCGCAGACCAGGCCCGCGAGGGCGAAGCTGATCATGACCGCCGGCCCAGCCAGCCCGGCTCCGACGCCAATCAGGGTCAGGATCCCGGTCCCGACGATCGCCCCGACGCCCAGCGCGATCAAGTGATACCAGCTGAGCGTGGCCTTGAGGCGCGGCCCATCGCCTGCGCCCTGCATAAGATCGATCGATTTGCGCCGGTTCCAGAAGGCCATGCGTTCTCTCCCCCGCCCCTGCCGGGCGATTCACCGGCAATGCTAGACGGCCCTGCGACACAGAGGAACCGCCCTCGAAATCCCTTGCCAGACGGGATCATTGTCTCTATGTCCGCCCCTCCCGCGCGCGGATCGTTTCTTTTCGCTCGCGATGACGGCGAGACCTCGGGGTCGCCGCCGTGACGAATGGTTGGGGTGATTAGCTCAGTTGGTAGAGCAGCTGACTCTTAATCAGCGGGTCGTAGGTTCGAACCCTACATCACCCACCATCGTCCCCTCGAGGATCTGAGGCTCTTCAGGAGGAAACAGGAACAGCCGTCAGGCCGGGTGCCGGTCTTGCAGCCTCGGTCAAAGGCCCTGGGTCGCGACCGCCGCCATACCGGATCAGCGCCTCAACCCGCTTGTCGATCGAGGGATGGGTGGCAAACAAACCATCGAGAAAGCCCTCCTTGCGGTTATCCAGGAACATCCCCTGGACCTCGTCTGGAGCCTTCACGAACGACCGCCCCTCAACCTTTCTCAAGGCCGAAATCATCGCATCGGGGTTCTTGGTCAATTCAACGGCTCCGGCGTCAGCCACGAATTCTCGTGTCCGGGAGAGCGTGAGCCTGATCACGAACGCGAGCGCGAAACCCACCAGGGCGATGCCGAAACCGATGAGGAGCAATGGCCCGGCGTTCTTGTTGTCCCGGCTCGATCCGCGAACGTAGAAGAGGCCCCGGAACAGGAGCTCGGCCAGCACGGTGATGATGCCGGCGAAGATCGAGGCAATCACCATCGTCCGCACGTCCTTGTTGATGACGTGCGTCAGCTCGTGGGCCAGCACGGCCTCCATCTCATCGCGGTCGAGCACCTCGATGAGGCCGCGGGTGACAGTCACGCTGTATTGCCCCTCGCGCAGGCCCGAGGCATAGGCATTGAGCTCTGAACGCTCGATAATGCGTAAGGTTGGTGTCTTCAATCCTCGCGAGATCGCCAGGTTTTCCAGCAGGTTGTATAGCTCGGGCTCCGCAGTCCGCTCGACCTTGCGGGCACCGGTCATGGCATCAATCATGGCCTGGTTGCCGAACCAGGCGATGGCGAACCAGATCCCGGCGACGATCAAGGCCAGCGGAATTGTACCGGTCAGCATGGACGCTGCCAGTGCGATATCCTGCTCCAGCGTTGCGCCGGAGTTCGGAAGAAAGCCGACCCCCATCAGGATCAGCTGAATGCCGAATATCAGCCCGACCAGCATGACGGGAAAGCCCGCCAGCAGGAGAGCCGAGCGAGTGTTGTTGGCCCAGATGTGGGTCCGAAGACCGACGGCGCGCATCAGGAGTTAGAACTTCACCTGCGGCGGCGCGGCGGTCATGGCCTCACGGTCACCGGCACCGACGTCGAAGAAGGGCTTTTCCTGACCGAAGCCGAACATGCCGGCGAACAGGATGGTCGGGAATTGGGCGCGCACGGCGTTGAACTCGGCCACGGCGTTGTTGAAGAAGCGACGGGCGGCGGCGAGCTTGTTTTCGATATCGCTCAGCTCGCGCTGCAGTTCCAGGAAGTTTGTGTTGGCCTTGAGGTCCGGATAGGCCTCGGCGACGGCGAACAGTCGGCCGAGTGCCGCAGTCATCATGTTGTCGGCTGCGACCTTGTCGTTGACGCTGGTGGCCCCGGCGGCGGCGGCGCGGGCCTGGGTCACGGCGTTCAGCGTGCCCTGCTCGTGCGAGGCATAGCCCTTCACGGTCTCGACCAGATTGGGGATCAGGTCGTTTCTCTGCTTCAGCTGGACGTCAATGTCGGCGAACGACTGGTCGGCGCGCTGATCCAGCGCCACGAGCTTGTTGTACGAACCGATCACCACGAAGGCGAGGATCGCGACGATGACGGCAATGACGATGAGCGTGATCATGAAATGTCCCCTGCGACGTGAGGCCGATTATTGCGGCAGCCGGGACCGGACGATAGCAAAATCGAAAAGGGCCCGACGGATTTCCCGCCGGGCCCTTGAGTGTGATGATCGCTGATCGCGTCAGGCTGCGCCGTCAGCGGCCTTCTTCTTCTCGGCATAGATCAGCAGAGGCTGGGCCTTGCCCTCGATAACCTCGGCATTGACCACGACCTCTTCGACGCCGTCGAACGTCGGCAGTTCGAACATGGTCTCGAGCAGGATGCCCTCGAGGATGGAGCGCAGACCGCGCGCCCCGGTCTTGCGAGTGATCGCCTTCTTGGCCACGGCCGACAAGGCGTCGTCGGTGAACGTCAGGTTGACGTTCTCCATTTCGAACAGCCGCTTGTACTGCTTGA